>JAWWAG010000034.1:0-16906 GCA_033721795.1 Methylophaga sp. | reverse complement strand
GGCATTGGCGGCATGGGCTTGCTGGCTCAGTATGCCAGTGGCGCACCCATTAAAGCCCTGGCAGCTATTTTTCAACATGATCCACTGATACTGATTAGCAAGCGCAGCGCCGGGATTGTAAGTCCTTATGAGCTGCGTGGCAAACGTATCATGTTCGACCAGAGCGCCGGCAGCAGCGCCATCCTGAATGCACTGTTAGCCGATGCCAGCCTGGGATCCGGCGATTACCACCACCTGCCTCTGAGCGGGGATATCAATAGTTTGATCAACGATGAAACTGATGTAATTTCCGGTTATATCACTGATCAGCCATTCAGATTCCGGGAACTAGGCGTTGCCATCAACATTATCAATCCACAAAGCTATGGGTTTGATTTTTATGGCGATATTTTATTTACCAGTGACCGGGAGCTGCGTAATTTTCCGGAAAGGGCGGCTGCTTTTAAGCGGGCAAGCCTGAAAGGATGGCGTTATGCGCTAGAACATCCCGAGCAGGCCATTGAGCTGATCCTAAAAAATTACCCAACCCCGCTGAGCCTTGAACAACTGCGAAATGAAGCGCAGGAAATCCGTAAATTGATGGTGCCCGATCTGCTCCCCATCGGTAAGCTGGAAGTCTCAAGGCTAAGGCGAGCTGCCAATATCTATCACCGTCTGGGTATTGCCCCCGCGCTCAGTGATACCCAGCTTGAAAATTTCATCGCGGATAAACATAGCTTTTTGAAACTCACCGAAGAAGAACAGGCCTGGCTGGATCAACATCCTGTGATTCGGCTGGGCGTCGACAGAGAGTTTGCCCCTTATGAGTGGATCGACGATAACGGTCAATATGTGGGGCTGGCGGCTGAGTATATTCATTTGTTGGAAGATCGGTTGGGCGTCAAGTTTGATATTGTCGCTGACCGTCCCTGGCATGAAGTCATGGACATGGCACAACGCGGGGAACTGGATATGCTGGCCTGTCTAAACAGCAATCCACAGCGATCGGAGTTTCTTGATTTCACCCTGCCCTACATCACCAACCCGATTGTTATCGTCAATGCCAATCGTTACGGCTATATCGGCTCACTGGATAATCTGGCCGGTAAAACGGTTGCTGTTGAGCGGGATTATTTTGTCCAGGAAAAACTGGCTCAAGACTACCCGGCGATTAATTTATTGCTCACTGATACCACGCAGCAAGCCTTGCAAAAGGTTGCCATTGGTGAAGCAGATGCGTATGTCGGCGATGCTGCCTATACCAATTACGCTATCAAACAGGCTGATCTGATTAACCTGCAGTTTGCCGGACAGACCGGCGATATGACCGCCTATCGGATCGGTGTCAACCCGGTCCATCCGGAATTATTGTCGATGATAAATAAAGTTTTGGCCAGCATCACACCGGCCGAGAAACAACGCATCGAAAATACCTGGATGGGACTGTCTTTGCCTGCGGGCCCATCAACCGAACTTATCTGGAAAATCGGCATCGCTATGCTGATATTACTGTTGCTGTTTGGATTCTGGCTACTGCGCCTGCGCCAGGCCAAGGTCATTTTAGGACGCAGCGAAAAACGGCTACGATCCATCATCAATACTTCTCCGGTACCCCATGTCATTCACGATGATGCCGACAATATCACCTTTGTGAACCAGGCTTTTACCGATACCTTTGGTTATACCTTGTCCGATATTCCCACTATCGAAAAATGGTGGGTACAGGCCTATCCCGATGAAGCCTATCGACGCCGGGTGCAAAAAATATGGTCGCAACATTTACAGCAGGCACACAATCTCAAAAAGCCACCGCAGCCGCTGGAAGTTGAGGTGTGTTGTAAGCATGGTCAGCGAAAATATGTGCTCGCCAACACCACCATGGTCGCAGACCCTAAACAGCAAAGTTATGTGGTGATTTTATATGACATCAGCGATCGCAAACGTGCTGAGGAAAAACTCAAACTGTCTGGCCGGGTGTTTAATCAGGCCCATGAAGGCATTTTAATAACTGATGCCAGTGGTCTGATTGTCGATATCAATCCGGCTTTTACTGAAATTACCGGCTACAGCCGTGCTGAAGTCATCGGCAGACCACCGTCTTTGCTGAAATCCGGCAAACACCCAGCCACCTTTTATAAGTTAATGTGGCAGCAACTAATCGACGAAGGACACTGGCAGGGCGAGATCTGGAATCGGCATAAAAATGGTGAATTATTTGCCGAGCTGTTGACCATTTCTACATTGGTTGATGAATACGGTGACACCTTGCATTATCTGGGGCTGTTTTCCGATATCACCGAAAGCAAACAACAGCAGCAAGCGCTGGAAATGATGGCGCATTACGATATTTTGACGCAGTTGCCCAATCGCAGCCTGTTTGCAGATCGTTTTCAGTTGGCAATTGCACATAGTGACCGGCAACACAGCTTGCTGGGGGTCGTCTTTCTGGATTTGGACGGCTTTAAACCCATTAATGATCGCTATGGTCATGAAGTCGGTGACCAGTTGCTGATCGAAGTGTCACAACGCATCAAAGCATGTATCCGCGAGGATGATACGGCATCACGGCTGGGCGGCGATGAATTTGCCATTTTGCTCAATGACATCAGCTCGGTAAATCACTGCGAACAGCTTATTGGCCGCCTTCAGCGCACCATCGCCCTGCCTTATAAAATTGATAACGATCCCATCAAGCTGAGCGCCAGCATGGGCGTGACACTGTATCCGCTGGATAATGCCGATGCCGATACACTATTGCGTCATGCCGACCAATCCATGTATCAAGCCAAACAAAGCGGTCGTAATCAACATTACTTATTTGATGCCTTGCACGATCAGTTGCGCCTGCATCAGCAAAGTCAGCTGGCCGAGTTGCATGAGGCTTTCAATAACAATCAACTGTGCCTGTACTATCAGCCCAAGGTTCACATGCGGACGGGTGAAGTGACGGGCTTTGAGGCCTTGTTACGCTGGCAACATCCGCAGCGGGGACTGCTGCATCCATCAGAGTTTTTACCCGCCGCAAATGGTGCTGAGCTCGAAATCCGTATTGGCAATTGGGTTATCGAACAGGCATTGAAACAAATTCAGCAATTACATCAACACGATTTGAAGTTGTCGGTCAGTGTGAATATTTCAGCCTATCACCTGCAATGGTCAGGCTTTTTGGAAGCGCTGGATTATGTGCTCTCCAAATATCCTGACGTGGATTCCAGCTATTTTCTATTAGAAGTACTGGAGAGCAGTGTGCTTAGCGATATTCATAATATTTCAAGCATTATCCGTAATTGTCGCAAAGGGCTTGGTATTCGGATTGCGCTCGATGATTTTGGCACAGGCTATTCTTCGCTGAGTCATTTACGGCATTTACCAGTGGACGTCATTAAAATTGACCAGAGCTTTGTTCACGATATTCTTGATGATGCCAACGACTTTACCATTGTCGATGGCGTCATTAGCCTGACGGAAGCGTTCCAACATGAAGTGATTGCCGAAGGGGTTGAAACAGTCGCCCATGGTCTGATGCTGATGACAATGGGGTGTGATCTGGCACAGGGGTTTATCATCGCTGCCCCGATGCCAGCAGATACCGTTGAAAACTGGCTGACTGATTACCAGCCTAATCCTGTCTGGCTTGAACATGGCAAAACAGTCATGAATCCGCAGCTGCGATTGATCACGCAGATGCAATTGCAGATGGATGTCTGGTTGCAACGGATCATTGAAAACTTACACTCAGATCCGGATCTGATTCATGGCTGGCCATTAATGAATCCGAAAAAGAGTCATTTCAATCATTGGATCGTTCAGGCCCGCAAAGAAGACTTATTTAACCGGCACTGGCTGGATCAGTTAAAACTTGCCTTCACCGAGCTCTTCCATGCGGCGGCTGGCCTGAAAAATCAGTATGAAGAAGATCATCAGGCACTGGCCCGGACCGGTATTGATGATTTACAGGCTATTTACCGGCAGATCCAGCGTCTGTTAGGCCAGCCGCAGCATTGGTAGTCTGAAACGAATCGTTTATTTTTCCTTGAGCAGATCGCGGATCTCAGTCAATAGTATTTCTTGTTTAGACAACGACGGTGGGCCTTCTGGTGCAGCTTCTTCCTTCGCTTTCATTGAGTTCATGACTTTGACAGCAACAAAAATCGCCAGCGCGATAATGACAAAATCGACTACCGTCTGAATAAAAGCCCCGTAAGAAAGTAAAACCGCCGGCGTATCACCAACCGCTTCTTTCAGTACAATCGCCAGATCCTTGAAATCGACGCCCCCCAACAATAAACCCAGCGGCGGCATAACAACATCCGATACAAACGATGAGACAATTTTGCCAAAGGCAACACCGATAATAATACCGACGGCCATATCAATGACGTTGCCCCGTAAGGCGAAGTTTTTAAATTCCTGCATCATGCTCATTTCTGCTCTCCTTTTGTGTTAGAAAAACGATTTTCTTATAACAATATTTTAATGAAGCTGTGTAAATTTTACGGTTCCACCGGGCTCGGCTGCCCCGTCAATGCCTCGTTAAGAATAGCTTGCTCGACCTGCACCCGCTGGTGGGCGCGCGCTGGAATACGAATGACCAGATGAATCTCATCTGCTTCCGGCACTTGCAAAGTGACTCTGGGCTCTACCGAGGGGACTTCAACCGCGCGATGCTGACTGATTTGTTTCATGTAATTACGCACTTCATTCATATATGGCAAACAATGCCGGTTAGCAGCCTGCAAAAAAGCCTTTTGCGCTGCCTGCCAGTCATCTTCCCGTTTAAACGGCACGATGAATACATGCAAAATATAATCGTTGGTATAGCTCTCGTTGATGACCGGCTCAGCGACAAACATCGCATTCGGTAATACAATCAGACGACCAGTACGCTGATGCGTCAGTTTGCCGGGACCGACTTCCAGAATCGTGGTTGCCAGCAAGTTCTGATCTATGACATCACCGCGGAAATCTTTGACCTGAATCCGATCACCGATGGTAAAAGAACCGGCGCCGGTTTTCAGAATTGAGCCCATCACACATAAAATCAGCTCTTTGGTGGCAACGACAAAGGCCACAGCAATCGCCACCACTGACAATGCCAGCGTGCGTAATTCCTGACCCCAGATAAAGATCAATCCAAGCGCCATCAACAGAATCAGGCCATTGCGGGTTTGAACCAACCAGCGCCTGCGCAACTCGTATGACTCGACTTTTTGTTTAATAAAGCGAGCCGTTAATGCCCGTAACAGCAGTACTACAGCAATCAGAATACTACTGCTAATCACCAGGCTTATTAAGGAATCAGACAAAATAATCTCGCTTGGAAGTTTAAGGTTGTTAAATGATTCAAACATTTTAAGATCCAGCCAAATCCGGGCTAACTATGCCGCGGGGCAAACATAATGATCGCCATGCCCAACATGGCCACTAAGCCACCGACGAGGTCCCAATGGCTTGGCCGAATGCCATCGACCCACCACAACCAGAATAATGCAGTAAAAATATACACGCCGCCATAAGCGGCATACACCCGTCCTGCTGCAACAGGATGCAACGATAATAACCAGGCAAATAACGCCAGACTCAATGCCGCCGGGATTAATAACCATATCGGTTTATCATGCTTTAACCATAAATATGGCAAATAACAGCCGATGATCTCGGCCAGCGCTGTCGCGAAAAACAAAGCGATGGTTTTGATTTCAAACATTGCGCTATTCCAGCTCGGCTGCTTTCAAGCAGTTTAAAGGAAAGTGACCAAAAAGCAGGCATAAAAAAACCTGCCGAGGCAGGTTTCTTTGGATTCGATGGTGGCTACACCTAGATTCGAACTAGGGACCCCATCATTATGAGTGATGTGCTCTAACCAACTGAGCTATGTAGCCACGAAGCCGAGCATTTTACGTTGCCGGTGACTAAATATCAACCATTCAAAACTGTTTACAGCCAGTCACTGAATTGAATACCAAAACCAATGCTGTTGGTACGGTGGTCATAATCAATCAAACTTTCGCCATAACCATTAAACCATTGCACATAACCCTTGAAATTTTTATACATCGGAAAACTCCAGCCCAACTGCGTCGCGCCTTTATTATCGCCACGTAAATTGTTGCGAATCATTAGATCAAAGCTGTGATCGCCATATTTATAAACAGACGTGAAATCAAAATTTCCCAAATATTTTTCTATATCCGGGTTATCATCCGAACTACTGCTTTCAGGAATCCGATACCAGGGGCGTAAAGCGAAATAAAAGTCGCCTTTTTCTACCACAAATTCCGCAAACACACGATTCCAGCTGCGAGACAACACACCACTTTGCCCGTTAGATTGATGGTTGATACCAACATTAATCAATGAGTTTTTGAAACCCAGTAATTCAGTATCGTTAGCAAAAGACAGCCAGGCTTCCGGTTCATGATTGGAATCACGAAAAGCCGCTGAGCTGTCACTATTGAACATTTGCCAAAAAGATCGGTTGGTATAGGCGATAAACGCATCAGCATGACCATCAAACAAACCACGAACCACTGGCAGTTTTAAGCTGATCTGAAATTTGCTTTCCCATGGCTGAAAATCATAATCTCGATCCGGATCGGCAGCATCAAAAGGATCTTCGTTAGATGAACCGATATTGTTGCTGAAGATAAAATAATTCGGCCGGTGAGGTAAGAAAGCAAACGGGTTATTCGATTGCGTTTTTTCCAGCATTAAACGACGGGAAAGCGCTGAACCATCGGCCGTTTCAATTTTGATGGCATCGTTGTTGGAAATATTCTCTTGTTGTTCCGGCATATCAGCATATAAGACCGGTTCAACCTCATATTGCTTATCCATCGCCACTTCTGCAGCACAAATCTCACGAATATTCCCTACCGTGACACTGTCATCTGAAGTAAGCATTTTAGACAGTATGCATTTATCCATTGTCGAATCTGCATAAGCAATACTTACAAAAAATGGTGCCAACAGCACCCCTAAAAACAATCTTTTCATGACTCTTCCTTTGCTTCAGAGTGCTTGTTGAACTTACATTGTGGAGGGTTTTTTGATCTAAACGTTAAACCGGAAGTGCATCACATCACCATCTTTGATGATGTACTCTTTGCCTTCCAAACGCCACTTACCAGCATCTTTGGCACCTTGCTCACCTTTATACTGCACAAAATCATCATAGCTAATGACTTCTGCGCGGATAAAACCTTTCTGAAAATCGGTGTGAATAACGCCGGCACCTTCCGGTGCAGTGGCGCCAACTTCCACCGTCCACGCACGCACTTCTTTAACGCCGGCGGTAAAGTAAGTCTGTAAACCCAATAATTGATAACCGCTGCGAATCACCCGATTCAGACCGGGCTCATCCTGGCCTAGTTCAGCCAGAAATTCAGCTTTATCTTCATCGGCCAAATCAGCAATTTCAGATTCAATCGCAGCACAAATCGCGACTACCGTTGCATTTTCTTTTTCAGCCAGTGCTTTAACGGCATCCAGCGCCGGATTATTGTCAAAGCCATCTTCGGCGACATTGGCGATATACATCGTCGGTTTGATGGTCAGCAAATGCAGACCAGTCATTAAATCCAGTTGATCCGCATCCAGATTCATTGCCCGCACCGGCTGACCGGTATCTAAATGCGCACGCATTTGCTCCAGCAGCGCCAACCGCGCTTTAGCCGTTTTATCGCCGCCTTTGGCATCTTTGGTGGTTTTCAGAATCGCTTTTTCAACCGATTCCAAATCAGCCAGTGCCAGCTCGGTATTAATCACTTCAATATCATCGATAGGCGATATTTTGCCGGCAACGTGAACTACATTTTCATCTTCAAAACAGCGCACCACATGGGCAATGGCATCCGTTTCACGAATATTGGCCAGGAATTTATTGCCAAGACCCTCGCCTTTGGAAGCGCCGGCAACTAAACCTGCGATATCAACAAACTCCATCGTGGTCGGCAGGACTTTTTGCGGTTTAACAATAGCCGCCAGTTTATCCAGACGTGGATCAGGCATTGGCACGATGCCGACGTTTGGCTCAATAGTACAAAACGGATAGTTCTGCGCTTCGATGCCCGCTTGGGTCAGCGCGTTAAATAAGGTTGATTTACCGACATTTGGCAAACCGACGATGCCGCATTTAAATCCCATGCAAAATCCTATTGTGAATGCAGCCAGTTCATGGCTTTTTCGAGTTGGTTATTGAGCACATCGGGCAACGTTCGCAGTGCGTCATCGATGCCGTGCAAAATCTGTTGGCGATCATCTGCTGAGGGTTTACTCAGCACATAATCCGCCACTTGTTTGCTGTTACCGGGATGACCTATGCCAATCCGGCAACGCAAAAAATCTTTTTGGCCACCATTTTTCGCGATGATATCGCGCAAGCCATTATGACCACCATGACCACCGCCTTTTTTCAGACGAATAGTGCCCGGTGGTAAATCCAGTTCATCATGGATGACCAGCAGGTTTTCCGGTGGAATTTTGTAGAAATTAGCCAGCGCTGCAACTGATTGACCGCTACGGTTCATAAAAGTCAGCGGTTTGAGCAGCCAGATTTTGGCTTCTGGTGTGGTGTGCTGAACCAGCTCACCCTGAAAACGGCTATCAGTTTTAAACGATACGCCGTAATCAGCGGCTAACTGGTCCAGCAACCAGAACCCGACGTTATGCCGGGTGTGTTGATATTGGGAGCCGGGATTGCCCAGACCGGCGATGATCCAGTTGTCCATAATGGCTCCCAGTGACGCAGATTAATCTTCTGATTCGTCTTCGTCTTTTTCAGCTTTTGGTTTTTCTTCAGCTTCTTCAGTGTCTTCAACTTCGTCTTCTTCAAGTTGTGAAACACGTGGCTCATGAATACTGACAACTGCCTGATCGTAAGATGAACGCTCACCTTCTTCCAAATGCTCATCCTGACTATGGCTTAATGCAGTCAGCGTGACACCTTTAGGCAATACCAATTCTGATAAGTGAATGTATTCATCCATTTCCAGTTTAGCAACATCGACTTCGATATATTCCGGCAAATCTTTCGGCAGACAGGCAATCTCAACCTCAGTCATCAGATGCGATACCTGACCACCAGCTTTAACGCCTGGTGCTTTTTCTTCATTCAGGAAATGCAACTGAACCGTCATGGTCATTTCATGTTTAGCATCTACACGCAGGAAATCAGCATGAATGATTTTGTTGTCATTCGCCGGATGACGCTGTAGATCTTTCAACACAACCTGGTTTTTCTTGCCATCAATCACCAGCGTCAGAATGTGCGCATAAAACGCTTCTTCAGCCAAATGGCGGATAAACTGGTTATGATCCACTGAAATTGATACCGGTTTTTTCTCAGTACCATAAACAACAGCCGGTACTTTACCCGCCCGACGCAGGCGGCGGCTCGCACCTTTCCCCTGGTCAGTACGCGCTTCGGCTTGTACTACAAATAAATTTTCCATCTCTTTCTCCAAGACTAAAAAACGGACCTGGGTCCGTTATTGAGCCACTTTTACGTGGCATTTGCCTCCCCCGCGACCAGGTTTGGCACGTTCAACCCAAATGGGTTAATCCATATACAAAGAGCTGACTGACTCTTCGTTACTAATTCGGTACATCGCTTCGGCGAGCATTTCAGCAATGCTCAGCACGCGGATTTTAGAGCTGGCAATCGCATCAGCCTGCAATGGAATGGTGTCGGTCACCACCAATTCATCAAGCAACGATTTCCCAATATTGACCACCGCAGGACCCGATAACACCGGATGCGTACAGTAGGCAACGACTTTATTGGCACCATGTTCTTTCAGCGCAGCCGAGGCAGCACATAACGTACCGGCGGTATCGACCATATCGTCAACCATGACGCAGGTACGATTTTCAATTTCGCCGATAATATTCATTACTTTAGCGACATTCGCACGCGGCCGGCGTTTATCGATGATCGCCAGTTCCACATCAAGATGCTTGGCAAGTGCCCTAGCGCGCACCACACCCCCGACATCAGGTGAAACCACCACCAAGTCATCATATTTATGTTTCCAGATATCACCAAGCAAAACCGGTGACGCGTAAACATTATCCACCGGGCAATCAAAAAACCCTTGAATCTGATCGGCGTGTAAATCGACCGTTAATACCCGGTCAGCGCCGACACCGGTCAGCATATTGGCAACCACTTTGGCAGTGATTGCAACGCGGGCCGAACGCGGCCGGCGATCCTGGCGTGAATAACCGAAATACGGCACTACCAGTGTAATTCGTTTGGCAGACGCGCGACGAATCGCGTCGGTCATGACCATTAATTCCATCAAATTATCATTGGTCGGCATGCAAGTCGGCTGGACAATAAAGACGTCTTTGCCGCGCACATTGTCGAGGATTTCGACCATGATTTCGCCGTCACTGAATTTTTCAACAGTGGCTTTACCAAGAGAAATATTGAGGAAATTTGTGATGCTTTCAGCCAGCTTACGATTTGCATTGCCGGTGAACACCATCATGTTGTCATCGGCGGTACGCTGCTGTAACTGGAGGATTCGATTTTGAGTCACTAGTTGAGCTGCCGAGTTCAATCAAAAAAAACAAAAGAGTGGCTGGGGTACCTGGATTCGAACCAGGGATGGCGGGATCAAAACCCGCTGCCTTACCGCTTGGCTATACCCCAACTGTTTTAAACTCATCCTCAGACAATCATTAACCACCGTTGGCGTGATTATCGATTGCAGACAACAATGGTGATTGATTACACCCTTTGGCGATAAAACCCTGCCATGTTGCCGGCAGTTGTTGCCAAACTTGTTGTGCCTTGGCAGCTGTTTCAAAGCTGGCAAAAATACAAGCACCTGTACCTGTCATTTTTGGGTCGGCATATCTTGCCAACCAATCAAGCGCTTCGGCAACTGCCGGATAACGCCGCTTGACCACTGCTTCGCAGACATTACTGCCTTCCCCCGAAAGGAAGCCCGATATTTTGATAGGTTCGCAGTCACGTGTCAATTCTGTTGCGGAAAATATTTCTGCGGTTGATACCTGACAGTCCGGAATGACCACTAGATACCAAGGTTCCGGCGGTGAAATCGGCGTTAACTGTTCACCAATACCTTCCGCCCAGGCGGCATGACCGCGCACAAACACCGGCACATCTGCGCCTAACTGCAGCGCCAAAGCAGCTAATTCGTCCTCTGATAGCTGGCAGCGCCATTGCTGATTTAATGCAACTAATGTCGTTGCCGCATCACTGCTGCCCCCACCGAGTCCGCCGCCCATTGGCAATTTTTTTTCCAGATGGATATGCGCGCCCTGTTGAATGTTGGTGGTCTTTTGCAATAACTTCGCGGCACGAATAATCAGGTTATCGTTTTCGGCCACGCCGGGGAGTGCAGGCGCCAGAGTAATTTGCGGCGAGTCAGTGACCTTGATGGTTAAGATGTCGCCATAATCCACAAACTGAAAAGCCGTCTGCAGCAAATGATAACCATCTTCACGACAGCCGGTAATATGTAAAAACAGGTTTAACTTGGCCGGTGCCGGCCAACTAAACTCGATCAAGGCTGCTTCCAGCCGGAAATCACCAGGCGAACACTTAAGTCATCGTGCTTTATAAATACTTTATCGGGTATCTGCTGCCCGGCAAACGGAACATAACGCAAAAATTCAACCTGCCAGCCAGCCTGATTAATCGCCAGCAGATGACCTTTATCATCAATTTCCCGCAAGGTAACAGGCTCATCCTGATAGGGCAGGCCGCGAACCCAGTCCCGTAAGGCGCTGACCGGCAGGCGCCAGCCAAGCACTTCTTCTAATAAATGCTCTGGGGTTTCTGCGGTAAATCTTTCACCTTCCGATGTCAGCATTTCAACTTGCTGAGCATTACCGGTAAGCTCTATCGCTCCCTGAGCAAATGGCCCGGTCAGGCGGATTTTGAAGCTATCCTGATTTTGATCCCAGCTGACACCGGCATTCCAGCCTTCTTTGCCTTGCTGAATCAGTGTCCGGCCACGAAATGACCACTCATCCAATTGCTGTAACTCGGTTGCGCGCTGCTGCCAGAGGATCTCGGCGGGAGTGACCGGCTTGGTCTGCCAGAATGGCGTACAAGCAGTGACAAGCAACAGCAGACTACTGGTCAGTAAAAATCTCATGGATTTAATCGATTCAGGGTTTCGTTTAGCACTTTATTATCAGGATCCTGTTGTTTAGCCTTTTCCCATACCCGTTTTGCTTCACTTTTGTTGCCTTGCTGCCATAACACTTCACCTAAGTGCGCGTTAAATTCGGCATCCGGCTGAACGGCAATCGCCTGACGTAAATATTTTTCTGCCAGTTCCAAGTTACCCATACGGTAATGAACCCAACCCAGGCTATCAAGATAAAATGGATCACCGGGTTTAAGTGCCAGCGCCCGTTCAATTAGTTTTAATGCTTCCTGATGCCTATCGGTACGATCCGTCAGGGTATAACCGAGCGCATTTAACGCTTGGGTATTGTCCGGATCTTTGTCGAGGATCTGCCGCAAATCCGCTTCCAGCTGCTTCATATCATCCATCGATTCTGCAAGCATCGCACGGCTGTAAAGCAGTTCAAAGTTATCAGGATACCGTTGCAAAGCCTCGCCATATAACGCCATGGCTTCTTTTTTCATATCCTGTTCTTGCAAAAACGCCGCTTCAAATAAATAAAACTCGCGTGCCTGACCCGGGCGTTGCTGACGCATCAGCTCCAGATGGTTGCGGGCTTTATCCACATCACCCTGATCGGCTAAAAGGCTGATGTAACGGCCCTGAGCACTGTCAAAACGCTGACTCTCAGCGGGTACCGAGGCAAACCAGACCAGTGCCGCATCAATATTGCCATTCATTTCTTCAGCAAGGCCCATGAAATAACCGGCTTGTTGTGCCGGATCGCCTTTGCGCAGTAATTCAGTGAAATAGCTTTTCGCAGTCTGGCCGTCTTTTTCTTCCAGCGCCAACAGGCCGAGGGCAAATAAGACTTCTTTATTGTCAGGATTTTCCAGATTCAGTTCTTCAAACACTGCTTTGGCTTTAGCAGTATCGCCGCTTTCACCAAGTAATTTGGCATAGGTAAACCGCAGTTCCTCACTGGCTCCCTCTTTCTCGGCAGCTTTGGCAATCAGTTTCAGGGCTTTTTCAGGATCGCCGCTGCGCTGCAGAATTTCGGATTTAAGCGTTAAGAATGGCTCATGTTTTGGTTTTTCAGCCAGCAATGCATCAACTTCGCTCAGTGCTGTGTCATATTCTTTGTAATACACTGCTAACCGCGCATAGGCAAAACGGGTTTCCGGATCGTTATCACGATAACTTTGCAGCCGGCGCATCATTGGCAGCGCGGTAGCGCCATCAACCATATCGCTTAGATGCTCTGAAAAAGTCGCTAAATAAACCGGCGCTTTTTCGGGTGACAGAGCAATCGCCTTGTCCATTGTGTCGATAACTTTATTAAATTGCTTGTCATTCAACATAAAAGGCACTTGCATAACCAGCACATCCGCATCGTTGGGATCAACAGCTTGCCAACGATCCAACGCTGAATTGATGCGGGTTTTATCACGTGAAAAGGTCGCTACACGGGCCGCACGTTCTGCCAATGCGGGGGAATCAATGCTCTTGGCAGCTTCCTGATATAAATCGCTGGCGACGCCAATCGCGCCGCGCTGCCCGGCAATTTCCGCAGTCAGGATGTAATAAACCAGTTCAGCGGTCAGTGGTAGATAGGTTTTTTCGGCAGGCTCGATAATGACCGGCACCGGCTCAGTTTCCGTTTTTGCCTGTTGCGCAGGCGTCGCAGTGCAAGCCATCAAAAACAGTGGCAAGCTAGACCAGGCTGCGCCGCGGACAAGCTGTCCGGCATTGAACCAAAACTGTTGCAATAAATCCATATTAGAACGACCTGCGCGATTGAGTTTGATAGAATGGCAAATTTGGTTTATCACTCATTAAATACCCGACAATCCGGTTTTTGGTTGTAGAGTTTACCAGCATTTAACGCGACGCCTATTTATGCATCTTGTCTGTTTCGGCATCAACCATACCACAGCCCCGGTCGCTGTCCGCGAGCAGTTCAGCTTTGATAATGAAGCCTTGTATGAAGCGCTGATATCACTGCAAAAGCAAACTGATATTGTCGAAGCCGCGATTATTTGCACTTGTAACCGTACCGAATTGTATTGCCATGTTGACGAGGACTATGACAATGGCATTTTACGATGGTTGCAGCAGGTACGCCGTGACAAAGTTAACGATGTTTTGCCGTTCAGTTATCAGTATCAGGATGTTGAGGCAGTGCGCCATTTATATCGTGTTGCCTGCGGTTTGGACTCGATGGTACTTGGTGAACCGCAAATTCTTGGTCAGCTCAAATCCGCTTATTCACAAGCACTCAACGCGCAAACTCTGGGCAAATCGCTCGGGCGATTATTTCAGCATGCGTTTGCCGTAGCCAAACAAGTGCGTACCGATACCGCAATCGGCAATAGCCCAGTATCGGTCGCGTTTGCTGCAGTCAGTCTATCGAAACAGATTTTCAGCAACCTGAAACAGGCCACGGCGATGTTAATTGGCGCCGGCGAGACCATTGAATTAGTTGCCCGTCATTTGCATGACAACGGTATCAAGCGCGTTATTATTGCCAATCGTACGGTTGAGCGTGCCCTTGCAATTGCCAAACCGTTTAATGGTTATGCCATCAGTCTCAGTGAAATGCCGGCGCATTTGGCCGAAGCCGATATTGTTATCAGCTCGACGGCCAGCCAGTTACCCATCCTCGGCAAAGGCATGGTCGAAAGCGCGTTGAAACAACGCAAACGACGGCCCATTTTTATGGTCGATATTGCCGTGCCGCGTGACATTGAACCCGAAGTCGGCCAGCTCGACGATATTTATTTGTATTGCGTAGATGATCTGCACGATATTATTGCCGAAAATCTGCAATCCCGGCGCGATGCGGCCAAGCAAGCCGAAGAAATCATTGACGCACAGGTCGACCATTTTGCCGGCTGGATGCGTAGTCAGGATACCGTACCGGTGATTCGTGCCATCCGCGATGATGCCCAGCAACACAGTCAAATTGTCCTCGAAAGAGCGCTTCGGCAGATAGAGCAAGGCATCGCTCCGGAACTGGCCATGTCAGAACTGGCCCGGACTTTGACCAATAAAATTTTGCATGAACCCAGCCGTCAGTTGCGCCTATCGGCATTTCAGAATGATGAGGCAAATCCTTTACTGGATGCGGCGCGGCAGCTGTTTAATATTAAGGATTAACACTTGAAAGATTCGATCCGTCACAAATTAGAAGCGCTGACTGAACGTCATGAAGAAATCAGTGGTTTGTTGGCCGAGCCTTCGGTCATGGCTGATCAAAAGAAATTTCGTACGTTATCTCAGGAATATGCCCAGCTGGAACCGGTTATTAAAAACTTTGCCACCTATTTAAAAACACTCAGCGATATTGCTGAAGCAGAAGCGATGCTGGCAGAAAGTGACCCTGAACTCCGGCAAATGGCTCGTGACGAAATGCAGGCCGCTGAAGAACGCCAGGAAACACTGGAACTGGAACTGCAAAAATTACTATTGCCCAAAGATCCCAATGATCAGCGCAATATTTATCTTGAAATCCGTGCCGGTACTGGCGGTGATGAGGCAGCGATTTTTTCCGGCGATTTATTCAAAATGTACAGCCGCTATGCGGAACGCCGTCGCTGGCAAATTGAGGTCTTAAACAAGGCCGAAGGCGAACATGGTGGTTTCAAAGAAATCATTGCCCGTATTGTCGGTGAAGGCGCTTATTCACGACTAAAATTTGAATCAGGTGCCCATCGTGTACAACGGGTTCCCGAAACCGAATCACAGGGTCGTATCCATACTTCGGCCTGCACTGTGGCGATTTTGCCGGAAGTCGATGAAATCGATGAAATCGACATTAATCCAGCGGATTTAAAGGTTGATACCTTCCGTTCATCAGGGGCCGGTGGTCAGCACGTTAACACCACCGATTCAGCAATTCGTATTACCCATATTCCGACCGGTATTATTGTGGAGTGTCAGGAAGAACGTTCACAACACAAAAACCGCGCCAAAGCGATGTCAGTTCTGCAATCACGGATCATGGCCGCGCAAGTCGACAAACAACAGGCAGAACAAGCCGAAACCCGGCGTTTATTGGTAGGCAGCGGCGATCGCAGTGAACGGATTCGTACCTACAACTATCCGCAGGGCCGCATCACCGATCATCGCATCAATTTGACCTTGTACAAATTGACCGAGATCATGACTGGCGCGCTCGATGAGGTCATTGAGCCACTGATTAACGAGTATCAAGCTGACCAGTTGGCATTGCTCTCCAAAGAAGAGTGATCATTTACTTAAGCCAGTTTTTGGGCGGTAAAAAGTCCGTATATAGCTTGGCTTCAGGTGTGCCGGCCTCCGGTTGCCAGTTATAACGCCATTTAACCAGCGGCGGCAGTGACATCAGAATCGATTCAGTACGGCCGCCTGATTGCAGGCCAAACAGCGTGCCGCGATCGTAAACGAGATTAAACTCAACATAACGGCCCCGCCGATACAGCTGAAAATCCCGTTCACGCGCGTCATATTCAATGGTCATCCGCTGTTTGACGATCGGCAGATAGGCATCGAGATAACTGTCACCGATTGCCTGCATAAAGGCAAAACAACGATCAAAACCCCATTCATTCAGATCATCAAAAAACAGGCCGCCGATGCCCCGTGCTTCCTGACGATGTTTTAAATAAAAGTACTCATCACACCATTGTTTATAACGTGGATAAACATCATCACCAAATGGTTGGCATGCATTAAATGCCGTCTGGTGCCAATGTTTGGCATCCTCTTCAAAACCATAATAAGGCGTTAGATCATAGCCACCGCCAAACCACCAAATAGGCGCTTCATCTTCTTTT
>JAWWAG010000033.1:0-17868 GCA_033721795.1 Methylophaga sp. | reverse complement strand
TAAGTGGCAATATGGGATTTGTCCTGTGACCATTTTTCCAGAATCGGATCGACAGCTTTCCAGGCCAGATTAACTTCATCTGAGCGCAGAAACAGCGAACGATCACCTTGAATAGCATCCAGAATCAGCGCTTCATAAGCATCTAATTTATGTTTGTTATCGTCGGTTTCAACGGTTTCCAGACCCACGGTATGTGAGGTCAGCTCAAGCCCCGGTTCTTTGGACTGCAATTCGATACGCAGCGTATTGTCCGGTTGCAGACCCATGACAATCCAGTTGGCGTGGCTGTCACCGATCTCGGTGTCTTTAAACAATTCCTGTGGCGGTTTTTTGAAGCGAATGGCAATCATCGCTTTCGATTCTGGCATACATTTACCGGTACGCAGGTAAAACGGCACACCGCGCCAGCGCCAGTTATCAATATAAATCTTCATCGCCGCATAGGTTTCGGTGACGCTGTCTTTCGGCACTTCCTCGTCATCCAGATAACCGGGCACGGCTTTGCCATTAACTTCGCCAGCGGCATACTGACCGCGGAAAGCATGCGCATCGACAATATCGGAAGTAATCGGCCGGATAGCCTTCAAAACTTTTACTTTTTCGTCACGCAGTGATTCATCATCCAGATTTGCTGGCGGTTCCATTGCAACCAGCGCCATCACTTGTAATAAATGGCTTTGAATCATATCGCGCAGCGCGCCGGACGTATCGTAATAACCAGCACGGCCACCGACACCTTGTTGCTCAGCATGGGTGATTTGTACGTGATCGATATAGTTGCGGTTCCACAGTGGCTCTAACAACAAATTGGCAAAACGGAATACAAAAATATTTTGTACTGTGCCTTTACCGAGGTAATGATCGATGCGATAGGTTTGTTGTTCGGTGAAATTACGGCGCAGCGTTTGTTCCAGTTCGTTGGCACTTTTCTGGTCATAACCAAAGGGTTTTTCAACCACCAAATGCCGAAAGCCATCGTCTTCCTTATTGAGACCAACGGTTGATAACTGATCGCCGACAACACCAAACAGTGACGGGCTGATAGATAAATAGAAAACGATATTTTTCGAAAATTCGTTAGCCGGATCTTTGAGCATATCGGCCAGGTCTTGGTAGCTGGCTGTATCGTTAATATCGTTCTTGAAATAACTTACACGGTTCAGAAAGGTATCCAGTACCTGCTGATCAACACCACCACGCGCTTTGGCTGAAACATAGTCTTTGACCAGCGCATGCCAGTCTTGCTGGGTACTGTCTTTACGGCCCATACAAATGATTTTGGTTTCAGGCGTAAGGCGCTTTTCGGCATCTAAGTGATATAACGCCGGTAGTAGTTTTTTCTGTGACAAATCGCCGGTGGCGCCAAAAATAATGATGGTACAAGGTTGCATGATTTCTCCCGTAGCAGGCTGTGACTGTGGCCGTGAGCGTATATAATCGTGTAATTGTACAATTTTGGAGTTGCTCGTGCGAAAAATTCTGTTTGCCAGTAGTGAAGTCACCCCTTTGATGAAAACGGGGGGGCTGGCAGATGTCTCCGCCAGTCTGCCAATCGCGCTGAATGAACAGGGGCAGGATGTAAGAATTGTCATGCCTGCCTACCGGGCAACAATTCAGGAAATCGCTGACTGTCAAATGGTCGGCAGCTTAAAACTTAATGGTTATCATGCGCCGGTGAAAATTTTGCAGTGCCTTCTGCCGGGCAGTAATGTTCCATGCTGGCTAATCGACTCACCGGAACATTTTGACCGTGATGGTAATCCTTACACGGGTAGTGATGGCAAGGACTGGCCGGATAATGCTGCACGCTTTGCTTTATTTTGCCGAGCGATTGTTGCAATTGCCAAAGACCAGGCCGGATTATGCTGGCAGCCGGATATTGTCCATTGCCATGACTGGCAAACGGGATTGGTCCCGGCATTATTGAGTTTGCAACCGGACAGACCGGCAACGGTGTTCACCATTCATAATCTGGCTTATCAGGGACTGTTCAGCCGCGAATTGTTTGACCTCCTAGATTTGCCGGACAGTCTCTGGCATATGGATGGGCTGGAATTCTACGGCTTAATGTCGTTTATGAAAGGTGGCCTTGTGTATGCCGACCATATCACCACCGTTAGTCCGACCTATGCTGACGAAATCTGTGATTATGAATTTGGCTATGGGCTTGAGGGATTACTGAAACTGCGCGCCAGTCAGGGCCGACTCAGTGGTATCGTCAACGGTATTGATACCAATATATGGGATCCGGCCAAAGATCCGACGCTGACGAAAAATTACAGTGCAGCCACGATTCGTTTTAAATCGGTTAATAAACAGGCATTACAACAGCGTTTTGCGCTGCCTGATAGTCCCAAAACGTTGTTAATCGGTCTTATCAGCCGGCTGGTATCACAAAAGGGCATTGATTTATCAATTGAGGCACTGGATCAGTTACTGTCAGAAAATGCTGATATTCAGCTGGTCTGTCTGGGTAGCGGTGAAGCCGGTTTTGAGCAGGATTTACGCGTGCTGCGGGCACGCTATCCGGATAAAGTCGGTTTGCAACTGGGTTATGATGAAGCCTTGGCTCACCAAATCGAGGCCGGGGCGGATGTGTTTTTAATGCCGTCGCGCTTTGAACCCTGTGGTCTGAATCAACTTTACAGTTTGCGTTATGGCACGTTGCCTGTCGTACGAAATACCGGTGGTCTGGCCGATACGGTGGTGGATGCTACTGAGGCCAACCGCAAAAATAATACCGCGACCGGTTTTAAATTTGCCGCCGCCAATAGCGAAACCTTAATCGAAAAATTGCGAGAGGTAATAGAATTGTTTGGTCATCCGCGATTATGGCGACGCATGATGCTAACTGCCATGCTGCAGGATGGCAGCTGGACAAAAAGTGCCCGCCGTTATCTCGATTTGTATCAACAACTCCACCCTTAAAAGGTTATTTTCATGGAAACACAATTCGCCCAACTGCAAGCGTTGAGCTTATTGGAAGATAAAGATTTACGCAGTCATGTCCGCTTTTTGGTGGATTTGCTCGGGGAGGTCATTGCCGAGCGTTCCGGTGACACCGTTTTTCAGGCGGTAGAGCAACTGCGTAAAGGATTTATCCGCTTACGTAAAAATGACGATCCGTTGCTGCGTAATCAACTGATGGCGCACATCGGTGAACTTGATGCCCAGACGCTGGGTGAAGTTATTCGCGCTTTTAATTTGTATTTTAGTCTGGTCAACACCGCCGAAGAAGCTTACCACCACCATAACCGGCTGATTAAACTGCGAAATGGCGGCAATCTCTGGCATGGCTCCTATCTCGACACGCTGACGCAGTTAAAACAGGAAGGTGTAACGCTTACTCAGTTGAAATCGCTGCTTGGCAAACTGGTTTATATGCCGGTTTTTACTGCGCATCCGACCGAATCCAAACGGCGCACCGTGATGGAAATTTTACGGCGTGTATTTCTGCTTGATGAACAACTGACTCACAGCTCGCTGACCCCCTTTGATGAACAGCAGATTCGCCGCCAATTAAAACAGCAGATCCAGTTGTTATGGGTCACCGATGAAGTCAGGGCGATTAAACCCAGTGTCCGTGATGAAGTTAAAAACGGCCTGTATTATTTTAATGTCAGCTTGTTTGACGCCGTGCCGCGCAGTTACCGGAATCTGGAAAACGCTATCCGCCGGGTGTATGCCGATGAGTTAGCCGATGCCGAGCCGGTGCGTATTCCGCATTATTTACAATTTGGTTCGTGGATAGGCGGCGATCGCGATGGGAATCCTTATGTTACGGCGCAAACCACTGAAATGGCTGTGATGCTGCAAAAAAGGGTGGTATTGCGAAGGTATTTGCAGGATGTAACGGATTTGATGTTTATCCTGACGCAGTCACAGCCGTTATGTCAGATAAATACGGCATTGGCAGAAGATCTAGCGGAGAGTGAACAACGCTTTGGTAAGGCCTTTGCCACTAACAGTCAGCGTTTTATTAACGAGCCCTATCGTCGCAAACTGTATATCATGCGCTCGCGCCTCGAAGATAATCTGCGGCTGTTACAGCAATATTTCCGTCCGGATCAGCGTGTTGATTCGCTTGGCGTCGCTTATGCCGATGAACGGGAAATGCTGGCGGATTTATATTGCCTGCAAAAATCGCTTATCGACAATGGTGATAAAGAAGTTGCCAATGCCCAGCTGAGCGATTTAATCAGGCTGGTCGAAACCTTTGGTTTTTATTTACTGCATCTGGATGTCCGTCAGGAATCGTCACGACATAGTGATGCGCTGGCCGAAGTTTTGGCTCATACCGGACTTTGCCGGGACTACTTACAAAAATCTGAAGATGAACGCCAGCAGTTAATCAGTGACTTGTTGCGCCGTCCCAATCTGCCTGACATTTATGGCGATTTACAGCCGCAAACCGACGAAGTACTGGCACTGATGCGGCTGATGGCTAGGTTACGTGTCGAGGTCAGCGAGCAGGCATTTGGTCATTACGTGATTTCGATGACCCACGCCGCCAGCCATATTCTTGAAGTAATGCTGCTGGCCCGGTTTGCCGGACTGGTAGGCCAGGACGAACAGGGCTGGTTTTGTCATATTCGTATTGCGCCTTTATTTGAAACCATTGAAGATTTGGCGCATATCGAACCGGTGATGACGGCGCTGTTTGATAATCTTGCCTATCGCAGTTTGCTGAAGGCCTCGGGCAACCGGCAGGAAGTCATGCTCGGGTATTCTGATTCCTGTAAGGATGGGGGTATTCTGGCTTCTGCCTGGCATTTGTATCAGGCACAGCAAAAGGTCAGTCAATTATCAGAAAAATTTGATATCGCCTGTCGGATGTTTCATGGTCGTGGCGGTACCGTTGGTCGTGGTGGTGGTCCAACCCATGAAGCGATTTTGTCGCAGCCGCCCGGTACTGTGCAGGGACAAATCAAATTCACCGAGCAGGGGGAGGTCTTGTCATTTAAATACGGCAATACCGAAACGGCGACTTATGAGTTGGGTATGGGCGTATCTGCGTTGATGAAGGCCAGCCGCAGTCTGGTCACCAATGCCCGTCAAGAGCCACCCGAATATCATCAAATCATGGCAAAACTGGCAGCAAACGGTGAGCAGCAATACCGGCAGCTAACCGAGCAGACGCCGTATTTCCTGGATTATTTTTACGAGGCTTGCCCGATTAGTGAAATCGGTTTGATGAATATCGGCTCACGTCCGTCTCATCGTAAAGCCGGTGATCGTTCCAAATCATCAGTGCGGGCTATCGGCTGGGTATTTGCCTGGGCACAATCGCGGCATACCTTGCCCGGCTGGTATGGTATCGGCCATGCGATTCATACCTGGCTGCAAAATAATCCTGGGGGCATGCCAACACTGCAAAAAATGGTGCAGAACTGGCCGTTTTTCCGGGCATTGCTCAGCAATACCCAAATGTCACTGGCCAAAGCGGATATGGGGATTGCCCAGCAATATGCAACCTTGTGTCCCGATACCGAACAATCTTTGGCGGTGCTCGGCAAAATTCGTGATGAGTTCCAGCTGACCATTGATGAAGTGCTGAAAGTTGTTGATGCCGACAAGCTGATTGCTGAAAACCCGGTATTGGCCTTATCTTTGAGGCGGCGGAATCCTTATCTGGATCCGCTCAACCATATTCAGATCATGCTCTTGCGTCGTTATCGCCAAGCGGAAATCAACGGCGAAGATATGCAAGTCTGGCGTGATCCGCTGCTAAGAACTATCAGTGCCATTTCGCAGGGCATGCGAAACACAGGTTAGCGCTTGAACTTGTCTTTTATCGCTTCCTATGGCGGCGGTGATGACTTCCTATGGCGGCGGTGATGAAAAGATCAATCAATCTTCAGCAGGCCGGTCTTTTTTGGCGATATAACGGCCTTTTTCGGTTTTGGTTTTTGATAAGGCTTTATTACTTTTACCTTTCGGCGCCAAACCTTTACGTTTGCAGACTTTTAGCGGACCACCAACATGATGCTCAATGCGTTGCAGGTTTTTGTGATCATGTGGCTCGACCAGGTTGATGGCATAACCAGTTTTATCGGCACGACCGGTACGGCCAATACGGTGAATATATAAATCACCGCGAAACGGCACATCAAAATTAATTACATGGCTGATATCAGCGACATCCAGACCTCGCGAGGCGACATCGGTTGCGACAGTCACTTTAATCTGACCACTGCGAAATTTGCGGATCCGCTCCCGGCGGACAGATTGATCAAAATCACCATGCAGTAACTGCGCAGAAATATTGCGTGACTGTAAAAAATCACAGACTTCTTCGGCACGGGTTTTTTTATTACAAAATACCAAGGCACGCGAGCATTTGGCATCATCAATAAATGACATCAGTAGCGCTTGTTTATGTTCAAGGTTATCGCACAGATAGACTTCCTGCGTAATATTGACTGCTTGCTGATTAGCAGCCTGTAACAGGATTTCCTGCGGATCGTTAAGCAGTTCTTCAGCAAAAATCCTGACGCCGCTGCCTGCCAAGGTGGCTGAAAATAAACCGGCCTGAAACCGGTGACCAATCCCTGCAAGAATATTCAGTACATCAGGGCCCTGCCCCATATCCAGCATCCGGTCCGCTTCATCGATAATGACCAGATTGATGCCGGTTAAATCGACCGTATCATCGTTAACCAGACTCAGCAGGCGGCCCGGTGTGGCGATAATAATGTCGCAATTTTCATCCTGGGCATGTTGTAACTGTGGCCATGGTGACGCGCCACCGGTCAGCATAGCAATGGCCGGTTTAAATGACTGCCCCAGTTGATGAAACACATGCTGAATCTGAAATGCCAGTTCCCGTGTCGGTGCCAACACCAGAAACTGCGCTTTACCGGCGTGATTCGGTTCATCCATCAGTTTTTGCAAAATGGGCAGCACAAATGCGGCAGTTTTACCTGTACCGGTAGCGGCGCAGGCCAGCACATCCTGACCGGAAAGCAGTGCGGGAATGGCCGTTTGCTGAACTTCGGTAGCTTTATTAAAACCACTGCGGGAAATCGCTGCCAGCAGCGCATCATCTAAAAATAAATCTTCAAATTGCATGGGAGTATCTTAATCAGAAACTGTCGGTACGCCGACATAAGGTTTGCATATTAACAGCGTGAGGCTAAAAAATCTTAGGGTCTGTTTATCTTTCATCGCCACCAATGCTGGCTGCTATTTTTTTGTCCGACTAGGCTGAAATGATGCGATGTCGTATTCCACATAAGTCATTTTCAACTTATCTGGGCGGTAAAAGAGCCTCAGCCCCTCGGGTTAAGTCTGAAAATGCACCACCATGCTCGTCGTTTATTTAGAATGACTAAATGGCTCTTCTAGCACCTTGATTGCCGCATTTTCAGTCACAACACAGGCGGTTAAGAAAGATAAATAGAGCCTATGCGTTAAGCACCAGCAAGCAGCCAATGATCATTACGCCGCAGGCAGCAAGGCGTCGGGTCAAATGACCTTCTTTAAATATGCGATAACCGAGAAATACCTGCAGCACCATACTGAGTTGGAATAAGGCCAGCGCATAGGCAATCAACAGCCCTTCAAACAGCAGCATAGTGCAATACTGCATGGTAAAAATCAGTGCGCCCAGCCACAGAAAATCGCGCAATTTGCTTTGGCTTTGCTGCCAGTCTTTTTTCAGGGACTGCCCACTGAAAGTGAAATAGATGGCGGCTGCCAGCGGCAAACCAAATAGACACCAGAATATAGTGGTTGCCAGCGGTCCACCGGTCATCACCGCATTTTTTAATGGCAAAGTGCCGAGTGAGAATAAGCCGATGGATAAAAAACGAAACTGGACACCGGGATCTTTCAGCAAGATGAGGAAACGGTTGTTATCAGCGGTTTTCGGTGGAAACAATAAAACACTGCCGGCCAGAATTATGACAATACCCGAAAATCCTTGCAGGCTGGGAATTTCACCGAGAAATATCAAAGCCAATAAAGTTGAAAACACGACCTTATAGGCATTGAGTGGTCCGAAAACCGATAAATCGGTTTTGGATAATGACATCACCAGCAGCAGCGTGCCGGCCATATCCAGCAGAGCAGCCACGGTAATATTGAGCCAGAAGCCAGGCTTTATTTCGGCAAAGCCAATTAGGCTGAGCAGTACCAGGCTGATAAGGCTCAGCACTAAGTAACCGCCCAGCGTGATATAGAGCGGGGACAGGCCGCGATGGCTCATTTGTTTTTGAAAAACATTGCCGGTGACGGATGCCAGCATCCGCCCAAGCAGCCAAACTAATTCCATTAGTTAAGGTGTGATGACGACAGCCTGATAGCGGTTGTCAGCGTCGACTTTGTAGCGATTAAAGCTTTTGAAGTTGTCGTTTTCGTCAAAACTGAATACCACAAACGGATCTTTGCGCGGACCCATTTCCATACCCGGTGTGCCCACCGGCATTTGCGGGACTGATAAGCCTTTGATATTGGCGGGTTTATCAGCTAAAAGCTGTTTAATGTCATCGGCCGGGACATGGCCTTCAATCAAATAATCATCGACCACCGCGGTATGACATGAAGCCATTTTTACGGGTAAACCAAGCTGCTGTTTAACGTGGCTCATATCGCTTCGGATTTGATCATCGACCTGAAAGTCATGCGACTGCAAATGCTCAATCCATTTATGACAGCACTGACAATTGGCATCCCGGTAAACGGTAATTTGCGTCGGTTTTTCCAAGGCTAGGCGCGCGGCGTCCCACTCGCTGCTGAAGACGCTCAAAGGCATTAACAAAAGGGCAAACAAAATTACGCGGCAAGTCATATCAGGGGCACTCAATTAATATATCAGCATCATCACTGTGTTTTTCGACGTAATCCAGCGCGTCGATCAGCGATTTATCTTTATGTGCATCAAATTGCACGGGTAGTAATTTTACTGTCAGACCACGCGCCTGCCAGTCCGGTTGCATTTTACTGTCAGCCAATGCGGGATTGAGCCAGACGTGCGTGCCTTCGGTGAGATTGCCGGCCATCTCGGCGAGGCCCTGCTCAGTCAGGATAATCACAACCATTTATTTGACGCCAAGGTAGGCTTCTTCAGAGATTTCAGTCCAGGTAGCATCCTTCTCACGAAATGCCTGATAGGCGCTATAAACTTCCTTGAATTTTGGGTTTTCGGCCGCTTCTTCCGCTAATGTCTCTTCGGTCAGCGTTTTCAGACGTTGCATCACATCAGCCGGGAACGGTTTGATATCGACGCCGCGCTCACGTAACTCTGCCAGCGCAGTCGCATTCAAATGCTCCATTTCCGAGGCCATACGCAGGTTCTCAGCCATGGCGGCATTTTCAACCATCGCCTGTAAATCAGCGGGCAGTGTTGCCCAGGCGCGGCTATTGATACTGAGCTCTAAAACCGCGCCAGGTTCATGCCAGCCGGGATAATAATAGTGTTCTGCTGCCCGATATAAGCCAAGGCGCTGATCATGATAAGGACTGATCCATTCAGTGGCATCGATAGTATTGCGTTCCAGCGCTGTATAGACCTCGCTGCCGGCCAGCAACACCGGATTACCGCCGGCTTTGGCAAACACTTTGCCACCAAGGCCCGGAATGCGCATTTTAAGGCCATCCAAATCGGCAACCGAATTGATCTCCTTATTAAACCAGCCTCCCATTTGAATGCCGGTATTGCCGAGCGGAAAGGCTTTTACATTGTATGGTTCGTATACCTTATCCCATAATTCCTGACCACCACCAAAGTACAGCCAGGCGTTCATACCACGAGGATTCATACCAAACGGCACGGTTGAGAAAAATTGTGCTTCCGGGACTTTGCCGGCCCAGTAGTAGGCACTGCCATGCCCCATTTCGACTGTGCCCTGAGATACGGCATCAAAGGTTTGTAAAGCGGGAATCAATTCGCCGCCGGCATAAACTTTTACCTGCAGGCGGCCATTGGACATTTCGGCGAGATTGTCAGCAAAGCGCTCCGCGCCCTCCTGCAAAACGGGGAAACCCGGTGGCCAGGTGGTGACCATTTTCCAGCGGTAGATTTTGCTGGTATCAATAGTGCCATCTTCATTAGTGGCATCAGGCGGACTACAAGCTGCAATGCTGAGACCGGTTAACAATATTAATAACAGTTTGCGACGCATATGCTTCATCGATGAAGTCCCCGGACTAAAGCGTTTCCAGTTTGGCATACGCCAATACCAACCATTTGCTACCAGCCTGTTTAAAATTAACCTGCACCCTGGCATGGCTGCCGGTGCCTTCGGTGTCAACGATAACACCGGGGCCAAATTTCTGGTGCAGTACCTGCTGGCCTGGACGAAAACCACTATCATCAGCCGATTCGCTGCGGCTGGCAAGTCCTGATAAAGCCCCGACTGATTGCCGGCTGCGCACTTCATGAATACGCTCTGGCGGAATTTCTGCTAAAAACCGTGATGGCCGGGGATGCATTTCCTGACCATACAAATAGCGTGATTCCGTAAACAGCAGATATAACGTTTTCCGGGCTCGGGTCATGCCGACATAACAAAGGCGGCGTTCTTCAGCGAGCCGCACCGGGTCATCTGAAGATTTTTGACCGGGGAATAAACCTTCTTCCATGCCCACCATAAATACCAGTGGGAATTCCAAGCCCTTTGCCGAATGCAACGTCATCAGCTGCACACAATCCTGCCATTTATCGGCCTGATTATCACCGGCCTCCAATGCGGCATGCGCCAGAAAAGCATCCAGCAACGGCATTGCTTCATCATCATCGGCGCGCATAAATTCACGGCTGGCGTTAATCAATTCTTCCATGTTTTCAATGCGGCCCTGACCTTTCTCTGTTTTGTCTTTACCAAAGAATGCTTTAAGACCACTTTCTTCAATTACCAACCTTGTCAGTTCATGCAACGGCATGCTGTCATCTTCAGGTGTCAGTGATTCAATCAATGTTAAAAAGCCTGACAGTGCATTGGCCGCCCGGGCCGGCAGCAGTTGTTGCTCTAAAATATCAACGGCGGTATGCCACATCGGCTGATCGGTTTCCCGGGCAATTTGCCTTAACTGAGTCAGCGTTGCAGCACCAATGCCGCGGGTAGGCGTATTAACCACCCGTTCAAAAGCCGCATCATCACGGCGATTGGCCACCAGCCGCAGATAAGCCAATACATCTTTAATTTCGGCCCGCTCAAAAAAGCGCAGACCGCCATAGACCCGGTAGGGCACAGCGGATTGCATCAACGCTTCTTCAATCACCCGCGACTGGGCATTGGAGCGATACAGCACGGCGCAATCACTGCGCTGGCCACCTTGTGCTACCCAGTTTTTCACTTCCTGCACCAGATATTGCGCTTCATCCCGTTCGTTATAAGCGTTGTAAAGTTGTACCGGCTCGCCATCGCTGTCTTCGGTCCATAATTCTTTACCCAGACGCTCACTGTTATTGGCAATAA
The DNA here is from genome assembly GCA_033721795.1 of Methylophaga sp. Lineage (GTDB taxonomy): Bacteria > Pseudomonadota > Gammaproteobacteria > Nitrosococcales > Methylophagaceae > Methylophaga. Next base: position 6,448 of record JAWWAG010000033.1, on the reverse strand, counting down.
CCGCATTGGCGGCGGCCAGAATATTGCCGGTTGAACGATAGTTTTGTTCCAGACGCACTGAACTGGCATCAGGATAATCTTTATGAAATTTCTGGATATTTTCGATTTTGGCGCCACGCCAGCCATAAATGGACTGATCATCATCACCGACGATAAACAAATAGCCGGTTTGGCCGGCCAATAACCGCAGCCAGGCGTACTGAATGGTGTTGGTGTCCTGAAACTCATCAACCAGGATCTGTGAAAACCGCTGCTGATAATGGCTGAGAATATCCGGCCGTTTCAGCCAAAGCTCATGACTGCGCAACAGCAACTCACCGAAATCTACGACACCGGCGCGTTCACATGCTTGTTCATAGGCTAGGTAAACACTGTGCATGGTTTTGGAGTAGGGATCATCGCCAACATGAATGTGTGCAGCGCGCAGGCCTTCATCTTTCTGGGCATTGATATACCACTGTGCCTGTTTGGGTGGCCACTGCGCCTCATCCAGGGACATGCCGCGGATAATGCGTTTAAGCATACGCAGTTGATCATCACTGTCGAGGATCTGAAATCCCTGTGGCAAACTGGCATCTTGCCAGTGAGAACGCAGCAGCCGGTGTGCCAGACCATGAAAGGTGCCAACCCACATGCCACCGGTCGGGTAGCCGAGCATTTCTTCAATACGACCGCGCATTTCGGCGGCGGCTTTGTTGGTAAATGTCACCGCCAGAATATTAGCCGGCGACAAGGCCTCTGCCTGAATCAACCAGGCAATACGATGCACCAGCACCCGCGTTTTACCACTGCCAGCCCCGGCTAAAATCCGGGCATGGCCGAGCGGCGCCGCAACAGCTTCACGCTGCGGTTTATTGAGGTCGTCTAGAAGTTCGGATACATCCATCTGCGATAAGACAAAACCAGCGATAAAAACGCTGGTTTTGACAGTGACAGACACATTTATCCCCGTATAGGACGGGGATAAAGTGTTTGAGATTTAAATATTGCTATCGAGAAAAGCAGCCAGCTGCGACTTGGTCAGAGCGCCGACTTTGGTGGCTTCGACTTCGCCGTCTTTAAACAGCATTAAAGTCGGAATGCCACGAATACCGTAGCGAGGTGGGGTGTCAGGGTTTTCGTCGATATTGAGTTTGCAAACCCGGAGCTTACCAGCATATTCATCACTGATTTCTTCCAATACCGGGGCAATCATTTTGCAAGGACCACACCATTCAGCCCAGTAGTCTACTAAGACTGGTAAATCAGATTGCAACACTTGGCTGTCGAAGTCGCTATCGGTCACATTAGTGACGTTTTTGCTCATGGTTTATCTCCAGTGGTAACTAAAGTATCGGACCGCTATACTCGCAGACCAAACAGTTAAGCAACATTTTTTCTTATCAGTACAGGTAATGCAAGTATTTATATGACTGCCCATCTGACCGACACCCCATTTTCGGCGCTGCCACTGCATGCGCATTTGCAACAGGGCCTCAATGACGCCGGTTTTGCATTCTGCACGCCCATACAGGCACAGTCACTGCCGCTATTGTTGGCTGGTAAAGATGTTGCGGGTCAGGCGCAGACCGGTACCGGTAAAACCATTGCTTTTCTGCTGGCTACTTTTCAGCGATTATTGTTGAATGGGGATGGCGAATTACAAAAACAACCGCGCGCCTTAATTTTGGCACCGACACGCGAATTGGCGATTCAGATCGTCAAAGATGCCGAGTTGTTAAATAAACATGCCGGTTTGCGCATCGCATTGGCGCATGGCGGCAAAGATTATCAAAAACAGCGTGATGCCATTACTGATGGTTGCGATGTGTTGATTGGGACGCCTGGCCGGTTGTTGGATTATCACAAACAGCGGGTTTTTAACCTCAAACAAATTGAGGTGATGGTGCTGGATGAAGCCGATCGAATGTTTGATTTGGGCTTTATTAAAGATGTGCGCTTTTTTCTGCGCCGCTTACCGCCACCGGTTGAGCGCCTTGGCATGTTGTTTTCGGCGACCTTAAGCTACAAGGTGCTGGAGCTGGCTTACGAGCATATGAATAATCCGGAAAAAGTTCAGATTGAGCCGGAAAAAGTCATGGGCGATCGCATTGAAGAATCCGTGTATTACCCAGCCAATGATGAAAAAGTGCCGTTGCTGCTGGCATTGATTAAACGCTTTGAGCCCCCGCGGGCAATTGTCTTTGTTAATACCAAACATGTTGCTGACAGAGTTTGGGGTTATTTAGAAGGTAATGGTCACAAGGCGGCGTTGCTTTCCGGCGATGTGCCACAAAAAAAACGTGAACAATTACTCCAGCACTTTCAGGACGGTGAGTTTCCGTTTCTGGTCGCGACCGATGTGGCCGCACGGGGACTCCATATTCCTGAAGTCAGTCATGTTTTCAACTTTGATCTGCCTCAGGATTGTGAAGACTATGTGCACCGGATCGGCCGCACAGCGCGTGCCGGAGCCAGTGGGGTCGCCATTAGTTTTGCCTGCGAAGAATATGTGTTTTCTTTGCCCGAGATTGAGGATTACATCAAACACAAATTACCGGTGGCTTCGACTGCCGATGAAACGCTGGAACACCCATTACCAGCGGTGAAACCAGAGCGTCAGCCGGGGGGCAGAAATCGGCCGCGGCAAAATGATAAGAAACACTCTGGTGGTGGAAATAATCAGCGCAGCCGTGGCCCACGGCGGGTAGCAAACTCGGATGCAAATCAGTAATAACCCGATTGGTATAGTTCCGCTTAAACCGACAGACAATCCTAATCGTCTGCCGGTGGTGGTACCGGCTGATGTTAACTTTAATTCAGCCCCGGCGCGCAATCGTGCCAATAATCCGCAACAAGTGGTGCCGGTCAGTAATGCGCAGGATAGTCAGCAGGCACGGTTTATCCGTATTTTAGCGCAGCTTGATAACGCTGAATTCATGCCCAATCAGCCCACCCGCGCTTTGCCTGCGCCCGTCGTGAGTTATCTGCAAATAGCCAGTTTGCAGGACCGTAGTCCGTATTCCGGTTTAATTGATGAAACGGTTTAGCCTGTTATTACTCTGTTTATCTCTTATGGCTTGTAAGCAGCTACCGCCGCCGCAAATCGCCCAATTTGGCAAAAGCACCGTAGATGAAGTTATTGAGTTACATCAGCAGCGGGTGATGCAGGATTTAAAAACACTGACTTTAAAGTTATACCGCCGTAATCCCAATGAACGGCATGATCGCGGCAAACGCAGTCTCGAAGAGAGTGTTGCCAGGCTGTTTAATTACCCGGCCCATGTCGGCTTTGCTAAATGGAAAAATACCAAGCCCACCGATATTTTGCGCGATGCTTTGAGCACCGATTATCAGGGTGATCGGGTACTGGCGTTTACCGTTGGTATGCGCCGGATGTTGATGGCGTCGTATAACAATCAAACCGAGTTTTATTATCTCACCGAGATTGATGCCCAAAAACTTTATAACAGTGCCCGGAATATCGAAATTGCCGCCTGGTTACTGGCTACCAAACGTGACACCAACGGTGAACGTATTTTGCTCAGTGATAGCAGCAAAGGTCTGGAGCGTAATTTGAGTTTTCAGCGGCTGATTGGTGGCATGATAGCGACCCAGGATAATTTGTCACAAATCATCGCTGAGAAAGAGGGACGTTTGGTGAAAAATATTGTGGTGCAAGCGGCATCAATGGCTTTTTTACCGATTTAATGTCGCCCGGCAGCCTGTTGGATTAACAAGTTTTTGATAAATCCCCATTGGTTAACTTGCTTTAAGCCAAGTTGCCTGATGGCCGCCATGCCCGGCAGTTGACTGGCAAATAAGCGGTTCAAAGCATCCAGACTTAACTGCATGAATGTATTTTCAGCCAGTCGCGCTCGCTGGTATTTTTTTAAGGTATGCAAGCTGCCCAGCTGTCGGCCTTGCTGATGTGCTTTGAGCAGAATATTCGCCAGTACATTGACATCCTGAAACCCTAGATTAACGCCTTGTCCTGCCAACGGATGCACGCTGTGCGCAGCGTCACCCACCAAGGCCAGGCCAGGTTTTACGTAGGTGTCAGCATGTTGCAGCTGCAGGGGAAAAGTGGCGCGTTCTGATAACAGATGAACCTCTCCCAACCTGTAATAAAACGCACTGGCCAGTTGTTCACAAAACGCTAACTCATCAATACTTTTTAAATGCTCGGCTTGCTGATCAGGCAGACTCCAGACAATCGAGCATTGATGAGGATGATTGAGCGGCAAAAAGGCCAGCGGACCGCCCGGTAGAAAATGCTGGCGGGCACATTGCTGATGCGGGTGTTCAGTTTCAACCACTGCCACCAAACCTTGCTGATGATAAGCCCAGCCACGAGATTTGATACCTGCCCAGTCGCGAATTTGCGATTGACTGCCATCGGCGGCGATGATCAGCGGTGCACTCAACTGGTCACCATTTACCAGTGTAATGGTTTGTCCATCGAGCGCTGTTGCCTGCGCAGGGCTAAGTAAATCAATAGATGTTGTGGCCTTTAATGTTTCCAACATTGCCTGTTCCAGATGGCCGTTTTCGATGATATGGCCAAGCCTGGCCGCGCCAATATCGGCCGCATCAAAATCCAGCTGGCTGTTTTTTTCCCAGACCTGCATGTGTTCAAACGGGCCCAGCCGGACCGGCATTAATCGTTGCCAGACACCTAGTTCGGTTAATAATTGCTGACTGCCGGTATTGATGGCACTGGCCCGCAGCTGCCACGGATCGTTTTGTTGTAATCTGGCAGGAGGGCGGCTTTCCAACAGGGTGATTTTTAAATCACTGTGCTGCGCTAAAGCCAAAGCGAGCGAGCTCCCCACCATGCCGCCGCCAACAATAATAATATCTGTCTGGCGGTTCATAGTGACAATCCGCGTGCCAGTCGGGTTTGTTTCTGGCTTAAGCCCATACTGGCAAGGCTGAGTTTTTGTTTAACCGGTGGCAATATATCGAGCATGGCCAAAGCAGCAGAACGGCCATGGCCTAGTAGCGGATTAGCATTGCTGAAGATTTTGACCAATCGGTCAGTCGCTTTGACAATAGTATCCTGTGCCGGCAATTGCCAAGCTTTATAGGCTTCTATACTTAGCGGGTGACCGCAGTCATCACTATATTGACTGATGATTTCTGCCAGTACGGCTGCATCGCGCAGCCCTAAATTAAACCCCTGACCGGCAATCGGATGCAGACTGTGCGCTGCATTACCAATCAGTAACAATCGTGGTTGAATAGCGGTATCGGTTTGCATCAAACCCAGAGGGTAACTGCTGCGTTTGCCGACCCTGGTAAAGTGGCCAAGCCGAAAACCAAAGCGCTGTTGTAAGGCTTGTAAGAAATCCTTGTCTGATAGCGCCAATAAGTCCTGTTCATCGCCGCTGTTTACCGTCCAAACCAGACTGCTGCGATTGTCAGACATCGGCAATAAGGCCAAAGGACCACTATCGGTAAAACGCTCGTATGCGCGGTTTTGATGAGGCCGCTCAGTGCTGACATTGGCGGTCACGGCGGTTTGCTGATAATCACGCTCCCAGCTACCCAATTTTAGCAATTCGCGAATCGTAGAATGCTGTCCATCGGCAGCGACCAGTAACTTGCAGTGCAATTTTTGTTTATCCGATAGAAACACCGTGGTTATGTCTGGCATGGTTTCCACTGCGGTCACTTTAAGTGGCGATAGCACTACAATACTGTCAGCCTGCTGCAAAGCGATATTCAGATGCTGGCCCAGCTGTTTTGCGGTTAATACCTGACCCAGTGCAGGGACATTGGCTGCTTGAGCGGATAAACGGGTTACACCAAAATGGCCGCGATCAGAAATATGGATATTCAGAATTGGAGTGGCATAAGCTTGTAAATCCGGCCAAAGGCCCAGCGTTTCAAAAATCCGCTGAGAGCCATACGATAATGCGATACCGCGATCGTCAAAACTGGGCTGGGCATCGGCCACAATGCTTTGCGCTTCAATAATGCCGATTTTTAATGCCGTATCTTTCAAAGCCAGTGCCAGGCTGGTGCCGACCATACCGGCACCGACAATCAAGACATCAAAATCGACATTTTGGTTCATCAAGCTGCCTTGACACCTGCCATTAACGCTTCAATGTCGGCGATTTCTTTCGGTGCGCCGTCGGTCAAAACGTCATGACCGTCTTTGGTGACCAGCACATCGTCTTCAATACGAATACCAGTGAAATGATATTTTTCCGGTACATGGGCGGGATCGCGGATATACAGACCTGGCTCAATCGTCAGCACCATGCCCGGTTCCAATAACCGCCAGGCCCCGCCGACTTTGTAATCGCCAACATCATGGACATCCATGCCTAACCAGTGGCCGGTACGGTGCATATAAAACTCGCGATAGGCTTGTTTTTCCAGTAGCTCGTCGAGGTCACCTTGCAAAATACCTAACTTAATTAATCCCTCAGTCAGCACTTTAACGGCGACTTCATGC
>JAWWAG010000032.1:0-18357 GCA_033721795.1 Methylophaga sp. | reverse complement strand
TTACTCCCAGTAATATAAATCAAGGCATTAACCTAAAGTAATAAACTAGCTAATAACAATCATTCGTATTTACATTAGCTTAATTAGGCATTATGCTTTGCGGCTGAACATTCCTGCGGAGCTCGGCTAATGGCCATTCAAAAAACCTCGTTAAGTATTCTCATAAGTTTGATTTTAAGTTCGCCCTTGATGGCATTGGCAGAGAAGCAAAACGAACAAAATGCTGATGCTGACAGCGAAACGCTGGAAAGTATGACGGTCACGGCCAGTGCTGATGCCTCAGCTGAAGGTCTTTCACCGGCTTTTGAGGGTGGACAGGTTGCTGAAGGTGGTCGTGCCGGTATTCTGGGCACTAAAGATCACCTTGAGACGCCGTTCAGTATCACCAGCTACACCAATGAATTTATTCAGGACCGGCAAGCACAGAGCGTGGGGGATGTGCTGAGAGCCGATCCCGGGGTCAGAGTGGCCCGGGGTTTTGGTAACTTCCAGGAATCCTACTTTATTCGGGGTTTTCTTCTCTATTCAGATGATGTTGCCTACAACGGACTATATTCGCTTTTGCCCCGCCAATATATCGCGACAGAATTATTTGAACGAGTTGAAGTCTTGCGCGGTGCCTCAGCATTTTTGACAGGTGCAAGTCCCAGTGGCAATGGAATCGGCGGTGTGATCAATCTATTGCCGAAAAGAGCCCCAAACTATGATTTGAACCGATTCACAGTTGGTGCTTCACACAATGATCAACGTAATGTTGCGGCTGATGTGGCACGTCGTTTCGGTGAAAATAATGAGTTTGGTGTTCGGGTTAACGCCGCGCATCACAATGGTGGTACATCAGTTGACGATGAAGAAGCTGAGTTGAACTTATTCAATATTGGCTTGGATTACCGAGGCGATCGTCTGCGTTTATCTGCGGATATGGGTTATCAAAACCATCAATTAGATGAAACCAGAACAAATGTGGCGATCAGCGGTTTATCTGAGGTTCCCAAGGCGCCAGATGCCAGTCATAACTGGGCACAGCCATGGACTTATTCAAATGAGGAAGATGAATTTGGCACATTTCGGGCAGAATATGATCTCGAGGATAATGTCACTGCCTGGGCAGCATATGGTTTACGCCGTACAGATGAAGACAATTCTTTAGCTAACTTTAATCTCCAGGATGCCCGTTCCGGGGATGGTGTCATGGGCAGGTTTGATAATGCCAGAGAAGATCGTGTTGATACCGGAGAAATCGGTCTTAGAGGTAACTTCGACACAGGTGCTGTGGGACACGAATGGGTGGTATCTTATTCGTACTTCCAACTTGAAACAAAGAATGCCTTCATCGGTGAATTCGGAGCCCTCAGACAGGAAAGTAATTTATATAACCCTGTTTATTACAGCAGACCGGAGTTTGGTAGTGGATTTGCCACTGGAACATTCTTTGGAAATGATCTTGGTTCACCGATGTTAACGGCAAGAACAAAACTCAACAGTTTTGCTATCGGTGACACACTCTCTTTCATCGATGACCGGTTTCTATTAACGCTTGGTGCCCGTCATCAGGCAATCAAGGTCGATAACTACAGTACCGACTCAGAATTCAGCACGGCTGGTGAGCGCACCTCCTACGAGGATAGTGAGATTACGCCGGCAGTGGGGGCAGTGTTCAAGGTCACCGACGAGGTGTCACTCTATGCCAACTATATTGAGAGTCTGGCGCAAGGCGAAACAGCACCCGGAGTAGATGTGATTAACGTGGGAGAGTCTCTATCTCCCTATGTTTCTGAGCAAAAAGAGGTCGGATTGAAATATGAGACAGATCAATTAGGTCTTGGATTGGCATATTTCACCACTTCAAAACCCAGAGCTGTGATTGAAAATAATGTCTTCAAAGAATCAGGAGAAGATGAACACCAGGGCATGGAACTTACCATTTACGGTAAAGCTTCTGACAATGTAAAAATTTTGGGTGGTGTGACTTGGCTTGATGCAAAGCAGAAAGAAACCGGCGATGCATCAATTGATGGAAAAGAGGTGATTGGTGTGGCTGAGTGGCAGGCCAATCTCGGTGCTGAATGGGAAGTACCATATGTGGATGGTCTGGCACTGGATACCCGCTTGACTTATACCGGCTCACGTTATGCCGATAATGCGAATACGCTCAAAGTCGATGACTGGACTACAGTAGATATTGGTGTGCGTTATCTTGTAGCGGTAGGTAATCAGGATATGACGCTGAGAGCACGGGTACACAATCTGTTTGACCGAGATTACTGGGCCTCAGTGGGCGGTTTCCCGGGTAATGGCTATTTGGCGCTCGGCGCGCCGCGTACGGTGAGTCTCACAGCAACAATCGATTTCTATTGATTGTTAAACATCAGGTTATCTGATGCTAGCGGCACCTTGTAAGATAGCCTTATAGGATACGATTCATTTTTAGATTAGTTAATGTGACCAACCTTCCTATTGCAAAACCTTTTCAGATTTCATTAAAAATCATCGCCGCCCTATTGGGCGGCTATGTTTTTACAGTGGCTTTTGTCAGTTTAATTGCTGTTATCTGGCCGGCACGGCTGGCTGATGCGATGCAAACCGGGCTGATGCTGAGTTTTGCGGTATATAGCGGCGCAATGCTTTGGGCATTCAGTCAGGCAAACTGGCAGCGTGCGTGGCTGGTGATGATGATTCCGGCAGCCATGATGTGGGGGATGACGCTGTGGCTGAGTTAAATCTGGCTGCCAATAGTGGTGAAATTGGTCGTTATCGCCGTTTGATGACGCCGGTGCATACCTGGGCAGGATTGGTCGCTGGCTGGCTATTATTTGCTATTTTTATCACTGGCACTTTGGCGGTTTTTGATAAACCGTTGAGCCAATGGCTGAATCCCGAGCTTTACACATTAACCGCCAGTGAGTCGCTGAGTGAAACCCAGCGACTCGACTATGTTGCCAAAGGTGAAGCCTTTTTTCGCCAATATCATCCTGACAGTGGTTTTTGGGGCATGGGCCTGCCGGATGCGAATAATCCGGGCATATTATTGTTCTGGGAAGGGCAGGACGGCAGCCTGAAAAGCGGTCAATTACATCCTGAAACCGGCAAGTTGATGAGCCCTGAAGAAAATCGTGGCACTGAAGGTGGCCATCATTTTGTCCATACCCATTTTGAATTACATGCCGGTAATACAGGGATCTGGATAGTTGGCGCGGTGACCATGCTGATGCTGTTGGCTCTGGTCAGCGGTATAATTATTCATAAACGTATTTTTAAAGATTTTTTCACATTGCGTTTATTCAAAGGTCAGCGTAGCTGGCTGGATGCCCACACACTGCTGGCGGTATTAACACTGCCTTTTTTACTGATGATTAGCTACAGCGGTCTCGCTATTCAGGCTAAAACCTATTTTGCGCCAGCGATTATTCAGCATTATGACGCGCCATTTGGTTTTTACACTGACTTGATGCAGGAGCCGCCATTTAAGACCGCGACGGGTGAATCAGCCAGTCCGGTCAGTCTGGTCGATTTATTTGCTCGTGCCGAAGCGGAATTGGGACAACCCGGTTTTTTTATCAATGTTGAACGACCGGCTGATAGCAGCGCGATGTCACATGTATTTGGCCTACCCGATCCAACGTTGAGTGACGACAACGTGCTGTATTACAGTGGCGGCCGGGTGCAATTTAATGCCGTCAACGGCGAAATGACCCATGTGCGATTACCGGATCAGCAAATGAATAACGGTGCATTTGCCGCGGAAATCATGCTGGAACGGATGCATATGGCCGAGTTTGGCGGTCAGAGTTATCGGTGGTTATTGTTTGTCTTGGGCTTACTCGGTGCGACGATGATCGCGGCGGGTACAGTGTTATTTTGGATCAAACGCCGGCAGGGTAATCTCCGTGAATTTGGCCAGGCTACGCCGCTTATTTACCGGGTAATTGAGACGTTGAATATTGCAGCAATTACCGGGCTGCTGGTGGCCTGTATTGGCTTTTTCTGGGCAAACCGATTACTGCCATTGACAATGCCGGATCGAGCGGGATGGGAAGTCACGGCCTTTTTTGGTATCTGGTTACTCACAGCAATTCATGCGGCATTGCTGCCTGCTGCAAAGGTTTGGGCGCAGCAATGCTGGTTATTTGCCGTGCTGTGCCTGTTATTGCCACTGATTAATCTGCTGACAACAAGTGAACATTTCATTCATTACGCGCTTCAGGGCCAATGGCCGGAATTTTCGGTGGAGATGGGCGCAATAATCTTCGGTGTATTGGCTTTGTGGTTAAGCCGCTATTTAACACGGCGTGCCAACGTGAAAGATCGCAGCGTTTTAGTGGTGGAGGCAGGCTAATGCTCAGCGCCAGTTTATTCAGTGTAACGGCCATAGGCATGCTGGCACTCGCCATGCCCCGGCATTGGCGGCAAATTTCTGTACAGCCGTTGACAGACAAATGGCGGCGTTTGTTACAACTGGCTGGATTTTTGTTACTGCTGATGTGTTTCTGGCAATTCAGTAATCACAATCAATATCAGGCCGGCTGGGTGATTGGCGTCGCCATAACGATGTTGGTCGCCAGTGGCTGGTCGTTAAGTTTCAGTCTTTGGCCGCGACTGACCAGCATCATCAGTCTGCTGGCCGCTTTAGTCGGTTTGTTATTGCTGTAGTGTTGCGAGTTCCTGGCGCGCCAGCTGAATGGCTTTTTTGACTTGTGCCGGTGCGGTGCCGCCCAAGTGATCGCGCGCGGCAACTGAACCTTCCAGGGTTAAATAATTAAAGACATCGTCGCCGATTTGGTCGCTAAATTGTTGTAACTCAGCGTGATCCAGTTGCGATAAGTCTTTATCGTGTTTGATAGCATAAGCAACCGATAAGCCTACCACCTCATGGGCATCACGAAATGCCACGCCTTTACGGACTAAATAATCAGCCAGATCGGTCGCCGTGGCATAGCCTTTTAATGCCGCCTGACGCATATTGGTTTTCTTAACAGTGATTGCAGCCATCATATCGGCATACACTCTCAGTGAGCCAAGCAGTGTATCTATGGTGTCAAACAGCGGCTCTTTATCTTCCTGATTGTCTTTGTTATATGCTAGCGGCTGGTTTTTCATCAGGGTCAGCAGATTAAACATATTGCCGTAAACCCGACTGGTTTTACCGCGGATAAGCTCCGGCACATCGGGGTTTTTCTTTTGCGGCATGATCGAGGAGCCCGTGCAGAAGGCATCCCCCAGATCAACAAAATCAAACTGCGCTGATGACCAGATGATCAGCTCTTCAGAAAAACGCGATAAATGCATCATCAGTAAAGAGGCAAAGCTGTTAAACTCGATGGCAAAGTCACGATCACTGACCGCATCCAGCGAGTTACGACAAATGCGCTCAAAGCCTAACAATTCAGCGGTATATTCACGATCAATCGGAAACGTCGTGCCGGCCAATGCGGCAGCCCCTAAAGGCAGACTGTTAACCCGTTTGGCGCAATCATCCAGCCGCTCTAAATCCCTGCATAGCATTTCATACCAGGCCAGCATATGATGACCAAAGGTGACTGGTTGGGCGGTTTGCAAGTGGGTAAAGCCGGGCAAAATGGTCTCAGCTTCGCGCTCGGCCACATCGACCAGTGCTGCTTGCAAGCGCAGTAATTCGCTACGGATCGGTTTGATCATGTCGCGCAAATACAGCCGGACATCGGTCGCAACCTGATCATTACGAGAGCGGCCGGTGTGCAGTTTTTTACCGGTTTCACCAATCAGCGCGATCAGCCGCGCTTCGATATTCATATGCACGTCTTCCTGTGCAATCGACCACTGAAACGCGTCGTTATCAATTTCCTGCTCGATTTGCTTTAAGCCGTTGATAATCTGGTCGCGTTCGCTGTCAGTCAGTACATCGACTTTGGCCAGCATCGTTGCATGGGCAATCGAGCCCTGAATATCCTGCCGGTACATGCGCCGGTCAAAGGTGACCGAGGCGGTAAATTCTTCGACAAATTTATTGGTCGGCAGGCTCAGACGAGCGGATGACAATTTTTTATCTGATGTGGACATATTGCGGCCTGTTAAGTCGGGCAAATTAGCGCGCATTATAACGCGGCTGTCGTGGCACAGCAGCCGTAAATGCTAGAATGGCCTTTTAACTGTACGCAAGACAGGAATCTGGTTTTATGAAAGACGCCACCGTGCGTATTGCTACCCGTCGCAGCCCACTTGCCTTGTGGCAGGCCGAATTTGTCCGAGATGAACTGTTAAAGCTGCACCCGCACCTGCAAATTGAACTGGTCAAAATCAAAACCAAAGGTGACAAAATTCTTGATACACCGTTGGCTAAAGTCGGAGGCAAGGGCTTGTTTGTTAAAGAGTTGGAAGTTGCCATGCTCAATGGCGATGCTGATATTGCCGTGCACTCAATGAAAGATGTGCCGGTGGATTTTCCCGATGGATTGCATTTACCGGTCATTTGCGAGCGTCATGATCCTTTTGATGCTTTTGTCTCTAACGATTACGACAATGTTGATGATTTGCCACAGGGCGCCCGTGTTGGTACATCAAGTTTACGTCGTGAATGTCAGCTGCGGCATTACCGTCCGGATCTGCAAATTCTGCCGTTGCGCGGCAATGTGAATACCCGGTTAGCGAAACTGGATAACGGCGATTTCGAGGCCATTATCCTGGCCAAAGCCGGTCTGGAACGGCTGCAGTTTGATGCACGTATTCGCAGTGCCCTCAGTGCTGAGCAAAGTCTGCCTGCCATCGGTCAGGGCGCGCTGGGCATTGAAACACGGATTGAAGATACTGAGCTTAATGCACTGATTGCACCGCTTAATTGCGCGCACACCAGTATTACCGTTAAAGCCGAGCGGGCGCTTAACCGGCGTTTGCAGGGCGGCTGTCAGGTACCCATTGGTGGTTATGCAATTTTGGACAACGATAAAATCTGGCTTCGCGGTTTAGTGGGCAGGCCGGATGGCACTGAAATGCTGTTTGATGAGGTGCATGGCACAGCTGCACAAGCGGAACAACTGGGTTTATCGCTTGCCGAAACTTTGCTGAATCGGGGTGCTGATAAAATTCTTGCTGATGTTTATGGCCGATAAAGAAGCACTAGAAGGTTTGCGGGTATTGGTCACCCGTCCCGCGGCACAGGCTGATAAGCTGGTGTCATTGCTTGAGCAACAAGGTGCCACGCCAGTCTTGTTTCCTCTGATTGAAATTAAAGCCATTGATGCCAGTAGTTGGCCGATTATTGACTGGCGCAAAATTGACTGGTTAATTTTTATCAGCCGTAACGCCGTGCAACATTTTTGTGTCGGCTTAGCCAAAAAACTACCAGCACGTTTGCAATGTGTGGCCGTCGGTAACGGCACCGCTCAGGCAATGCGTGATCAGGGCTTAACCGTCAGTCTTCAGCCGGAAATATCTAACGGAAGTGAAGGCTTACTGACTTTGCCGGAGATGCAGCAGCTTAACAATCAAAAAATAGTTATAGTTCGTGGTCAGGGTGGCCGGGAGTTGCTGGCCGATACGTTACAAGCCAGAGGTGCTACTATTCGGTATATTGAAGTGTATAGCCGGCAATTGCCTAAGGTCAGCAGTGCGCAGAGAAACGCCGCGTTAGAGACAGATATTTTGTTGGCAACCAGTGTGCAAAGCGTGGCAAATTTACTGCGTATCTTTGCCAGCACGAAAGAGCAAATGATTGCCAAACCGCTAATAGTGCTCAGTGAGCGCATTAAACAGTATGCCTTGGCGCAAGGATTCAGTGACATCGTTGTCACTGACAATGCCAGTGATGTGGCAATTATGCAGCGATTGACTGAAATAGGAGCCGAGCATGGACAACAACAGCCCATCCTCTGAGCAAAACCCAAAAACCAAACCGGCTAAAGCCAAACCTAATTGGCCGCACCTCAGGCGCAATGTCACATGGGTTGTACTGCTTATATTAGTTGTGATTCCGGCCGCTTTAGCGTTGTGGTGGAGTTACCAGCAGCAACAAAACCTGGACATGCTGAACCAGCAGTCAGCCACGCTGGCAACGTTGGAGAGTGATATTGCTGCACTGAATCGAGCCCGACAACGCAATGAGCAAAGTCTGCAAAACCTCAGTGAAGCGCAGCAATTACAAGCACAAGCCATTGTTGATTTACAGCAGCAACAGCCGCTAACAGAAAAAGAAATCCGTTTGCGCTGGACGTTGAAAGAAGTCGATTATTTATTACAGTTGGCGAATCAGCGAGCCACATTGGCTAACGATGCGGCAGGTGCGCGTCAGGCACTGCAACTGGCCGATGAAAAAATACGTGATTTAAATGATTACCGTCTTCAGGATTTACGACAGCTAATTGCTGATGAACAATTAGCGCTGGATGCCGTGATAACGACAGATATCGCTGGCATTGCTGCTGATTTACAAAGTGCCATCGACGCGATTGACCTACTGCGGGTTGTCAAAGGACCCAAGCATTACACTGCGGATCCCGCGGCTGATACTCGCGTAGATTTAACAACGCGTGCTGGCTGGCAAAATGCGTTGAGTGATATTTGGCAACAAATCCGTTCACTGGTAGTAATTCGTCAGCAGGAAGATGCAACACAGGCGGTATTGATACCTGAACAGCGTTATTTTCTGTATCAGAATCTGCGCTTGAAACTCGAGACAGCCCGGTTTGCGTTATTGTCAGGTGAACAAAGCATTTACGACAGTAGTTTGCAGACCAGTATTGACTGGCTAAACCGTTATTTTGTTGGTGAACAGCGTGATGCCATGCTGGCCTCGCTCAAAGCCTTAAAATCTGAAAAAATAGAAGTAGCGTTGCCGGATATCAGTGGCTCGCTGCGTTGGTTGCAGGATTTTGAACCATGAAACTGTTACTGATTCTGGTTATTGCACTGGCGCTGGGTGGTCTGCTGATTTGGCTGGCCGACTTTCAGCCGGGATTTGTATTGCTGCAATATGGTGACTGGAGTTTGGAAACCTCACTAATTGTTTTTGTGGCAATGTTTCTATTGCTGTTACTGGCCGGGTATTTTGTGTTGCGAAGTTCGATGCTGCTCAAACAATCACCGGCGCGTCTGGCAAATTGGCAACAACAATTACGGCATAAACGTGCCAGTCAGGCGCTGACAAAAGGGCTGATTACCCTTGAAGAAGGCCGTTGGGCTGAAGCCGAAAGTTTATTGGTGCGTCATGCCGGTAACAGTGAAACGCCTTTATTGCATTATCTGGCGGCCGCCCGTGCTGCCCAAAAACAATCGGCACCGGCGCGTCGCGATAATTACCTGAAGCTGGCGCATGAAACCACAGAAGGTGCAGATATAGCTGTTGGTGTGGTGCAGGCAGAATTGCAACTTTCTGCAGGCCAGAAAGAGCAGGCGCTGGCAACGCTGCAACATTTACGGCAAGTGGCACCCAAACATCCTTATGTCTTACATCTTTTACAGCAACTGTATCAGGACACCGATCAATGGCAGGCAGTGCAGTCAGTTTTGCCGGATTTACGTAAACGCCATGTACTTGATAATAATACGATTAATGAGCTTGGTACCGAAGCAGCCGTCGGCCAGCTACACCATGCACTGGTTCGTGAAGACTGGCAGCGCATGGCACAAATCTGGGAACAAACACCGGCTAAAGTACGTAACAGTGAGGCCTTGTTGATACCATACACCAAAGGGCTTATCGCGCAGGGCGAACATGCTCAGGCGGTATCACTGATTGAGCAGTTTTTGCGTAAAAACTGGAGTGATCAGCTGATTTACCAATATGGTTTGATTCCCGGTGTCGGCTTGCTGAAACGACTGAGCTTTGCCGAGAAATGGCTCAAAAAGCACGAAGAGAATCCCTGGCTATTGCTGTCTCTGGGGCGTTTGGCCGCTGCCAGTAAATTGTGGGCCAAAGCGGAAGCCTATTTACGGACCAGTATTGAGCATGGTCCGCGTGGAGAGACCTTTCTGGTGCTGGCGGAAGTTCTGATGGCTCAGGATAAACGCGACATCGCTGCCAGCATTTATCGTCAGGGGCTGGAATGGCAGCTGAAAGCAGGTCATTAATTCAGATAACCGGAAACCATTGAGTGCAGGAAGTCGGCTCTCAATACCTGATTGATATTTTGATGCTATTACTGGCAACGGTAGTCATCATCCCCGTTTTCCATAAAATTCGTCTGGGTGCCATTCTCGGTTATCTGGCCGCCGGTATTGTTCTGGGTCCCTGGGGTTTGGGTGTTATTACCGAAGTGGAAGATGTCCGGCACCTAGCCGAATTTGGCGTTATTTTTCTGCTGTTTATCCTGGGTATTGAACTACGTCCCGACAAGCTCTGGGAAATGCGCAAGCTGGTATTTGGCCTTGGTCTTGGGCAGTTATTGATCACGGCCGTAATCATTTATGCGATCGCGCTCAGTTTTGATTTGTCGCAAAAAACCGCTGTTATTATTGGCTTTGGCTTGGCGTTGTCATCAACGGCATTTTGTTTGCAATTACTGTCGGAAAAAGGCGGTATTTCAACATTAATGGGCCGAATGTCTGTGTCGGTATTGTTGTTGCAGGACATTGCAGTAGTGCCATTGCTGGCATTGGTGTCATATTTTGCCGGCAGTGCTGGTGCTCAAGTCACCGAGCCGGGCATGCATATGCTGTATCCAGTATTGATGATAATTGCCTTGCTGCTGGCAGGCCGCTATTTGTTGAACCCGGTGTTGGGCCGTATTGTTGCCAGCGGTGATCCCGAAGTTTTTATGGCGGTTGCCGTATTGCTGGTGCTGGGCGTCGCCTGGTTGACCCAATGGGTGGGATTGTCGATGGCTATGGGCGCCTTTCTGGCCGGCATCATGCTGGCGGAATCACATTATCGTCATCAGATAGAGGCCGATATTCTGCCGTTTCGCGGGATCTTGTTGGGTTTATTTTTTATGACGGTGGGCATGGAAATAAACTTTGGCCTGCTCTGGGAAAAATTTGCCTTCATTCTTGGACTGACGGTCGGTTTAATGTTGCTCAAGGGCGCGATTGTCTTCGTGTTGGCGCGTCTCGCAGGTGCGAAAAATAATGTCTCGCTGCAAACCGCCACCTTGTTATCGCAAAGCGGTGAATTTGGTTTTGTGTTGTTTGGTGTTGCCGCCTCATCCAATGTTTTATCCACCGATTTGAGCCATTTACTGACGCTGGTGATCGCGTTGACCATGGCGCTGACCCCGTTTGCTGTGCGTGGTATGAATAGCTTGCTGCTGCATTTTGCCGATACCAATATCAACCGTGATGCTGAAAATGATTTTGATCAGCCGGAATTCATTAATGATGCGCAACAGCATGTGATCCTTGCCGGCTTTGGCCGGGTCGGTGCGCGCATTGCGGCATTGCTGAGTGCGGCAGAGGTTAACTATATCGGCTTGGATATGCGTGAAACGCGGGTCAGAGATGCCCGTTCGCAAGGGTTTCCGGTGTATTTTGGTGATGCCAGTAAAGTTAAAGTGCTTCGGGCAGCCGGCGCCGATCGCGCCAGTATGATCGTGGTGGCATTGGATAATCCAGAGCAAGTAGACCGACTGGTGGCGCAGGTCCGGCAGTCTTATCCTGATATGCCGATTCATACCCGCGCGAGGGATCGACAGCACTGTGCTGATTTGGTCGTCAAAGGTGCGACCACGGTCATATCTGAAACACTGGAAACCAGCTTACGGCTGACTGAAGAAGTCTTGCTGGGCAGTGGTGTCAGCAAAGCGGAAACTGAATCAGTAATTAACGCTTTTCGTGAAGATTATTATTCAAATGTGGTGCAGAAAGTCGCTGATAATAAGGTTGTATTGGGCGAACTCCACCATTAGGCCGGAAACAAAAACGGCGCTCAAAGCGCCGTTTCAATACTTCGCAGACTGATGATTAGAGCCGCATCGGCATCACCACATATTGCCGGCGGATATTGTCATCGTTAGGTGTAATCAAAGCACTGCTGTTTTCATCGCTGAAGGTCATTTTCACTTTGGTATCTGGCATTGCATTGAGCAGATCCAGCAAATAAGCGTTGTTAAAAGCGATTTCCATGGCACTGCCGCTGTATTCAACTGGCACTTCTTCTTCAGCGGTTTCCTGCTCCTGATTGGTGACGGTGGCTTTGAGCAGACCGGCATTGAGATTCAGACGCACACTGCGGTGTTTGTCGTTAGCCAGAATCGAGGCCCGGGACAGTGCTTGCTTGAGCTCATCTCGCTCTGCGATTACAACCTTATCACCGCCAATCGGTAACACCCGTTCGTAATTCGGAAACTGACCATCGATCAGTTTGGAAGTGAAATGCAGATCCGGTAATTCCACTTTGATCTGCTGCGGACTGAACGCCAGTTTCACTTCTGCATCGACATCGTTGAGCAAACGACCAAGTTCCAGAATCGCCTTGCGCGGTACGATAACGCTGTTTTTTTCATCTACTGTTTCGGCGGTGGTAATTTCACCCAGCGCCAGCCGGTGACCATCGGTGGCAACCGCGCGCAGTTTATTGCCGTCGCGTTCCAGCAATAAGCCATTCAGGTAATAACGAACATCCTGGCTGGCCATCGCAAAACTGGTTTCATCAAGCAGATCTTTCAGTGCCGACTGCGGCATGCTGATTTGTTCGCTGTAATTAGCCCCTTCACTGTCCGGGAAATCAGAAGGCGATAAGGTTGCCAGCGAAAATCGGCTTTTACCGGCTTGTACCAATGCCTTATTGTCTTTGGCTTTACAGCTGATGGTAGCATTGGCCGGTAAGGCGCGGACAATATCCAGTAATTTACGGGCAGAAACCGTGGTTTCACCCGCTTCATCGACCGCAACGGGCAAGGTAGCGATCATTTCCAGTTCCATATCGGTACTGGTCATGGTCAGTTTGTCGCCCTGCGCTTTGAGCAGGATATTTGACAAAATTGGCAGCGTGGAGCGGCGTTCAACAATGCTACAGACCAGTTGCAGTGGGCGGGCGAGACTTTCTTGGGTAACAGTGAATTGCATGATGATTCTCTCAGGCTAACTCGACAAGGTTCGGAGCAGGTTACGATAATCTTCGGCGATGCGGCTATCGGTTTCGCGTAATTCAGCGACTTTGCGACAGGCATGTAACACCGTAGTGTGATCGCGACCACCAAACGCCTCGCCAATTTCCGGCAGGCTGTGGCTGGTTAATTCTTTCGCCAGCGCCATGGCAATCTGCCTTGGCCGGGCAATGGAACGGGTGCGTTTTTTTGCCAGCAAATCCGACACCCGTACTTTAAAATATTCTGCGGCGGTTTTTTGAATGCTTTCCAGCGTCACCAGTTTCTGGTGTAACGCCAGTAAATCTTTCAATGCATCTTGTGCCATCTCAATTGATAGCGGTTGATTGGTAAAGCGGGAAAAGGCCATCACCCGTTGCAAAGCGCCTTCCAGATCGCGGACATTGGATTTTATGCGTTTAGCGATAAAAAAAGCCACATCATCGGGCAACGTCACCAGATTCTGCTGCGCTTTTTGAATCAAAATCGCCACGCGGGTTTCCAGTTCGGGCGGTTCAATCGCAACTGTCAGGCCCCAGCCGAGGCGAGATTGTAAGCGCTCATCAAGATTTTCAACTTCTTTGGGAAAACGGTCGCAGGTCAGAATGATCTGCCGCTGGCCTTCCAGCAAACTATTAAAGGTATAAAAAAACTCTTCCTGAGAGCGTTCTTTTTTGGCAAAAAACTGAATATCGTCAATCAAAAGCGCATCGGCGCTACGATAATGGGTTTTGAACTGGTCGATGGCATTGTTGCGCAGCGCCGTGATCATATCCTGTACAAACCGCTCGGAAGATAAATAAATAACCCGTGCTTTGGGATTATTTTGTTTGATTTTATTACCAACGGCCAGCATCAGATGGGTTTTGCCAAGGCCGGTGCCACCATATAGAAATAGTGGATTATAGCCGCTGGTGCCGGGTGCTTCGGCAACATGTAATGAGGCCGCGCGGGCGATTTGATTCGATTTACCCTCAACATAACTATCAAAGGTAAACAACGGATTCATCGGGCTGCCCAGTGAAGGCAGAGGCTCGGCTTCAGCAATTTTAGCGATGGCCGGTTCGCGATTGTCTGATTTGGGTTTTGTCACCATAACGGTGTCGCGGGTACCGACTTCAATAGCAACTTTTTGGATAATGCCCTGCGTTAAACCGTTTAACAGAATATTAATCTGCGCTTCCAGCTGTTCCTGAACCCATTGCTTTACATATGGATTAGGCGCTAGTAAGCGCAAACTGTCGTTAGTTTCAATGGCTTGCAGCGGTCGTAACCAGGTATTCAGCTGTTGTGCCGACAGATCACCTTCCAGATGGGACAGACATTTTTCCCAAAGTGGTGAAGACACAGCAACTCCTTGATTAATAAAGGTTAACTTGGCGGGCAGTAGCGTTACGCAGTGCACTAAAGTCAGTTAGTATAACCTGACCAGCGAGGCACCTAAAGTAATCTGCAAGCCTGCTATTTGGCAAGTAAAATAATGTACGTAAAGCAGCACAATGCGGTTTGACGGCAGGCACTGCAAACCCTTATAATCCCACGTCTTTTGTCTTAGGCGAGCATGGCGGTTTAGCCGGCTATCTGATGCAAAATCATTGATATATCTGGAGTTGCTGTAATGAAAAGAACCTTTCAGCCGAGTAATCTGAAGCGCAAACGTACGCACGGATTCCGTGCCCGCATGAAAACTGTTGGTGGTCGCCGTGTTATTAATGCCCGTCGCGCCAAAGGCCGCGCAAGACTGTCAGCTTAATTCTCGCTTTTTTGCGGGAGCCATGACTTGGCTAAGTTTCGCCGAGCCATGAGAATGAACCGCCCGGGCGATTTTACCCGGGTATTTCGTCAGGGCAAACGCTGTGGTGGCGGCGGCCTGACAATAATTGCGCTGCCCAGCAGCGTCGGCCATCCCCGACTGGGTTTGGCCATTGCCAAAAAACATATCAAACTGGCCAGCCAGCGAAATCGGATGAAACGCCTTATCCGGGAGTCTTTTCGCCACCATCAGGCAGCACTGGACAGTATGGACATTGTGGTATTGTCGCGACCAGAAATGGGTCAGCGGGATGCCACGCAAATCCGGACAGCATTGGAGCGGCATTGGTTAACCGTGGTGACACAATGGCAAAATTCCTGATTGGGCTCGTCCGGGGCTATCGTTTTCTATTAAGCCCGTTTCTGGGCGTACACTGTCGTTTTCAGCCAACTTGTTCGCAGTATATGATTGATGCGATTTCGCGTCATGGTGCATTGCGTGGAAGTTGGTTGGGTCTGCGGCGGCTTTCACGTTGCCACCCATGGCATCAGGGTGGCGTGGATCCTGTTCCTGAATTAAAGACGAAATCACACAATGGATAATCTCAGAACGCTGTTTATTTTTGGTCTGCTTATTGTTTCTCTGTTGCTTTGGGAAGCCTGGCAAACAGATTATGTCAGACCTCAACAAGCCGCTCAGCAGGCCAATAACACCGAAACTGTCACTGCAAAAAACAGCCCGAAAAATGCCGCTGATTTGCCGGACCTGCCTACTGACCGAGCGCCTGATGGTTTACCGGATGTCTCTTCAATAGATGGCACTGCTGAAGCCGGCAGTATCCAGCAAATTCGTGTTAAGACCGATGTGATTGATGCCTATATCGACCCGCGCGGTGGTGACATTCGTAAACTTGCGTTATTGCAATATGCCGTTAATCCCGATCAGCCTGATGTGCCGGTACAGTTATTAAATGACGGCAGAAATCCATTTTTTATCACCCAATCGGGATTGCGTGCCGAAGGCCCGGCACCAACACATTATGATCTCTATCAAGCCTCTGAAAACAGCTACACGCTGGCTGAAGGACAAGATACATTAAAGGTACCGCTGCGATGGCAGTCAGATAATGGCCTGACCGTTATCAAAACCTATACCTTCAAGCGCGACAGCTATTTAATTGATGTTGATTATCAAATCAAAAATGACAGTGGAGAGCAGTTTGCCGCTTATCCATACGCACAACTTAACCGTACCGAGCCGACCGATGGCTCTATGCTGCTCTACACCTATACCGGTGCCGTTTTTTCCAGCCCTGAAAACGAATACAAAAAAGTCGATTTTGGTGAACTGGATGATGCCGATTTCCGCCTGAATACCAACGATGGTTGGGTGGCGATGATTCAGCATTATTTTGTTGGCGCGTTAGTGCCGCCAGCGGATGCGCAGGATATGAGCTTCTATGGTAAATCTATTGATGAAACCAATTACACGGCTGGCTTAAGATTGCCTGCTGTGGTTGCCGAGGATGGCCAATCGGCAACGGCGCAATACCAGATGTACCTTGGGCCTAAACAGTTTGAACGTTTAGAGCCTGTTGCTGACAATCTCGACTTAACCGTTGATTACGGCATCCTGACCATTATTTCCAAGCCATTATTTATT
This sequence comes from Methylophaga sp., assembly GCA_033721795.1. GTDB lineage: Bacteria > Pseudomonadota > Gammaproteobacteria > Nitrosococcales > Methylophagaceae > Methylophaga. Next base: position 1,953 of record JAWWAG010000032.1, on the reverse strand, counting down.
GTTATGGACTGGTTCCACAGTCTGACGGGCAACTGGGGCTGGTCGATTGTGTTGCTGACGATTTTGATCAAACTGGTGTTTTTCAAACTGTCTGCACACAGTTACCGTTCGATGGCATCAATGCGCAAGCTGACGCCGAAACTGGCAACGTTGAAAGAGCGCTACGGTGATGATAAACAAAAATTCAATCAGGCCATGATGGATTTGTATCGCACCGAAAAAATAAATCCACTCGGTGGTTGTTTACCTATCCTGGTGCAAATGCCGGTCTTTCTGGCGTTTTACTGGGTTCTGGTGGAAAGTATCGAACTGCGTCAGGCCGACTTTATCTTATGGATCAACGATCTGACAGCGATTGATCCGTATTTTGTATTGCCGGTGCTGTTTGGTTTAACCATGTGGTTTCAGCAAAAACTGAACCCAATGCCGCAAGATCCCGCGCAGGCGATGATGATGAAGATATTCCCGATTGTCTTCACAGTATTCTTTGCTTTCTTCCCCGCAGGTCTGGTGCTGTACTGGTTGGTCAACAATATTTTGTCGATTGCCCAGCAGTGGTATATCACCCGCAAGATGGGTGCGCTGTAATTCGCCACAAACGATGGCTTTAATCGCTACCGACACCATTGTCGCCGTCGCCACTGCCCCCGGGCGGGGCGGCGTCGGTGTGGTGAGATTATCCGGTCCGGACTCGCTGGCTATCGCCAAACAAATTGCTGGGCCGATTAATACACCACGGCAGGTAAAATTTACCCGTTTTAAAGCACCAGATGATGAAGTGATCGACTCTGGTGTGGTGATTTATTTTGCCGCGCCAGCCTCGTTTACCGGTGAAGATGTGGTCGAATTACAAGGCCATGGCAGTCCACTGGTATTGGAGCGACTTTGCCAAACGGCGATAAAGCTTGGCGCACGGATGGCCCGGCCCGGTGAATTTTCCGAACGTGCTTTTCTCAATGGAAAAATGGATTTGGCGCAGGCCGAAGCCGTTGCTGATTTAATTGAAAGCTCAACTGAACAAGCCGCGCGTAGTGCCATGCGTTCTTTGCAGGGCGAATTCTCCAAGCGCATTAATGATTTTCTCGAAGCGCTGACACATTTACGGATGTTTGTTGAAGCGTCGATTGATTTTGCTGATGAAGAAATCGATTTCCTTGGTGAGGCGCAGGTTGACAAACAACTGCAGGCTTTGCTGAAAACCTTGGCCAGTATTCAGAGTAGCGCCCGACAGGGTAGGTTATTGCGTGAAGGTATCAGCGTGGTGCTGGCGGGCCAGCCCAATGCCGGTAAATCCAGTCTGCATAATCAACTGGCGGGTCATGATGCAGCGATTGTCACCGACATTGCCGGCACTACCCGCGATGTATTGCGTGAACAAATTCATCTGGGCGGCCTCCCGCTGCGCATTTCCGATACCGCCGGTCTCCATGACGCGACTGATAATAAAGTGGAATTAGAAGGTATCCGCCGTACCCGCAATGAACTGGCCCAAGCCGACCATATTTTACTGCTGGTTAATGATGCCGATGGCGTGACTGAGCAGGATAAAGCGATTCTGACAGATCTGCCGGCCGATAAACCGCTGACCCTGATCCGCAATAAAATAGACCAGAGTGGCCATTCGCCTGCACATTTGCAGGAAAACGATCTGGACGTTATTTATCTGTCCGCCAAAACCGGTGACGGCATGGATTTGCTCACCCAACACTTGCAAAAAGCTGTCGGTTTTCATCCTGACGATCAGGGCGTTTTTATCGCCCGCCGCCGGCATCTCGATGCACTGCAGCGTGCCCAGAAAGCCATTGAGTCGGGTTATAACTGCCTAACCGGTATGGGTGCCGGCGAACTGCTTGCCGAAGAACTGCGCCAAGCTCAGCAAGCGCTGGGTGAAATCACCGGCACTTTCACTAATGAAGACCTGCTGGATCGTATTTTTTCTAGTTTTTGTATCGG
>JAWWAG010000031.1:0-19488 GCA_033721795.1 Methylophaga sp. | reverse complement strand
TGGCATCAACTCATGAAACCAGTTCACTGGATTTGCAAGCGCTATATACCCTCTGTGACGAAGATATGCGTAACCGGCGTGATTCTCGCAACAAAACGTCAGCAATAGATTTTTCCTGACTAATCATTGCGCCACCGGTTTGCATCAGTCGGATTTATTGATTTTTCCGGCAAGCCACTCAAGAAACAGCCAAAGTGGGCGATAAACACTAAAAGCCTGACCTGTAATGTCGGCTAAAATTAAAACAATGACTTTCAGGGTTGATAACGATGTCGATTCAAAAAAAATTCATGATGGCCAGTGTCGCAGTAATGTTATTGCTGATGTTGATTACTGACACCATTATCATCAGCAATGAACGACAAAACATCGATGATGAAGTGGCGACGGAAGTGTTCCGGCAAACTTCACAAACCATGCGCTTTCTCACCGTCACCGACAGTTTAATGCAGCAACAGGTCAAGGCCAGCATGTCGGTGTTTTTGGATAGGATTGAACGGATGGGCTTTGCGATGCAAGGCAGCGAACTGCAGATTGGCGACAACCGAGTAGCGGATCTACAGTTTGGCGATGATCCTCAGGCGCTGCAATTTGATTTGGTCGATCGGCTGACCGAACTCATGGGCGGTACCGCAACGTTATTCAGCCGCAGCGGTGATGATTTTGTCCGGATCAGCACCAATGTCAAAACAACAGATGGCCAGCGTGCTGTCGGTACCAAGCTGGACCCTACCGGTCATGCTATTAAGGCGATCCAGAATGGGGAAGCGTTTTATGGCGTTGTTGATATTCTCGGTAATCCTTATTTCACAGGCTATGAGCCCATAACAGATCGCTTCAACAGGGTGATTGGTATTGCCTATGTGGGTTATCAACTGGATTTGGCTGAGCTGAATGCAGCGGTTGAAGAGGCCCGTGTATTAAAACAAGGCTTTGTGGCCTTGACGGACCGACGTGGCAATTTACGCCAGCACTCTGATAATCATTCACCTGAAACAATTAATAGAATCCTGACTGAGCCGGGCGATGATTGGCAAATCACACAAACGGCATTTGATCCCTGGGGTTATCAGATTCATGTCGCTTACTCTGAAAATGAAATTAGTGACTTGCTTTGGGCAAAGTCGCTAAAGCTGATTATCTCAGCGCTGGTAATGGGTGGCATTGTCTTGCTGTTGATATATGTACTGCTGAATCGGGTAGTGGTTAGCCGGGTCCGGAAACTGATTGCTGCTTTACATCAGATCACTCAAGGCGAGGGGGATTTGACCCGTCGGTTTAATTCACAAAGCAAAGATGAATTTGGTGAAATGGCCAATGAATTTGATAAATTGCTGGAAACACTGCGCTTGACGATTGTTCAGTTAGGTAGCCGTGGTGACGATTTGGTCGCTGCCTCGAATCAACTGACCCATATTGCAGAATTATCAAGCAAAGCGATTCAGCTGCAAAGCCAGCAAACAGATCAGGCAGCAACCGCCGTGCATGAAATGAGCATGACGGCACAAACTGTTGCACAAAGCGCTGTCGGCGCCGAATCGGCGACGAAAAATGTGCAGCGGCAGACGCGTGAGGCGAATGAGTTGATTGCCCGTATGCGGCAAACCATCGAATTACAGGCCAGTGAGTTTAAGGATTCGACAACATTGCTGGAATCCCTGAAACAAGCCAGTGACGATATCAGTCAGGTTTCGGAAGTGATAAATAGTATTGCCGAACAAACCAATCTGTTGTCGCTTAATGCAGCGATTGAAGCCGCCCGCGCCGGTGAACACGGCCGAGGCTTTGCTGTGGTCGCCGATGAGGTTCGCACGCTGGCGGGACGTACGCAGAGTTCAACCGGGGAGATCGAAGCTTTGATTGGCCGTTTGCATCAGGGTGTGGATCAGGTCGCGAAATTGATGGAAATGCAGGTCAAACAAGCCGAAGTCAACGTCAATGCAGGTCAGGAAGCTTCAGGTGCCCTTCAGAAAGTTATAGTTGCTGTGGATGAAATCAATCATTTAAACAGTGAAATTGCCAGCGCTGCAGAGCAACAAAGTGCCGTTTCTGATGAAATCAGCCGTAATGTTACCCAGATACGTGATCAGTCAGAAAATAATGCAGAACAAGCCACGCAAACCCGCCAAGCCGGTCAGGTGTTGCAGCAATTAGCAGAGCAGATCAAAAAAATCCTCGCCAGCTACAAAACCTGAATAAACATATTTAAAAAAAAGCCTGCTTTTAAGCAGGCTTTTTGTTGACTGAATAGCCGGAAATTACATAATGGCATCCAGTTTTTGCTGCATTTCTTCAGCAGACAGCCGTAATTGTGATAACCCCTTACGTTCACGACGTTTGGCCAGAAAGTACAAGATGGGTGCAGCAATAAACACCGATGAACTGGTACCAATAACAATGCCAAATAACATCGGTAACGCAAAACTGGCAACCGCTGCACCGCCCGCCACCGCCATCGGGATCAAAGCCAGAAATGTGGTTACTGAAGTAAATACCGTCCGGGTTAATGTTGAAGTAATACTTTCATTAAGTATCTGCAACATCGGTTTATCAGGCGTTGCCCGCAGATTTTCACGTACCCGGTCAAATACCACGACTTTGTCATTTACTGAATAACCAATCAGTGCCAGTAATGCCGCTACGGCAGTCAGATTAAACTCCACACCAGCCAGTACAAAAAAGCCGATGGTTTTGGTCAAATCCAGCGCAATGGTCAAAGTTGCGGCCATGGCAAAGTGGTATTCAAAACGCACCCACAAATAACCGAGCATGCCTAAACCAGCCAGCACAATCGCCAGAATAGTGGCATCACTGAAGTCGCCACTGACTTTGGGCCCGACCATTTCAACGCGGGGAAATTCAGCTTCCGCGGAAACTGACTGCACAGCCGCTTTGATATCACTTACTTGTTCACCGCTGGCCATTTGGGCTGTATCGGCAATTGGCAGCCGTAATAAGTAATGATCATCTTTGCCAAATTCCTGCAAAGCCGCCTGCTGTAAATCATTATCAGCTAAAGCTTTGCGCAGGCTCTCCACCGTGGTGTCCGGTGCATGCACTTCGACAATGCTGCCACCACTGAAATCGATACCATAGTGCAGGCCCGGCTGAAAAAATAAGCCGATTGCGGCAAGTGATAGCAGTGCAGAGGCGGCCAGACCAATGTAACGACCACGCATAAAATCTCGGGTTTTCAGGCTCAGTTTGTCGAGTGCCTGGATCCCTGAAATCTGCAAAGGCTGACCGCGGTCATATTTACTGACCTGCTTTTCCATGATCAATCGGGCAACGGCAATGGCAGTAAACATTGATGTTAACAAACCAATCGCCATGGCCACAGCAAAACCGCGTACCGGACCGCTGCCGAATAAAAACAACAGACTGATAGCAATTAATGTGGTGACATTGGCATCGAGAATGGTACTGTAAGCCCGACGGAAACCGGCATCCAATGCTTTAAAAGCACTTTGCCCACGGCTGGATTCCTCACGGATGCGTTCATTAATCAAAATATTGGCATCTACAGCCATGCCGATACTGAGAATGATGCCAGCGATACCGGGCAAGGTCAGTGTCGCGCCCAATAAACTGAGCACCCCAAAAATAAGACCAATATTAATCGCCAGACTGACACAGGCAATCAGTCCCCAACGACCATAAATCACCAGCATAAAGACAAATACCAGCATTGCGCCGAGAATACCGGTGAACACACCCATAGCAATCGCATCGCTTCCCAGATCGGGGCCAACGGTACGTTCTTCAATAACATGCAACGGCGCCGGCAGCGCACCGGCCCGTAATAACACGGCCAGAGAAGTTGCTTCACTCACAGTAAACTGGCCACTGATTTCACCACGGCCACCTGCAATCACACTGCGAATCACCGGTGCGGTAACGACTTCATCATCTAATAAAACAGCCAATTGCCGGCCAATATTCTTTTCGGTCATGTCACCAAAAAGACGGGCGCCGGTTTTATCCAAGGTAAAACTGACCACCGGTTGATTGGTATCGGGACTAAAAGCCGGCTGGGCATCACGGATATGTTTGCCTTCCAGTGCGACACGATTATCCAGCCGATAGGTTTGCTGATCTTTATCGGTAAATTGCGAGACATCCTGTGGGTCTTCAGTGCCATTGGCGACCCAGTGAAAAGTCATTTTGGCGGTCGTGCCCAGCAGCGTGCGTAAATACTGGGGATCATCGACACCCGGCAGTTGCACCAGAATGCTGTCTTCACCCTGACGGCTGATACTGGGATCCGTCAGGCCGGTTTCATTCAGCCGTTGCCTTACAACTTCAAGGCTATGCTCGATGGCATCTTTGGATAAGGTTTCACGATAAGTTTCCGTGGCCGCAATCAGCAGGCTGTAATCATGTTGATCAAGACTGAATAAATCCAGTCCACCTTTTGGATCGGCCAGTAACGGCTTGACTAAATCAGCAATGGCATCAAGCTTGGTCGGATCTTTAGGTGTTAACTTAATGCTGTGACTATTGCTGACCGGCTTTTGGATAAATAACCGCGCTTCACGCAACGTGTCGGTGATTTGGCCAGCCAGTTGCTGATGTTCATTGCGCAGTAAATCTTCGGTATCAACCGATAACAATAAATGGGAACCACCGCGTAAATCTAAACCCAATGCCAGCGTGTTTTCGGCGTACCAGTCAGGAAGGGCGTTAAGGGTTTGCTGTGGCAATACGCTGGGCAATGCACTGAGCAGACCGACAATAATAATCAGGCTGTAAACGACAGCCCGTTTTAACCAGGTTTGCATACTTCATCCTCGAAGTTAATTTCGTAAATAAAAATCAGACGAAATTAAGCTTGAGGTGCAGCGCGCGGCTCCGGTAAGAAATAGGCATAGCGACCGGAGCTCTGAAAGGCAGCCGGACGGAAAAAAATCCCGGTTTCAGCTTTATTGAAATGTGGCAGTGCCGAAGCCAATAAAGGCGCATCAGCTGATTCATCGTCATTATTACCGCTGCCGATTTCACTGCTGATATGCAGATTGATTCTAGGCAGATCGCGTTGTAGCGACTGGCCGGCAGATTTGATTTCAGTGCTGAGGGCGGGACCAGAATGATTGGTCGGAACCGGTGAAGCTATCGCCTGAAGCAATGCCAGGTTGAGCAATAAAAATAACGATAAACCCGCCTGCCAACTTTGGGCGATTTTATTTACAACACACTGGCAAACACTGTTTTGCATACATGAATATCTGAAAAGATTTGCAAATTGTGGGGCCAGCGCAGGGAATAGTCAATGAGGATTTTATCGTCAATCATTTATCCTCAGACAGCATTCTAAACCACCACGATTGAAGCTGTCAGAACCGGCAAAAGGCTGTGCTATGATGCGGCTTAACAGGTTTAATCCGCTCAAGGGCGGTGGCGGAGAGAAAGATGTCGGCTGACGGTTCATTCAATACAGTTCTTGCCCGTTGTGACTAAGCGGTGGTTTATCTGCGCAGGTTGGTTTGTGTTGATGATATTCGTCAGCTCATTACAGGCCGAGCCCATTCCTATCAGTCGTGTCAGTGACGGTGCAATTGGTGATTATGCCGAAATTTTTTTCGAGCCAGCGGAGCAGATGGCCGTTGAAGAGGCGCGCAGTCTGTTTGCTGATAACGCAGCTGTCAGTGGCAAACGTGATACCTTAAATTTTGGTATCGGCGCACCGGCACATTGGTTGAAGTTTGTAGTTAACAATCCCACTGATCTGACGATTACCAAAGTGTTATCAGTGGAAACAGCTTGGCTGGATGAACTGGCAATTTATATTTTTAAAGAAGATGAGCTGCAAGCCAAATACGCCCTAGGCGATAGTCTGGTACAAACCGACCGGCCAATCGACAACCGGTTTTATGTGGTTGAGTACGATTTTCAGCCCGGTAAAACGTCACTCTATCTAAGGGTAGCCAGTAGCGATGCCATGATATTGCCGATCTATCTTGATGATCGCGCAACATTCAATAAACGATTTGAGTTTAAAGATTACAGTTACGGCTTATTTTATGGCGTGCTGGCAGTGTTATTACTCTATAACCTCGTGTTATTCATCAACGTGCATAGCGCGACGCATTTTTTTTATTCACTCTTTCTAGCCAGTTTAATCGCCTGTAATCTCGCCTATACCGGACATGGCTTTCGCTGGCTGTGGCCGGATGCCGTGCACTGGCAACAATGGGCGAACCCGGTATTGATGATTGTTGCAGGAATTAGTGGTTTAGTGTTTGCCACCAGTTTCCTGAAAACCCGTAAAAACTCGCCAAGGCTATATTGGGCAGTATGGGGATTGTGTCTGGCAATACTGATAAGTCTCAGCGCTGCTTACTATGCTGCACAAATTCAGACGGCTTTGATTTTGGCACTGATTTTTGTTGTGCTGTTTACCTTATTGATGGCCGTCATGGGGATCCTCGCGCACCGTGCAGGATATCCGTCATCTAAATTTTTCCTGCCAGCCACAGTGGTGGCGGCCATCAGCGCTATGATTACCGCGCTGACCGTAGCAAATCTAGTGCCTTATTCAACCTGGGGCTATCGGGCAGTTGAGATCGGCATGTTGATTGAGTCAATTCTTCTAGCGCTGGCGTTAGCCGATAATTTTCGCCGCGGTGAAAAAGATCGCCTGCATGAAAAACAGCGCGCTAGCACCGATCCTTTAACGGGTCTTGATAATCGTCGGGCGTTTCATGCGCAGGTCAAACAACTCTGGAAAAAATGCCAGCGGCAAAAAAAACCGATGTCAGTTGTCATTGTCGACTTAGATAACTTTAAGCAGATAAACGAAATGTATGGCCATGACACTGGCGATAAGGTGCTTGAGGCAACGGCAAAGCAATTACAGGAATCGCTGCGTAACGGTAATGTGCTGGCTCGTTGGGGGGATGAAGAATTTATTTTCTTTATGCCTGACACGACGGTTGAGGCGGCTTTGCATGTGGCTGAACGAATCCGCCAGCAAATTGAAACCATTTGTCAGGTATTTGATGATGAACCCCCTCTGGCGTTAAGCGCCAGTTTGGGGGTGGCTGATAGCCGCAATGGCAGCAGTACACTGGACGAATTGATCCGGGAAGCTGACAAATGTCTCTACAACGCCAAACGGATGGGTAAAAACCGGGTGGCAACGGTGGCGGTGACCGCCGTTTAATTCTTAATGATCGTTATAAAGACTTTCATAAAGACTGCGTTCAAACATCCTGATAGGTTTACGGGCAACATTACGGTTTTTGCTGGTCGGGTGGTAGTTACTGATGATTTGCACAAACAGCAGCGATTTACCCGAGCGGGTTTTGATGCGGCCTGCGAGGTTATAGACACCGTATAACGAGCCGGTTTTGGCGGCAACCTGACCTTTTAAAGGGGCATTAACCAGACTTGGCCGCCATTGCAGTGTGCCGGACACACCGGATACCGGCAGGATATCAGCGACACCGGCTTCGGGATGGCTAAAGATATATTGCACCACCTGCATTAATTGCTTGGCCGACATTTTGTTATTGCGTGACAAGCCTGAGCCATCAACAATGACTGCTTTTGATAAATCGATACCGGCTTTTTCTTTTAAGATGGCTTTGATGGCTGCGGCACCGTTTTCAAAACTACCGGGTTGATTAAAGTATTCATGACCCAGCGTTTTCAGCAGGTTATCGGCAATCAGGTTGTCAGATTTTTTGATCATTTCATCAATTAGTTTTGATAAAGGCTCTGATTGATGACTGGCAATGATCTTTCCTGTGACCAAATCGTTACGGATAATCGCGCCATTGAGCTTGATACCGGCCCGCTTCAATTCTTCGTACAAGACTTTGATCATCAATTCGGTCGGATTTTGTACAGCCAGATGAAAATTGACTGGCAATTGATGGGTGCCCACACAGCCGCCAACCGTGTATTGATTATTGCTTGTTGCCGACAATTTCAGGTCGCAGTCGATATTATTTGTATCGATACCTTCTCGCAAAATTATGCTGCCAGCCGCCATCGTGACTAAATCTGTAGCACTGGCTTTAACGGCTTTGATTGGCGGCTCGGTGGTCGCTTCCAATTTACCGTACACACAATTGCCATTCATGCTCAAACTGCTGGACGGTGCGCTGTAACAAACTCCCATAATATCCCACGGCACGCCGATGGCCCGTTCAAAGCTATCAAACACGCTGCCATTTAAATAGAGATTGCCAGTAATGACGGGAGAGTGGGCTTTAAGTCTGTCAATCAGCAGACGCAAATGGCTGCGGGTAAAACTGGGATCGCCGCTGAAACGCAGGATGGCATCGTCTTCATGTGTTTCCAGCGTTGTCTGAAAGCGAAAATCATCAGGTAAATAGAGTTTTGCGGCGAGACCCGTCACCAGTTTTTGCAAACTGGCCGGCTGTTGAAATAACTCAGCACGTTCGGAATATATTGCTTCGCCGGATTGTGCATTGACCACATAGAGAGCAACATCCGCGCCTTCCGGAACCGGTTTGGCAGCCAGGGCAGGGTGAGAAAAAGTGGTGTTGGCAGAGACGTTAAAACTGGAAAACATCAGCAAAGCGAGTGATAAATAGAGGCGCATAGAATCCGTATTGAGTAAGCATTTAAAATCAAAGATAAAGCCTAGCATGAAATCCTCAGCGCGATTTAAAATCGCAAAACCTTTACGTTTCCCAAGCTGATACAAAGCAGGATCCAGTGACTAAAATTTTTTTCAGTAATCTGGCAGTTATCATCACTTTGTTGGCGTTTGTTCCCTATATCCTGCAGATTTTTAAGGGAAAAGTGCGGCCGCACATTATTACCTGGTTGATCTGGGGCACCTCGACAATGGTGATTTTTATTGTCCAGTTGCTGGATGGTGCTGGTGTCGGTGCATGGCCAATTGGCGTGTAGGCTGCGCTGACTTTATGTATAGCGTTATTAGCTTTTCGGCATCGCGCTGATACCCGAATTGATCGTCAGGATCAGCTGACTTTTATGGGGATGCTCTCAGCCTTGCCTGTTTGGATGCTGACGGCAGAGCCATTATATGCTGTGATAATTCTGACGCTGATAGATCTGAGTGGCTTTTTACCGACCTTGCGGAAGATTCATCGTGAACCGTATTCAGAATCCGTCATTTTTTTTGCTTTATTTGCCGTACGAAATCTATTGGTGTTGCTGGCGCTTGAACATTATTCCGCAGTGACGATATTGTTTCCGGCATTGACTGGACTTGCTTGTCTCATCATTATCAGCGGCATCTTCTTTTACCGTAAAACAACAATGACACCTTAATATTTTCACTGCGGGATTTTCGTGCGTGATGGATCTAATTGTCGCAAAGTTTTGCAATTTAGCAATTGGCAAAGCTACTATGTCCGTTAATGATCTAGGATGCTGAATGGTTAATCATCTCTCCATTTTTCGTACGGCTTTATTGGTGCTGTGTCTGGTTTTTACCAGCAGTGCCAGCGCTTATCTGCATATTGGCGAACATCAGCACAGCCGGGAAGCAGGCCTTGCGCATCATCACGCGGCAGATGATCACCAGCACGGTCAGCAGGACAACGATCACGATCATCATTTTCATCTGCATTTAGTCGGTGATTTGGTTAATTCTCCGACGCTAGTTGCCGATGCCAATTTGCAGGCAATGGCTCAGGAGATTTGCCCGCAAATCTGTTCAATTGCTGATGCACCAGCGATCCCACCCCCCAACGCCTAATCCATAAATGTAAGCTGTTTTTCAGTTTTCGCTGAGACGAATAGTCATCAGCTTTATGGAGATATCGGATGCGTATTAAAACGTATTGCCTTGCCGCTGCTGTACGGCCTTTAGGTATATTAATCATTGGCTTATACATGGCCAACACTGCCAATGCGCAGGTGTTAACCCCTGCTGATGCTGTGGAAAAAACGCTGCTGCACAGTCCGGCTTTACAGCATTTTCCCTATCAACAAAGAGCAATTGAAGCCGATGTGTTACAGGCTGAATTAAAGCCTAACCCGACTTTTAAAGCAGATTTGGAAAATGTTTTGGGCACTGGGAACAGCCGCTTTTTAAGTGGTGCAGAGCTGACTTTGTCGCTGAGCCAGTTGATTGAAATGGGTGACAAGCGACAGCAACGGATTCATGTCGCCAATGCGCGTCTGCCGGCACTACAACAACAGTACGAAATACAGCGGCTGGATGTGGTTGCGCAAACTTTAAGGCATTTTTATCAGGCGTTGCGGCTTGATGCGATGCTTGATTGGAGTCAGCGACGTGTTGATAAAGAAAAGGCAGCGCTAAAAGTGATTAAGCACCGTGCTGATGCCGGTGCTGTGGGCAGCGCAGATGTGCTGCGTATGCAGTTACGGGTGGCGCGTTCTGAAAACCATCAAAAGCAACTGCGTAATGAGCGGCGACTGGCCTATCAGAAATTAGCAGCGAATTGGGCGGCTACGGTCGATTTTGAAGCTTTAACCGGTGAATTAGCAGTGTTACCGGCCGTGCCGGAAACAGAAGTCCTGAATCAGGCAATATCGCAAACGCCAGCCTATTTGCAAGTTCATGCTTTATCACGTTTGCGGGAAGCGCAAATATCTCTCGCTGAAGCACAAGCTGAGGCTGATATCACAGTTAGCGCTGGCATCCGGCGGATGGAAGGCGTCAATGACCATGCGCTGGTGTTTAGTTTTTCGATGCCGTTGCAATTTAATGATCGTAATCAGGGCAATATTGCCCGTGCCAACGCTGAATTTCAGCAAGAGCTTCGGGCGATGCAATTAACGGTTACGCAGATAGAACTGGCACTGGCAGAAATTCGCATTGCCATGCAAAACAATCTGGCGCTCAGTCAATCATTAAAAAGGGATTTACAGCCAATAGCCAATGCACTTTTGGACAGTACTGCTGAAGGTTATGAACTGGGTCAATACAGCGTATTGCAATGGGTAGATGCACAAAGTGAATTATTTGCCGTTGAGCGAGAACTGATTGAGGCACAAACCGCGGTGCATTTACAAATGCTTGAGTTGGAAAGACTGACCGGTAATGTATTGAGTCAATCCCCAGCCAGCAATGATTTACAGGAATAACCGATGAAAGCTTATCCATTTTTGTTTTTGCTGATGCTGTTAATAGGCCCGGTCACTTATGCGGCCGGTGGTCATGATCATGATGCTGCTGAAACCGAAACTGCCGAAGGGCCACATCATGGTCGCTTATTACAAGCGAATGACTTTAGTCTGGAAATCACTGTTTATGAACAGGGCATGCCACCGGAAATGCGCGTTTATGCATATCACAAAGAGCAACTGCTTGACCCGCAGAATATCGAACTGACCGTCACGCTGAACCGGCTCGGTGGTCAGCAGGATGTAATAGATTTCAGTCCAGAAAAGGATTATCTGCTGGGCGATACTATCATCACTGAACCACATTCCTACGATGTCGAAATCGTTGCCAGATATCAGGGCGAAGAATATCACTGGCACTACGAGAGTTTTGAGGGCCGGGCAACACTAAACCCACGAATAATCGAAGCATCAGCCATTCAGACCGCAGTGGCCGGACCAAAAACGTTGAATATTACCAATAATTTGTATGGCGTCATTGCGCCTGCCGAAGATCGGCAGTTTCGCGTTTATGCGCCTTATCCGGGCATTGTCGAAGCGGTGTATGTGAATACTGGGGATAACATCAAAAAAGGCCAGCGACTGCTGACTGTGCGTAATCAACAAACACTGAAAAGCTATGATGTTAATAGTCCGGCCAGTGGTGAAGTCACCAAACGACTGGTGAAAGCCGGCGATCACTCGGCTATCGGCAATCTGATGGAAATCAGCGATTTCAGTCAGGTCTGGGTCGATATGTCGATGTTTCCACAGGATATTGAACAACTACAAGAGGGGATGGATGTGACCGTTCATGATTTGCATGGTCATGAACAGGCATCAGGCGTAATCAGCTATATCTCACCGAAAATGACCGGTGGTCATATTGCCCGTGCCCGAACGGTGATTGATAATCCTGATGGGTATTGGCGTCCCGGGATGCATATCAATGCTGAAGTCACCGTTGACAAGGTTGACGTTGAATTAGCGGTTAAACGAAGCGCACTGCAAAGTTTTCGAGACAGGCCGGTCGTGTTTGCCCGTTATGGCAATACCTTTGAAGTACGTATGGTTGAACTGGGACGTCGTGATAAGACTTATGTCGAGATCACAAGTGGGTTAAAACCGGCCACGGAATATGTCACGGGTAATAGCTTTCTGCTCAAAGCGGAGGTGCTGAAAGATGGCGCCTCGCATGCACATTAGGAGCAGAACATGATTGATGTAATAGTCCGTTTTGCCGTGCAGCAGCGCTGGCTGGTAATGCTGATAACCCTGCTTATTGCCGGCGTAGGGGTTTATAACACCCTGCAGTTACCCATTGATGCGGTACCTGACATCACGAATAATCAGGTACAAATCAATACCGAAGTCCCCGGTTTTTCGCCTTTGGAATCCGAACAGCGGGTCACATATATTGTGGAAAACGCCATGGCCGGCTTGCCGGATCTGGATTACACCCGATCCATTTCGCGCTATGGCTTATCGCAGGTCACGGTAGTCTTTGATGACGAGGTGGATATTTATCGGGGCCGTCAGCAAATCAGTGAGCGCCTGCAAAGGATTCGTGGGGAATTACCACCTGGGGCTGAGCCTAAACTGGGACCGGTAGCCAGTGGCTTAGGCGAGATTTTTACCTATGCGATTCACGCCGAAGACGGGGCACTGACAGAGGACGGCAAACCCTATACGGCTGAAGACTTACGCACAATTCAGGACTGGATCATTCGGCCGCAGCTGGTGAAAGTGCCCGGTGTGACTGAAATAAACAGTGTGGGCGGATTTGAGCGCGAATATCAGGTGGCACCCAAGCCCGGCAAATTACTGGCTTACAAGATCAGCATGGCTGATTTGGCCGATGCATTGCAACGCAATAATCAGAATGTCGGTGCTGGTTATATCGAGCGTAATGGCGAACAATGGCTGGTCCGTTCACCGGGCCAACTGCAAAATCTCGACGATATTCGTAATGTCGTAATTCGTAGACTTGATGATGCACCGGTCCGGGTGCGTGATGTTGCCGATGTCTATTTTGGCAAACAATTACGAACGGGTGCGGCGACACTGAATGGAAAGGAAACAGTCCTCGGCACGGCGTTTATGCTGCTCGGTGAAAATAGCCGTGTTGTGGCAAAAGCCGTTGCTGAGAGGCTGGAACAGGTTAATCAGAGCTTGCCAGAGGGCGTGGTCGCGGAGGCAGTTTACGATCGCACCACGCTCGTCGAAAAAACCATAAAGACCGTACAGAAAAACCTGCTGGAAGGTGCCTTGCTGGTCATTATTGTGTTGTTTTTATTACTGGGTAATTTCCGGGCTGCACTGATTACTGCGATGGTTATTCCATTGAGTATGTTATTTGCTGTTACCGGTATGGTCAGTAATAAAGTTTCCGGCAATCTGATGAGTTTGGGCGCCATTGATTTTGGTCTGATTGTTGATGGTGCCGTCATCGTTGTTGAAAATGCGCTGCGCCGGTTAGGTCAGGCACAGCAGAGGTTGGGCCGATTATTAACCTTGCCGGAACGTTTAAAAGAAGTGACCGAAAGTACCCGTGAAGTGTTTAACCCGGCGGTCTTTGGTGTGCTGATTATTATGCTGGTGTATTTGCCATTGTTTGCGCTGGGCGGAATTGAGGGCAAGATGTTTCAACCCATGGCGTTTACCGTAGTGGCAGCCCTCACTGGCGCGCTGATTTTTGCAGTAACCTTTGTGCCGGCAGCGGTCGCCATTTTTGTCACGGGCAAAGTGTCAGAAAAAGAAAACTGGTTGATGCACGGCGCGCGGTTTATTTACCGGCCATTTCTTAAACTGGCGCTGAAACTGCCAGTACTGCTGATTTTCAGTGCGGTCGTGTTTGTAGTATTTACAGCCCAGTTGGGTAGCAAATTGGGCAGTGAGTTCCTGCCCCAGCTTGATGAAGGCGATATTGCATTACATGCATTACGGGTCACCGGCACCGGGCTTGAACAATCGGTGCAAATGCAAAACCAGCTGGAATCCGTGATTCGGGAATTTGATGAAGTTGAACGGGTGTTCTCAAAAATCGGTACGCCGGAAATTGCCACCGATCCCATGCCGCCCAGTGTTGCCGATACTTATTTAATCATTAAACCACAGTCAGAGTGGGCTGATCCCAATCAGACCAAAGCGGCGTTTCTTGCCCGATTGCGTAGGGCCGTTCAAGCGGTGCCGGGCAATAATTACGAATTTACCCAGCCAATTGAAATGCGCTTTAACGAGCTGATTGCCGGCGTGCGATCGGATGTCGCGATTCGGATTTATGGTGATGATCTGGAGACTTTGAAATCTCTTGGTGAGCAAACTGCAACAGCATTGGCACAAATTGAAGGCGCCAGTGATGTCCGTATGGAACAGGTATCAGGTTTGCCGATGCTGTCGATTAATCCGCAAAGGGATCATCTGGCCTTATTGGGATTGGATATTGTTGCCTTGCAACGTATTCTGCAAACGGCCATCGGCGGTCAGGATCTGGGGCTGATATACGAGGGTGATAAACGTTTTCGACTCGTTTTACGGATCGATGAATCATTGCGCCGTGATGTCGATTATCTGAAAAAATTGCCCATTGCCTTACCAGCGAATGGTGATCCGGAGTTGTCATATGTGCCGCTGGGTGAAGTGGCTGACATTCAGGAAGTCAAAGGACCGAGCCAAATCAACCGCGAAAGTGGTAAACGTAATGTCATTGTCAGCGCCAATGTCGTTGAACGTGATTTAGGCTCCTTTATCGCCGATGCCCAGCTGCAATTACCTGAACAGGTGAATTTACCGGCCGGATATTGGGTGGAATACGGCGGTACCTTTGAACAACTGGAGTCGGCATCAAATCGATTGATGATTGTGGTACCGCTGACATTATTGCTGATTCTGGTGTTACTGTTCACTGCTTTTAAATCTTTGCGCGATGCGTTGCTGATTTTTACCGGTGTGCCTCTGGCACTGACCGGCGGTATTATTGCGCTGGTTTTACGCGATATGCCGTTATCGATTTCAGCCGCCGTTGGCTTTATTGCCCTGTCTGGCATTGCAGTTTTAAATGGCATTGTCATGCTGTCATTTATCGGGCAATTGCGTGATGAAGGGTTGGATTTGCTTAACGCTATTTATGATGGTGCGATGCAACGCTTGCGACCGGTTTTAATGACGGCATTAGTCGCCAGTCTGGGCTTTTTACCGATGGCGTTGAATACCGGCACCGGCGCAGAAGTCCAGCGGCCTCTGGCAACCGTGGTGGTTGGGGGGATTATTTCTTCAACGATTTTAACGTTGATTATTTTGCCGGCGCTCTACCGTTTGGTTTACAAAGCAAAATAACTGGCAACGTTGCTTGGCAGAATGTAATGACTAAAGGCAATTGCGGACTCGATAATACCAATGCAAGCCAACAAACTGCGCTGGCGTGGTTGCTTGCTATTAACGGTGCAATGTTTTTGTTCGAATTTACGGCAGGACTATTAGCCAGTTCTTCGGCGTTGACAGCAGATTCGCTAGATATGTTCGCTGATGCAGCGGTTTACGCCGTTGTTTTATATGCTGTTGGCCGTACGTTAATTGACAAAGCGAGAGTTGCGTCGCTGAGTGGAATATTGCAGATATTGCTTGCCCTAATGGTTATTGTTGAAGTAGTCAGGCGCTTAATCTTCGGCAGTGATCCTGAGGCAACTTATATCGTTCTGGTGGGCCTTGTTGCTCTAATTGCAAACTTAATTTGTTTGGCAATTATTGCTAAGTATAAAAAAGGTGAAATACATATGTGGGCAAGTTGGATTTTTGCAGCCAATGATGTGATCGCTAATATTGGTGTCGTTTTAAGTGGTTTTTTAGTAATGATTTTAAATTCCCGTATTCCAGATTTAATGATTGGTCTTATTGTTGGATTAGTTGTTATGAGAGGCGGCATGCAAATTATTCGCGAGGCACGCCAAACCATGGATGACGCAACACAATGAACATAATTTCGATCATTTTTATTGGTTTTGCCATGTCCACGGATGCTTTTGCCGCAGCGATCGGTAAAGGTATTGCGCTGCGCAATCCAAGCCTTACCAGCGCGTTGCGGATCGGCGTGATTTTTGGCGTCATTGAGGCCATTACGCCGGTTATCGGCTGGTTGATTGGTCAGGCAGCGACCAGTCTGGTGCAGGAGTGGGATCACTGGATCGCCCTGGTTTTATTATCTGGCCTGGGCTTGCATATGATTTACAACGGCTATACCGGTACCGGTGATGAGGCGGAGAGCGAAAAACGGGCTCAGGGCTTTTGGAGTCTGGCTTTAACCGGTTTTGCCACCAGTATTGATGCCATGGCAGTTGGCGTTGGTCTCGCATTTTTAGAGGTGAACATTTTTCTGGTTGCGGCAGTGATTGGCTTTTGTACTTTTTTGATGGTTACTGTTGGCGTAATGCTGGGCAGGGTACTGGGCCAGAGAGTGGGTGATAAGGCTGAAATCCTTGGTGGCTTGATTTTAATTCTGGTGGGCGTGATGATTGCCGTTGAACACATCAATGGTTAATGCTTGCCACTGGTGCTGTCACAACCTATGATGGCGCGTTTTTTTAATTCTTGGAGTAATGAATATGTCAGAACCAGTCTGGTTTAGAACCGCTGAAGCCACTGTATTTGCCAGCGATGATCAGGGTACCGATGCGATGCCGGAAATTTTAATTGGCAGTACTAAAGGTCCGGCAGGTCACGCGTTTGCCAACTTGATGGGGCAAACGGAAGGCCATACCCGGATGTTTGCCATCCGTGCTACCAATCAGCAAGTGAAACCAGCGACTTTAATGGTGCCCAAAGTCACCATTAAGTCCGGTGCTTATGTGGCATTATTTGGTGGTCCGGTTCAATCTGCCGTGGCTGATGCTGTATTGGATAGCGTCATTGAAGGCGTCATTCCGAAAGAGCATGCTGATGATTTGTGCATTGTTGCGATGTTGTGGATTGCACCGGATGCGGTCGCCAATCCGGATGTTGATCGTAAAGATCTGTATCGCACCAACTATGAAGCGATGAAACTGGCCATTAAACGGGCAATGAGCAATGCACCGTCGATTGATGAGTTAATTGCCAACCGCAATAAAATTCACCACGAAATGTATGATCCTGAAACAGGTGAGTCTGCCTGGTAGCTACAAGCCTTTGTTCAGCCAAATCAAGCCTCGCCAATATGCGGGGCTTTTTTTTTGATAAAAAACTTGTCAGGCTGTAGTAATAAAGGTCACTGTAATAACACGATGGCAGGTATTCAATCGTAGCGAGTTTCCTCAGATATGACGAATCAACAGCTTGAGCAAAATATCATTATTCTGGCCCGGCACCGGCTTAAAGCGTTAAAAGTCGCGTTGGCCGGCCGCGGCGCTGATCTGAATCTGGTGCAAAACACCTTTCATCAATTGACGGGTCTCACCAGTCTGCGTTTTGTACAAAGTAATGGGCTTAGTGACGAGACCTT
Source organism: Methylophaga sp. (assembly GCA_033721795.1). Lineage (GTDB taxonomy): Bacteria > Pseudomonadota > Gammaproteobacteria > Nitrosococcales > Methylophagaceae > Methylophaga. The sequence continues at coordinate 1,943 of JAWWAG010000031.1, read as the reverse complement.
TAAAGAGCTGAGCATCATCGACAATCTGGCCATTCTCAATATTCAGCATTCGCACCCGGAAGTGCTGGAAAAGTTTTCTCAGGAATCACAACAACTGTCGCGTTATCTGGATATGTCACCCAGGCAATTACTCGATTTGATTTTTAAAGAAGGTGGCCGCTTTCATAATCAGGAAGCGATTTCAGTGGCGATTCATCGAGGTTTGATTGACGATGTGCATCATGAAGCCGAGGCCTACCAGCGCTTGGTTTCTCGCGAGCAGCGCCAGCAGGATCGTTAACTTAACAGATTGATCTCAAATCGGTTTTTGCCGGATTTTTTGGCGATATAAAGCTGCTCATCGGCAAGTTGGATCAGTTTTTTGCAGTTGTATTCTCTATTATCAGTTAATACCGCACCAATCGATATCGTGATAGACGATAACTTGTCATTTTTTATTTTAAAGGCAGATTTCAGCTTTTCCAACAAGACTGTCAGACTATTATCATCAAGGTTAAATGCCACCAGTACAAACTCATCTCCGCCATAACGGGCAATATAGTCATTATTTTCACGAACCAGTTTTTTGAGATGTTTCGCGACAGAAACGAGCAATTTATCACCATCACTATGGCCAAATTGGTCATTGACCGCTTTAAAGCCATCAAGATCAATCAGCATTAAAGCAATATTGTTTTTGCGTTTATCCTGTTGCCAGGCAGTTTGCACAAAATGCTCCAATGAACGGCGATTACGCAGGCCGGTTAATGGATCGGTGTCGGACAACGATCGCAACTTCTTAAGATTATCCTTTATGACATCGAAGGTGACATTATCTGCGGCCAAATCATCACGCAGTGATTCGAATTTGAGGCAAGGCAACCGCATTTCGATTAAAGATTCAACCTGATAGGCGAAGGATTTGAGAATTTTTAGTTGTTCGTCGCTCAGTTGTCGGGGTTGCGTGTCAATAATGCACAGAGTACCAATATTGTAGGTCTTTTCAGCATGGGTGAAACGTAGCGGCACGCCGGCATAAAACACAATTTTCGGATCACCTGTAACCAGCGGATTATCTGCAAAGCGTTCATCATTAAGTGCATTTTCAATAATCAAAGGGTGGTTATCAGAAATCACATGGCCGCAAAAAGATATATCACGGCTGGTTTCACAAACATCTAAACCGTAAATTGATTTAAACCACTGCCGATCGCTGTCGACCAATGAAATAGCAACGATCGGCACGTCAAAAATCTTACTGACCAGTGCCGTCAGATTATCGAAAATCGCTTCATATTCGGAATCAAGTAACTGGCTGGCATACAGTGCATGCAGGCGCTCAGTCTCATTTGAGGGAATGGTAGGTACTCGCATGGCAGTCTTTCCATTGCTTTTTTCACTGAGCATGCACCAAATCCATATTGACTGCAATCATTTCGGGGCGCTGTAAATAGCCGGTTAAAATTTGGCTTCGGTGCCTTGCTGGCGGGCAATACAGGCATTCAGGATTTCGTCATGGATAAATTCAAGCGATTTATCAGCGGGATAAATAAACACTCGTTTGGCAATGACCAACAAATCTTCGCGACCTTGTGATTCGCTGTAAATCTGTTTGATGTTGGCTTCAAAAGCGGGCCAGTCATCACCTTCCGTTTGGCGGATATTTTGGATTTGATAGGCAGTCCCTGCCTGATAGGCACAACTGGTTATAGTGCCGCGCTGCATCTCACCAGCCAGTGGCGCCGTGACAAATACACTTAATAAAATTGCCAAAAAAGTATTATGCATCGTTATATCTGTTATTGATTCATATCATTCACAGACAATCATAATCCTGAATTCATTCACGGCAGATATAAAAAAGCCCGGACTTGCCGGGCTCATAATTAATCAAAAAATTAACAATGACCTTTTTTGGCATGGCCCGGCGGGCAATGACCGCGATGACCATCATCAATATAAAT
>JAWWAG010000030.1:0-19771 GCA_033721795.1 Methylophaga sp. | reverse complement strand
CAGACGATTGAGTGCCGTTCGCGGCTCACCCTGACTACCGGTGGCGATCAATAACACGGTATGTTTTGGCAAATAAGAAAGATATGCCGGATCAACAAGCGTTTCGGCACCATTCCAAAAGCCGGTGGCTTTGGCGGCCGATAAAGTATTCAGCAAAGAGCGGCCTAATAAACCGATATGCCGGCCGGTTTGCTGGGCAATATTGGCCAGCGTATGTAAGCGGGCAATATTACTGCCAAAACAAGTAACCACTACCCGGCCTTTGGCTTGCCCAATATGTTTCAACAAGCCTTTATGCAGACTCGCCTCTGTCGCCGACCAGCCCTGTACATTGGCATTGGTCGAATCACAGACCATGGCATTCACTTCATGATTGGCCAGATCCTGAAAGTCTTTAGCATTGTAGGGCAAGCCCAGTACCGGCGCTTTGTCAAGCTTCCAGTCAGCAGTGTGAAAAACCTTGCCCGCCGGCGTGCTGATTAATAAAGCAAATGGCTCGGGAATAGAATGCGTCAAACGTAACCAGCGTAATTCAAACACCCCAATCTGACGTTTTTCTGCAGGATCGATAATAATTAGTGGCACCTGATCAAGCAGGTCGGCTTCCGCCAATTTGCGACGCAAAATTTCGGCAGTAAACGCCGTGGTATAAACAGGACATTTCAACTGTGGCCACAAATATGCTACCGCCCCGACATGGTCCTCATGTGCGTGGGTGATAACCAAACCATCCAACAATGTATGTCGATCGGCAATAAACTGTGGATCGGCCATCTGTACATGGGCGCGACCAGGCACGGGCAGACCATCAATATCGGTTTCCGACTCAAAAGTGACACCGCAATCGACCATTAACCAACGGCCATTGTGGCCATAAAGGTTCAGATTCATGCCGATTTCCCCGCAGCCGCCTAACGGCAAAAACCATAAATCATCGCTGCCGGGTGTCATATTAAATAGTGCTCCTGCTGTTAATTTTTGCCTTGAGAAAACAGTATCAGTATAGGACTGCAAAAATTTTTCGCCAGTTCATTTTTAATGCAGACTTTTACGCTATTCAGTTGACCATTTTGTCAACTGCTGCAAACATTTTCTTGCTGCGTTTTGCTCATAGGAATAGGTGAGGCTGACCAAGAATGCTATAATGCGCGGCTATTTTGGTTTAACTATCTGATCCCGAAAGCGATTTATTCAAATTGAGTTTGGATAGTTAAGCCGTCCTGATAGCGGAGACGGAAAATGAATGCGGACAATTTTATCGCAGAAGGCTTTAATCTCATGCTGATAGGCATGGGCTTTGTTTTTGTATTTTTGACCCTACTGGTCATGGCGACTGCCCTGATGTCACGGGTAATCACTTTCTACGAAAAACGCGTTGGCATACTGCCAGCTGAGGGTGTTCCTGCACCCACCGCAGTGCTGGGTGCTTCCTCAGAGCCCAGCAACGCCTCTAAAGACAGCAACCTTATCAGCGTTTTATCCGGTGCCATTCACCGTTACCGCGCCAAGCATAAATAATGCTCTCGCCATCACTGAACTTAGTTTAAGGCCCCGTCATGACTGATAAAAAGCAAGCCCTGGGAATCACTGATGTCGTGCTGCGCGACGCCCATCAATCTTTATTTGCCACCCGCCTCCGGTTGGACGATATGCTGCCAATTGCAGATAAACTGGATCAGGTGGGTTTCTGGTCAGTTGAAAGCTGGGGCGGCGCCACATTTGATGCCTGTATTCGTTATTTAGGTGAAGATCCCTGGCATCGGATCCGAAGCTTAAAAGAAGCTATGCCCAACACTAGGCAACAAATGTTGCTGCGTGGTCAGAATCTTTTGGGTTACCGGCATTATGCCGACGATGTCGTAGCCAAATTTGTTGAACGCGCCGCTGTTAATGGTGTTGATGTGTTCCGTGTTTTTGATGCCATGAACGACCCCCGCAATCTGGAAGTTGCCATTAAAGCGGTACTTGAAACGGGTAAACATGCACAAGGCACCATGGCCTACACCATCAGCCCGGTTCATGATCTGCAAATGTGGCTCGATATGGCGAAACGCATCGAAGAAATGGGTGCCGATTCTTTAGCCATTAAAGATATGGCTGGTTTGTTAACGCCTTACAAAGCATTTGAACTGGTTTCCAGTCTCAAAGAAACCGTTTCTATCCCCATTCACATGCAATCTCATGCCACCACGGGCTTATCAACCGCCACCATTATGAAATGTGTTGAAGCTGGCATTGATAATGTCGACAGTGCCATTTCATCCATGTCGATGACCTATGGTCACTCGGCCACCGAATCGGTTGTTGCTATTTTTAAAGACACTGATCGCGATACCGGCCTTAATATCGAATTACTCGAAGAAATCGCCACTTATTTCCGTGAAATCCGGAAAAAATATGCAGCCTTTGAAGGCTCACTGCGTGGTGTGGATGCGCGTATTCTGGTCGCACAGGTACCGGGTGGCATGTTGACCAATATGGAAAACCAGTTGCGTGAGCAAAATGCACTGGATCGTATGGATGAAGTTTTAAAAGAAATCCCGCGGGTAAGGGAAGATCTTGGTTTTATCCCATTGGTCACCCCTACTTCACAAATCGTTGGTACGCAGGCAGTCATCAACGTTTTAACCGGTGAACGCTATAAAACAATTACCGAAGAAACGCAGGCACTGCTGCGTGGTGAATACGGCGCTGCACCGGCACCGTTTAATAAAGAACTGCAGGATCGGGTTCTGGAAGGCGCACAACCCATCACTTGCCGTCCCGCCGACAACATCAAACCAGAACTTGATGCTATTACTGCTGAACTGGACAAGCTCGCTGAGGAAGATGGCTTCGAACTCGCCGAGGGTGAACAAAAAATCGATGACGTGCTGACCTTCGCCCTCTTCCACCAGACAGCACTGAAATTCCTGAAAAACCGCAATAACCCGGAAGCTTTCGAACCGGCCCCCACAATAGAGTCTGCAACGGCTTCCACCACATCGAAAACCGCTAAAACCGGGTCAGAAACCTACACTATTAGTGTCAACGGCGAACAGTATGTCGTTGAAGTTAATGAAGGTGGTGACATCAGTCAGGTAGCCAGCAAACCAAAAGCTGAACCCGTCGGTGAGGGTGAGCCGGTCAAAGCGCCGTTATCCGGTAATATCTGGAAAGTATTGGTTTCTTCCGGACAAAAAGTCGAAGAAGGCGATGTGTTGTTGATTCTGGAAGCCATGAAAATGGAAACCCAGATCGTTGCTGAGAAAGCCGGCACCATTGCAGGTGTCTTTGTTAAACCAGGCGATACCACCAAAGTCGGTGACGTCCTTGTAACCATCGCGTAAAGGCTGAACATGGATAAACTACAACAACTCTGGGATGCTACTGGCATACATCAAATGCAAGCCGGGCAAGGTGTTATGATCTTGATAGGCATGTTGCTGCTGTATCTTGCCATCAAGAAAAACTTTGAACCATTGCTATTAGTTCCAATTGGTTTTGGTGCGGTGTTAGCCAATATTCCTGTTGCAGGTATGGCCGAGCCTGGTGGCATTTTGCATATGTTTTATGTCATCGGTATCGAAAGCGGTGCCTTCCCACTGATTATTTTCATGGGCGTTGGCGCAATGACCGACTTTGGGCCGCTATTAGCCAATCCGAAAACGTTATTTTTAGGTGCTGCTGCTCAGTTTGGTATCTTCGCAACCTTAATGGGTGCGGTATTACTGTCAGCCTTTGGCATATTTGATTTCAGTCTGGCGGATGCTGCAGCAATCGGCATTATTGGCGGTGCTGATGGCCCGACATCGATTTATGTCGCCAGTAAATTAGCGCCAGATTTGCTCGGCGCGATTGCCGTAGCCTCCTACTCTTATATGGCGTTAGTACCACTGATTCAGCCACCTATCATGCGTGCTTTGACCACCGAAAAAGAACGCAAAATTCGCATGCACCAGCAGCGTGAGGTATCGCAGCGGGAAAAAATTGTTTTTCCATTAGTACTATTGATTCTGGTGGCGTTTTTATTGCCTGATGCTGCACCGCTATTAGGGATGTTCTGTTTTGGTAATTTACTGAAAGAATGTGCTGTAGTGGATCGTTTAAGCAACACCACGCAAAACTCGTTAATCAATACCGTTACTATTTTCTTAGGGTTAGCCGTTGGCTCAAAGCTCCACGCTGAATCATTCCTGAACCCAACTACCTTGGGTATTCTATTACTGGGTATGGTGGCATTTTCGATTGGTACCGCATCGGGCGTTATCATGGCGAAAATTCTCAACAAACTCATCAAAGAACCGATTAACCCTTTGATTGGTTCCGCCGGTGTATCCGCCGTACCGATGGCCGCACGGGTATCAAACAAGTTAGGGCTTGAAGCGGATAAACATAACTTCCTGCTGATGCATGCGATGGGCCCAAATGTCGCTGGTGTCATTGGTTCAGCGGTTGCAGCAGGTATTCTGATTAATTTCGCATCCGGCGCTATTTAGGATTAACGCGGATACATTTCAGGGTGTATCCGCGCCTTCAATAATATGGGCGGACGACATTTTTTTGCCCATGCCTTTAATATCGCAGGTAAGCCCACCTAAAGATGCCCGGGAAATAATCTGTAAATGCCATTTTTCGGTATCAGATACTCGTTTCTCATGCCATTTCAAAAAATATCGATCGGCCTTAGCAATAATTTCTTCTGCCGGCGTTCCAATGGCAAATTCATCACATAATGTCTCAATTTTGTCCGTCTCCCATAAATAAAAAAACGGGTATATCAACACGGCAATAATTAATAATTGCATTAAATTAACGATAAGCTTCATATCCAATCCTTTGATAACGTCGTGATTATGCGCTTATCTATATTTAAAAAAATAGCTGCCATTTGGCAATTTTTCTGATTTAAGGTGTCGCTCATGACTCAATCGATTACAGAAGTAAAGCTGCTCAGCAGCCCGGTAGCCTTATTTAAAGTATTAAAGTTTGAGGGCCTTGCCAGTAGCGGTGCAGAGGCCAAACAGCTGGTTGCTGAAGGCCATGTCAAAGTTAACGGTGAAATTGAGACCCGCAAAGCCCGCAAGCTGGTAGCGGGTGATCAAATCCAATTGGACGAGCAGCTTCTGAAATTAATCGATTGACATTCGGTTTTTCATATATATGATTATTCATATATTTATTGGTGAATTGTATTATGGATGTGCTGCAACTTCATAAAGCACTGGCTGATGATACCCGGCTACGATGCGTTCAACTGATTGCTGAACAAGGTGAGTTATGCGTCTGTGATCTGACGCAAGCCCTTAATACCAGCCAACCCAAAATCTCCCGACATTTAGCGCTGCTTCGCGAGGCCAATCTGCTGATAGATCGTCGTCAAGGCCAATGGGTGTTTTACCAATTGCATCCGGCCTTACCTGACTGGGCACAAGCCATTATTCAGGCAGGGCTGCAAAGCCCAAAAAACGCCATAAGCGCTGATAACAAATGCATTCAGCCTTCCACAATTTGCTGCTGAAAGCTAGTTCAACACTATTCAGAGGTTTTTGATGACGCTCAAAGTAGGTATTAATGGTTTTGGCCGGATTGGTCGTTTATGTCTGCGCGCCGCCTGGGATTGGCCAGATATTGAATTTGTGCAAATCAATGATCCGGCTGCCGACGCAGCCACCCTCGCCCACTTACTGAATTTCGATTCTGTGCATGGACGCTGGCAATATGAAGCTGACAGTGATGCGCAACATCTTTTGATTGGCGACAAAAAGATTCGTTTTACTGCCAATAAAGCGATTAACGACACCGATTGGTCAGCTTGTGATGTGGTCATTGAAGCCTCAGGCAAAATGCGTGATTCGGCGCTTTTACAAAACTATCTGGATCAGGGTGTTAAGCGCGTGGTGGTCACCGCCCCTGTCAAACAAGACGGTGTTTTAAATGTGGTCATGGGCGTTAACGATCATTTATTTGATCCGGCAATACACCGTATTGTCACTGCAGCTTCCTGCACTACCAATTGCCTGGCACCGGTGGTTAAGGTTATTCATGAACAACTGGGCATTGCGCATGGCATGATCACCACAATCCATGATTTGACTAATACACAATCAATCATGGACACGCCGCATAAAGATCTGCGTCGGGCGCGGATGTCCGGCAATAATCTGATCCCCACCACCACAGGCAGTGCCACGGCGATTACCGAAATTTTTCCTGAGCTGAAAGGCCGCCTCAATGGCCATGCCGTCCGCGTCCCACTGGCCAATGCTTCATTGACCGACTGTGTGTTCGAAGTGAAACAAAAAACCACGGTCGAAGACGTCAATCAATTACTTAAAACAGCCGCCCAAACATATCTTAAAGACATACTTGGTTACGAAGAGAGGCCACTGGTTTCCACTGATTTCAGAGGTGATCCACGCTCGGGCATTATTGATGCACTGTCGACCATGGTGACCCATGACACGCAGGTAAAAATCTTTGCCTGGTATGACAATGAGTGGGGTTACAGCATGCGTACCATGGAACTGACCAGAAAAGTGGGCCTCGCCTAATCAGCAAGCCCTGCGAAATGTGAGGTTAATACGGCGCGCCCCTGTTAAAGGATGTTCGCCGTTTTTTAATGTCAGCACACCGTGATAATGCAACCGTTTTTGACGGCCCCAGACAATCACATCGCCATGCGATAACAAAATATTTTGTCTGGCATCACTGCGTTTCTCACCACCGAACTGAAACGTCACCGGCAGTCCCAATGAAAACGACACAATCGGCTGACTGAAATCCAGTTCGTCCTTATCCTGATGCAGGCCCATTTTTGCGCCCGGCAAATACTCATTTATCAAACAGGCATCGGGCTGAAAATTTTCAAAGCCGGCCATCGCTGCCGCCCTATTTGCTAACGCTTTAAATAACGCTGGCATGGCTGGCCAGGGCTGGCCGGTAATCGGATCAACTTCACTGTAACGATAACCCTGCCGATCCGTTGCCCAACCCAGCGGGCCACAATTAGTGATACGCGCTGACATCATATAACCACCCGGCGTTTGCATTTGCCGTGGAGGCGCTTGTGAAAATATGTCATCAATCGCCGACAAAAGCTGCGATGCCTCATTTGCCACAAAATGCTTGAGCAGATAAACATCGCTGGCGATTTCAAGGCAGGGCGAATCTTGTGAAAATAAATCAGCCGTTTGCAATTATTGACCAGCCTCGCGTTTTTGCAGTGTCTGTTTAGTTTCAATGCCCCAGTAATAGCCTGAAGCGTTGCCGGATTTATGCACGACCCGATGACAAGGCACCAACACCGCTATCGGATTTTGGGCACAGGCATTGGCCACGGCCCGATACGCTTTGGGTTTTCCAAGTTGCTCGGCAAGTTGCGAATAGCTGCGTTTTTCGCCGGCCGGAATGGCCAGCAAAGCACGCCATACGTGCTGCTGGAAGTCACTGCCCTGCATATCCAGTGGCAAGGTCATAGGTTGATTCGGCGATTCTATGAAGTTAATGACCTGTTGCAATGTTCCGCTAAGAAGGTTGTTTTCAGCAGGCCTCGCTTTGGGAAAACGTCTCAACAAATCCGCCACTAGTGTGGATTCCGCAGCACTGAATAACACGGCGCAGATACCTTTATCTGTCATGGCAACCAAAACAGGGCCTAAACTTCCCAGGCCGGTTTGATAAACAACTTTATCAGTGTTTTTCATAACTCAGAGTTTACGCCGTCATTCAGCCGGCGTTAAGCCCGCTGAAACCACAATGTGCACAAAACCCTCACAAGGGTTGTAATATAAACAAACAAAAATAAAGATAATTCACGGGAGAGCGAAATGAAAATCTGGGCAGTATTGTTAATGTTAATTCCCGGCATCAGTCAGGCCGGCGCCATATCACAGCTAGGCGAAGGTGATCCGTTGAAGTTGGTTTTTGTTGAAATGAAGTACCTTTATCAAGCCGGTATGGAAATTCAACAGCAATACACAGTAAAAGACGATCCGATACAAATGATGCAGTGCAAAGGTCAATATGATTATATTTTGACCCGTGCCCGGTCGATGATAGGCACTGCCGGTCAAATTAAAGATCTGGAATTGCGCGATAAAGTGATTGACGCTAGTTGGCACGCTTATGCCTGTGCCAGTTGCATGAAACCTGCCAGCAGCTGCGATCCGGTGCCGGAGAATCTCGAATTTATCAAACAAGAAATACTTGAGCGGGAAGCCGCCGCAGAAAGCGAAACCACTGAACAATAAGCTTTTGTTTGACAGTTAGTTCTGACTAGAACTATTATAGTTTTAGTTAGAACTATTTTGCAGGTTTATGTCGCAAAACGCTTTTTTTGAAACCTTACGGGAACTGGCACGTTGTTATCAACGTTTTGAATGTTTTGCTGCACATGACATTCGTCAGTTTGAACTGACCCCGGCACAATTCGATATCATCGCAACACTGGGGAATACCGAAGGTATGACCCCCAAACAGCTTTGCGAAAAAACCCTGATAACCAAAGGTACCCTAACCGGCGTTGTCGACCGGCTGATTGCCAAATCACTGCTCCGCCGTCAACAGAGCAAACAAGATCGCCGCAGTTACATCGTTTGCCTGACACCGGCCGGTCAAACGTTGTTTGAACAAATTTTCCCGTTGCACGTGAAAACGCTGCAACAGGTTTTTGCTAATTTCAGTGAAAACGATTTCCAGACCATAAATGCTTCACTCAGACAACTGAGTAATGCATTTAGGCATCCAGATTCATCGCACAATAAGAGGTAATACATGAACGATATCACCCTGCTCTCGCCGATTAAAATCGGTGACTTAACATTGAAAAACCGCATGGTTATGGCACCTTTAACCCGTAACCGCGCCACGCCGGGCGATCTCAGCCCCAATGATATGAATGTGGAATATTACCGCCAGCGTGCCAGTGCGGGCCTTATTATCAGCGAAGGCTCGCAGATCGCTGATGATGCGCTGGGTTATCCGTTAACCCCGGGCATACACAGTGACAAACAGGTCGCTGGCTGGAAAAAAGTCACCAGCGCAGTGCATCAAGCCGGTGGCTTAATTTATATGCAGCTCTGGCATTGTGGCCGCGTTTCACACAGCTCCATGTTACCGGGCAATATGTTGCCACTGGCGCCATCAGCCATTAAACCTGCCGGTGAAGTTTATACCTACGAAGGCATGAAACCTTACGAAACCCCGCAAGCTATTAAAACAGAAGATATACCACGCATTATCGAGCAATACCGTCATGCGGCGCGTTGTGCGATTGAGGCTGGTTTTGATGGCGTCGAAATTCATGGTGCCAATGGCTATTTACTGGATCAGTTCCTGCGTGATGGCAGCAATAAACGTGACGATCAGTATGGTGGCAACATTGAAAACCGTGCTCGCTTATTAATGGAAGTCACCGAAGCAGTTTGTGAAATCTGGGATCCAAAACGGGTCGGCCTGCGTCTGTCTCCGTTACAGCCGTTTAATGATTTGTATGATTCCAATCCTGAAGCGACTTTCAGCTATACCGTTAAAGCACTGAATAAATTTAACCTTGGCTATTTGCATGTCACAGAAATGGGAGCTGAGAAACCCGGTGTGGCCGGCCCCTATTTTGAAATCAGCTCGCTACGTGCATTATGGGATGGCGTCTATATGACCAATAGTCAGTATGATCATAAAACCGGCAACCAGGCCTTGGCTGAAGGCAAAGCTGATCTGATTTCTTTTGGTCAGCTGTTTATTGCTAATCCGGATTTACCTGAACGCTTTGCCAAACAAGCGCCGCTTAATGAACCTGATCCGGATAGCTACTACGGTGGCGATGAAAAAGGCTATATCGATTATCCGTTTTTAGACAAAGCCTCATAACATTTGAAGGTTTAACACTCAAAAAGCCCGGCAAGCCGGGCTTTTTTATATCTACTTCACAGGCAAATTCAGATAAACATCCATGACACCATTAATGACAAACTGCACGGCAATTACAGCCAGAATAATCCCGAAAAGTCGGGTAATAATTTCTTTACCGGTATCACCAATCCAGCGCACTAAATAATGCGAATAGCGCATTGCTAAATAACAACTGCCGGTGGTCAGAATAATCGACACAAACACCAGCATTAAATGCCAGATTGTTGGTGCCTCACTGGTCAAAATCATGACTGTGGCAATCGCACCAGGCCCACTCATAAATGGAATTGCCAAAGGAATAACCGAGATATCCCGTGCCAGTTTCCCTTCGTTGGCCTGATCGGTATTACTGGCGGCTTCGCCCTCGTCCAGCCCTTTATGAATCATCGACATGGCAATGCCAAATAAAATCAAACCACCGGCAATTCGAAAGGCTTCAAGTGTGATGCCAAACAGCGTGAAAATCACACCACCCAATGTTGCAAAAACAAAAAATATACCGGTTGCAACCAGAGTCGATCGTTTGGCCACCGCTTTGCGCGTAGTCTCATTGGTCCGCGGCAATAAGGACAAAAACATAAAGGCAGTGGTCAGGGGGTTAACGATGACAAACATCGCTGCAATGGTGATGAACCAGTAATCCAGCAATGAACCAACATTCATATGGAATTCTCCGCCTGTTTAGAGTTAATCACCTTATCGCATCAGTCGACCAGAAAAACATTCATAGCCTTGCTGAAAAAAACCCGGCGAACCGGGCTTCATACTATCAGGCAAACCGGCCATTACGATAATCATCAAAGGCTTGTTCCAACTCTGCCTTGGTGTTCATGACAAATGGTCCGGCACGCTCTACCGGTTCATTGATGGGTTTACCGGCTACGACGATATAAACACTGTCGGCTTCAGCAAGGATTTTCACGGCATCGCCATCGGTTAATACCGCCAAAGCATTTTCTGGTACCGCAGTGGCTTTATCTCCAACTTGAACCCGGCCTTTGGCAACATAAATAAATGCGTTATGCCCTGCCGGAATTTGGTCTTCAAACATGCTATTTGCTGGCGCATTTATGACAAAATATGTCGGCTCTACAAAACTATTATCGATAACACCTCGGGTGCCCAGGCGGGTCTCGCCAGCCACTACCCGAATCTGCAACCCCCCTTCACGCTGTTCTTCACGAATTTCCTCAGCAGCTTTTTCCTGATAACGCGGTCGCATCATTTTTTGTTCCGCAGGCAAATTCACCCACAATTGGAATCCCGCCAGCAAACCTTCTTTCTGTTCCGGTTTCTCGGAGTGAATAATGCCACTGCCAGCGGTCATCCATTGTACCCCTCCGGTTTCAATCACACCGGCATTGCCAGCACTGTCTTCATGACGCATTTTGCCGGCTAACATATAAGTTACCGTTTCAAAACCGCGATGCGGATGCGGCGGAAAACCAGCGATATAGTCATCCGGATTACTGCTGCCAAACGCGTCAAACAACAAGAATGGATCAAGCATATCCAACTCATGGGATGCGATTAACCGTCTTAAACTGACGCCGGCACCATCCGAGGTCATTTGTCCATGGATCCATTTTTTGACTTCACGTACTTCTGTCATGTCGCGCTCCTTATACTGCCTGCAAATCAGCTAATTGCTGTTGCCGATCGTTTTGTTTTAACCACTGATTGGCGTCAATAACGGTGACATCGTTAATGCCTAAAAAGCCCAGCACTTGTCGTAAATAACCAGTGGCAAAATCCATATCACTGCCAATCGGTACACCCCCCGAAGCGGCTACCAGATAGGCTTTTTCTGTATTCAGCACACCTTCCGGCCCGTTTTCGGTATAACGAAATGTTTCTCGTGCCCGTGCGACTAAATCAATCCAGGCTTTTAATGTCGCTGGAATACTAAAATTATAAACCGGCACGCCAATCACCAGTTGGCGCGCTGCATGTAACTCTTTTACCAGCAGATCTGATTGTGTCAGGGTTTGTCGCTGCACATCACTACGCTCTGATGCATCGGTAAAATTGGCATTCACCCATTGTTCATCAACAAAAGGTAATCCAGCGGCGACATCACGCTCGTTGATGACTAAATCATTTTCTAAAGCCAGGTATTGTGCAATTTCTGCTGATACAGCCCGCGTCAACGAATCCTGATAACGGCTACTGGCGTTGACTAATAATAATGCATTCTTCATGGCAAAACTCCTGTGAATTTGGATAACGACGATTATTCTATAGTGATAAAAATATAGATAAACCATGCTATAAAGAACTTATTGTTGAAATTAAAAGAACAATAAAGGCGCAACTATGAATACCATCGAAGATATGCAAATCTTTAAGCGAATTGTTGAGGCGGGCAGCATCAGCAAGGCAGCCGATCAATTAGATACTGTTAAATCAGCCGTCAGCCGGCGTTTAAAAGCACTGGAAACACGTCTTAATGTGACATTGTTGCAGCGTACGACCCGACGACAAACCCTGACGGAAGCCGGTGAGCGTTATTACCAATCCTGTTTAAGATTACTGGATGATATTGCCGAAGCAGAGAGCCAGGTTGCCGATAGCCAATCAGAGCTCAGCGGTCGGCTACGAATCGCTGTGCCGCTATCTTTTGGCCTAGAACATTTAATGCCAGTGTTGCTGGATTTTCAGGAACAACACCCACAACTGCAATTGGATGTGGATTTCAGCGATAGTTTTGTCGATATGATAGCCGATGGCTTTGATTTGGCGATCCGTATTGGCCAGTTAGCCGATTCCAGTCTCAAAGCCCGTCGTCTGTCACACAGCCGAATTCTGGTCTGTGCCAGCCCGGCGTATTTAAAACAACATGGCACGCCTAAACACCCCGACGAGTTAAAAAATGGTCATATCGCCCTGCACTATCGTAGCCGTCATGAGCCCTGGCCATTTCAGGATAATGGCACTCGAATGGAACTGACCGTTGAAAGCGGCATGTTGGCCAATAATGGTCAGTTTTTGTGTGCGGCTGCTATCGCTGGTCATGGTTTGATTCGCTCACCGGATTTCATTTGTTACCAAGCCATTAATAGCGGTGATTTGGTCAAAGTGCTGGCAGATTTCCAGACAGATGACACGGTCGGAATTTATGCGGTGACACCGGGCAGCCGTTATCTGCCAAAACGTTGCGAAACCTTAATCAACTTCCTGCAACAACGTTTCGCCCATAACAGTCCATGGTTGCTATGCTGAGGCTCTGACAGCCTGTCGGCGTATTGGTCAAATGGCTGACAATTATTGCAACGAGACAATCTTGAGCAAACGCTAAGGCGCACAGCATCCCAGCTACAGCAGGAATTTGATAAAGAAAAACTGGCCGACCGTGTCAGCGAGGCGATTTTGACCGATACGGTGACGGAACAGCACCAGGCGTTTATCGAAAGTCGTGATTTTTTCTTTTTTTCAAGCGCCGGTCATTGCGGCTTTCCGACCTGTTCTTATAAAGGTGGCGACGTCGGTTATCTCAAAGTACAGATGAACAAACGCTGGCTTTCCCGAATCTTGGTGGCAACGGCATGGCCTTTTCGATGGGTAATATCCATGCTAATCAAAAAGTCGGTTTGTACTTTATCGAATTTGAAACCCCGCACCGGGTTCGCTTGCATGGCACCGCTCAGCTCAGGCGTGAACCAGCTGATTTGGCGCTGTTTCTCAAGGCCGAATTGGTAGTCAAAGTCAGCGTCGAAGATATGTTTCCGAATTGCCCGCACTATATCCATCGCCATAACCGCATTAAGATTTCAGATTATGTGCCGAAAACCGACGGCCCCATACCAATGACGGTCTGGAAAAGGCTGGATGCCGTACACGATGTCATTCTGACGAGAAACGACTTCATGTTGCTGCCGAAGACGGTAAGATCACCATGGAGAAGTGCGAAGTGTTACTACAAAAAGGCAAAGCACAAATTTATCATCAGCAATTCAAATTATCTGCTCTGCTCGTTACAGTGAAACAGCATCTGATTGCATCGGCATATCAGTCTTAAGTCTATTGTGCGAAGTAATATTTGTTAATTCTGTTGTGGCTTATTAATTAGTACAAAACCTAAACCGCTTTAACCATTAAAAAACTTGTCTGAAACTAGACACAGATCGCAATACTGATGACTTTTTTTGACAAATTTCAACTCGCTTTCAGGCGAAATCCTTACCCATCAAGGGCTGGCAACGCGGTCTGATTAGTAAGCAATTTATTAGTTAAAACAGACACTTGAATTTGTCACAAAGGGAGAAGATACTCGGTGATCCGATGCTCGGAAATAGTCAGAATGACTTCCCGGCACGGAGGCTGTCCAGCCGGCGATCTAACGGGCGACACAGCTTTAAACCTACGCCAGAATGAGGAGGATTGTCATGAACACGATTCGCCCGACCATTCGCCCAAGTGCCGTTGCCGGATTATTTTATCCCGCGCGGGCTACTGAACTTGAAAACTTGCTCAGCGAGCAATTCGAATCCCTGCCCCAAAACCGCCATTATCATCCCAAAGCCTTAATTGTGCCGCATGCAGGTTATGTGTATTCCGGCAAAGTTGCCGCCAAAGCCTATCAATCATTACGGCATGATGCTGAAAATATTCATCGCGTGGTGATGATAGGACCATCACATCGTGTGCCTTTTCGTGGTGTTGCTATTTCCAGTGCGGATTATTTTGCAACACCATTAGGCAGCATCGCCCTGGATAAAGCCGGCATTGCCAGACTAGCTGACATTGATGGTGTGCAATTTCTTGATACTGCTCATGAAAATGAGCACAGTCTGGAAGTACAACTACCCTTTTTACAGTTTGTTCTCGACCAATTTTCAATCTTGCCCATTGTCACTGGTGATGCCAGCGCTGAGCTGGTCGCCGAGGTTATTGCCAGCGCAGTCGATGGTGCTGACGACACATTGATTGTTATCAGTTCAGATTTAAGCCATTATCTGGATTATGAAAGCGCACGCCGAATTGATCAGTTCACCACACAGGCCATTATCAGTCTCGATAAACATGATATTGATCTATATCGCGCCTGCGGCTGTGTCGGTATTCGAGGCTTTCTCGCGTATGCCCGCCAGCAGCAACTACATGGCAAAGTGCTTAGCTTGTGTAATTCCGGTGATACTGCAGGCAAAAAAGACAGTGTGGTGGGTTACGGAGCGTATGTATTTGAATGATTGCAGTCCATGAATACCCTAACTTTGGCCGAGCAACATCAACTCAAAGATATCGCGGCGGCGGCAATCGAATTCGGTCTGCAATATGACCGGCCACCCAAACCCGATATCCGTCATTTGCCGCTGGCTTTACGTGAAATAGGCGCTTGTTTTGTCAGTATTTATAAACAAAATGAATTACGCGGCCGCACGGGAACGCTGTCAGCAAACCGGCCGCTGGCCGAGGATGCGAATCATAATGGCTTTTCGGCGGCCTTTAATGACGAACGTTTTGCACCACTGACTCCCACCGAATGGGCGCATTGCCAGCTGCATTTAGCGGTGATTGATACCCCGAAGCTTTTATTTGTAAAAGATCAGCAGGATTTACTGAATAAGCTGACACCGGGTATTGATGGCGTGATTTTAACGTCCGGCAATAAAAGTGCGACGTTTTTACCGCAAGTCTGGCAGCAACTGCCAGATAAACAACAATTTATTAATCATCTCAAACAAAAAGCCGGTCTCAAAATGGATGATTGGCCGGTTAACCTGCAAATTCAACTTTATCAAACACAATCATTCTGATCCTGTAGCCGTTGTATAGCGGCAACAACATCACCTGCTAACCAGGCATTGCTGTTTTGCAGTTGATTTTCATCACCGGGCTGATATTTGCCCGTTTGTACCAGACAAGCATTCAAACCAGCCGCCATTGCGCCTAATACATCAGCTTCTACATCATCACCAATCATTAAAACTTCATCCGACGTGCATGATAGTGATGTTACGGCTGCCTGAAAAAAACCTGCTGCCGGTTTACCAAAAATTTCGGCTTCAACATTAGCGGCGTATTCCAAAGCGGTGATAAATGGTCCGGCATCCAGCTGCAAAGCATCACCACTTTTAAAATAACGATTTCGTCCAATTGCCAATAATGGCGCCCCCTCCATCAGTAGCTTAAAAGCATGGTTCAGATGCATATAATCAAAGCGATCTGCCGCATCTGCCACCACAACAGCATTAGGCTGCAGCTGGTCGATATCAGCAAATTCTGCTTCAAGATCTGGATGAATCAAAAAATACGGACGGAGTTGACGGGTCAGGACTGCCTGACGAATAGCGCCCGGTGCGGTGAAAATTTGTTCAGGTTTGACCTGAAAGCCCATGTTTTGCAAGGATGAAAAAGTTTGTTGACTGGTCGTGCGGGAGGTATTGGTGACAAACCGCAGTTGCAGATCGCTCTGTTGCAAGTCGGCCAGCATCCTCACGGCGCCGGGTAAAGCTTGCTTATCTACATGCAATACACCACTGATGTCGAACAAAATCGCTTTTATCATCGGTGCCATCTCCAAGTGGATTTAGCATTAAATTAAGTATGCACCTGTCGACGACCTTAAACAATGCAACATACAAGACGGCCAGCTTAAAACCCGTTAAACTACGCGCCACTTTTTGTTTTGCAGGTCAAGCACATGAAAGCACCTCAAGTCGGATTTGTCAGTCTCGGTTGTCCCAAGGCCTTGGTCGACAGTGAGCGCATTATCACCAAACTGCGTGCTGAAGGTTATGATATTTCCAATAGTTATGATGATGCCGATTTGGTAGTGGTTAATACCTGCGGTTTTATTGATTCAGCAGTCGAAGAATCGCTGGACAGTATCGGCGAAGCCATCGCCAAAAACGGTAAGGTAATCGTGACTGGTTGTTTAGGCAGCCGCGATAACAGCATTCGTGAAAAACACCCGCAGGTGTTGGAAATTACCGGTGCCCATGCGCTGGAAGAAGTGGTCAGCGCCGTGCATAAACATTTGCCCCAGCCACATGACCCGTTTACCAGCCTGGTGCCGCCTGAAGGCATCAAATTAACACCGCGACATTATGCCTATCTGAAGATTTCTGAAGGCTGCAATCACCGTTGTACATTCTGCATTATCCCGTCCATGCGCGGGGATCTGGTCAGCCGACCGGTCAATCAGGTCATTGCCGAAGCCAAACGCCTGGCAGATGCCGGCGTTAAAGAAATATTGGTCATTTCGCAAGATACCAGTGCCTATGGTGTGGATCTGAAATATGCCGAATATAGCTGGCAGGATGAACAAATCGCTACCCGTTTTACGGCACTCGCGAAAGCATTAGGCGAACTCGGCATCTGGGTACGGATGCATTATGTTTACCCTTACCCGCATGTGGATGATGTCATTCCACTGATGGCGGAAGGCAAAATCCTGCCATACTTAGATATTCCGTTCCAGCATGCCAGTCCGCGTATTCTGAAACTGATGAAACGCCCTGCTTCAACTCAAAATAATCTGGAACGCATACAGGCCTGGCGCAAAATTTGCCCTGAAATTACCCTCCGCAGCACGTTTATTGTCGGCTTTCCCGGTGAAACAGAAGCCGAGTTTGAAGAGTTACTGGATTTCCTGGATGCCGCCCAACTCGATAAAGCGGGCGCTTTTAAATATTCGCCGGTTGAAGGCGCGGTCGCCAATGAATTACCCGATCCGGTGCCAGAAGACGTTAAAGAAGAGAGACTGGCGCGCTTTATGGCCAAACAAGCCGAAATCAGCGCCCAGCGCCTGCAGCAAAAAATCGGCAAACGTGACTGGGTGATTATTGATGAAGTCGTCGAAGAAGGTGCCGTGGGCCGCAGCCGCGCTGATGCGCCGGATATCGACGGTTTAGTGTTTATCGATAACGCGACGCATCTGACGGTGGGTGATATCGTGCAGGTCGAATTTGAAGATGCCGACGAACATGATATGTGGGCGCACCTTGTCTAGGATAATCTAAACCTAGTTTTCCAACACGATACGGTAACGGGCTTTGCCATCCCGCAGGTGCTGAATCGCCTGATTAATATCACGCATCGCAAAAGTTTCAATCTGCGGTTTGATATCATGCAGCCGGGCAAAATCAAGCATTTTACGGGTGGTTTCTGGGCTGCCAGATGGCGTACCGGAGACGCTGCGCTGCGCCATGATCAGATTAAATACATTTAGGTCCAGCGGCGCCAGCGTCGCACCAACAAAATGCAGGCGGCCTTTTGGTGCCAGCGTATTTAAATACGCATTCCAGTCGAGTTTCACCGCCACGGTTGAGAGAATCAGATCAAATTGCCCCGCCGCATCTTCCAATGCTTTCGGATCACGTGAATCAATCGTGTGATGTGCACCCAGCGATTTGGCTTCCTGTATTTTGGCTTCACTCGAGGTAAACGCGGTGACATCACAACCCCAGGCATTTAAAAATTGCAGGGCAATATGGCCCAGGCCGCCAATGCCAATCACGCCGACTTTGCTGGTCGGTGGCAAGTTAAACTGCACCAGCGGATTGAACACGGTGATGCCACCGCAAAACATGGGACCGGCACTCAGCGGATCAATACCATCAGGCAATGCAACCACGGAGTTGGCTTTGGCCCGGACTTTATCGGCAAAGCCGCCATGATTACCGACAATGGTCATATCGGAAGCAGAACACAGATTATGATCACCCTGCTGGCAGGCCTGACAATGATTACAAAAGCCCTTAAACCAACCAAGGCCCACCCGCTGGCCAATTTTAAACTGACTGACCGCAGCGCCCTTGTCACGAATAAGACCTATCACTTCATGGCCGGCAATCAGGGGATAAGTGCTCATCCCCCATTCGTTGTCGATCATGCTCAGATCGCTATGGCAGATCCCGCAGTTTTCAACATCAATTTCAACTTCATCAGCGCCAATCGGACTCGGCTCAAATTCGATTAATTCCAGTTTGGCACCCGCTTGTATTGCAGCATAGGCTTTAAACATATTGCCCCCGTTAATCTGATGGTTTTCTGATTATAAAATGACTGTGCTCACAAGATATGTTGTATACGCAACAAATGCGGTTAGCAACAGACCACCTTCAATCCGGTTAATCCGTCCCTGACGACCGCGAAAGCCATAGGCAAAGATAAATAACGCAATGGTTAAACCGGCCATGACCGCGACATCGCGCCGGAGCACTTCCGGATCCACCGCCATTGGACTGATCATACCAGCGATGCCCACAACGGTTAACGTATTGAACATATTAGAGCCAATGACATTACCAATCGCCATATCATGTTCGCCTTTTTTCACCGCCATTAAAGAGGATGCCAATTCTGGCAGAGACGTGCCGATAGCAACGATGGTCAGACCAATAATCAAATCACTGACGCCAAGGGCCACAGCAATATCTACCGCACCCCAAACCAACAGGCGTGAGCTTAATACCAGCACCACTAAACCAAATACCAGCCAAAAAATGGCTTTTTTCAGTGTCATGCTATAGGCATCCACTTCGCCTTGCATTTCAGTGCCGAGCGCATCGTCTTTGCCGGTCATACCCTGATAAATGCTCCAGCCCATCAGCATAGCGAATACCACCATCAGTATAACGGCATCCAGACGTGACAATTGACCATCGGCCAGTTGGAAAGCCGCCAAAGCGGTTATCGCGATCAATACCGGCATTTCTTTACGGAGTACCTGTGAATGAACTGCGATCGGGCTGATAACTGCGGTCAGCCCCAGAATCAGCGCAATATTGGTAATGTTGGAGCCATAGGCATTACCGAGCGCAATCCCCGGATTGCCCTGTAATGACGCCAATGCCGAGACCACCATTTCAGGGGCCGAGGTACCAAAACCAACAATGACCATACCGATAAGCAACGGCGACATACCGAAATGCTT
>JAWWAG010000029.1:0-19814 GCA_033721795.1 Methylophaga sp. | reverse complement strand
GCCACGCAATAAACCGGCAAAGGCATATTCAGAAAGCGTATCGGGCACGGGTGTCACCGCGCCGAGAATGGTTGCCGGATCGCAACCCAACACCACAGCAATTGGAAACGGCTCACCGGGATGCGTCTGCTGCCATTCCTTGAAATCCAACGCGCCACCGCGATGTGATAACC
This sequence comes from Methylophaga sp., assembly GCA_033721795.1. Classification (GTDB taxonomy): domain Bacteria; phylum Pseudomonadota; class Gammaproteobacteria; order Nitrosococcales; family Methylophagaceae; genus Methylophaga. The sequence goes on along the minus strand of JAWWAG010000029.1, from coordinate 19,641 downwards.
AACGCATGATCACCCGGTTTTTACCAATCACCTGCTGCCGGTAAATACCCAGATTCTGCCGGGTTTTGTGCGGGCCCTTAGTGACCACCAATCCCCAGGTAATCAGCGGCGCAGCATCCTCCGGCCAGCAATGTTGAATCGGATATTGGCTCAGATCAATATCATCCCCTTCAATCACCTGCTGCTGACAAGGCGCATTTTTGACTACTTTCGGGCCCATATTCAGCACCTGCCGAAAGATCGGCAATTTATCCCAGGCGTCTTTCATGCCCTTAGGCGGCTCCGGCTCTTTCAGAAATGCCAGTAACTTACCGACTTCCCGCAACGCCTCAACCGAATCCTCACCCATACCCAACGCCACCCGTTTCGGCGTCCCAAACAGATTGGCTAAAACAGGCACTTTGTTGCCTTTAGGATTCTCAAACAAAATCGCCGGCCCACCAGCACGCAACACCCGATCACAGATCTCGGTCATCTCCAGATACGGATCTACCTCAGTGGTAATGCGTTTGAGTTCGCCCTGTTTTTCCAGGCCATTGATAAAGTCGCGCAGGTCGGTGTATTTCATGAGTTTTGTTGATATTGAAAATGGCTTAGCTTAGCAGTTTAATGCTGACTTGGAGAGCGCGAATCCTGACCCATGAAGATTTGCAAAAATGTCACCGTTTGGCCTCTTCAGTCCTTCGCCCCACCGTTGGCATAGACGCTTTATCTATTCTCTTGTGTTTTGGTTCAGCCAACCCAATGTATTTGGAGTATGCTTAAATAAAGCTTGTGAAGTCAGTCATTTGGAGGTTGTTATGGCTGGAGGATGGTCCCGTGACGGGGCAGTACAAGATCAAATAGATGCCAGTGTGGAAGATGGCATTAATCAGGTGCGTTCACGCTTGCCCAAAGGCGAAAGCCTGACGCATTGCGAAGAATGCGATAAACCGATTCCACAGGCCAGACGTGAAGCGATTCCCGGCGTACGGCTGTGTGTGAAGTGTCAGGAAATTATCGATAAGGAAAATAAAAACGCTGGCTTGTTTAACCGACGCGGCAGTAAGGACAGTCAATTGCGCTGAAATTGTTTTTGGTAACACCCGCAAAGGGCACTTTTGTGCCCTTTTTGCTTTCTGATTGACCTGAATGCTTAAAAGTCGACCTTATACTGGCTCCGCTGGATTCATTTTGTTTTTACAGTTACAGTTCAAAAGCATTTTATTAGTCGCATACCTCGGTTTGCTGAATTTGCCTGTGTGTTTATCAGGCCACCATGAAAAAAAGAGAGAAAATATGAAAAAATTATTAATGATGTTGCCATTTATTTTAAGCGCGCCGCTGACGATGGCTATTGATACGCAGGATGAAGAGAATTACAAACTGAACTACAGCAAACAACTGCACCCTATTGTTATTCAAAAGCTCAGCACTGATCGGCCAGAAATGACTGCGCCGGCACTAAAAGCCGAAGCGAATGCCTATGTCGCTAAAATGGCTGAATGTCAGTTGAAAGGTCTGGCTGACTTCCCTGAAGAATACCGTGAGAAAGCGATAATGCCAGTTGCTCAGGGTGCCAATATTGCTGAAACCACACAGGCTTTAAATCAGCAAATGATGGCCGATATTGAAACGGGTAAGCTTAATAAAGATCAGGCGATGACTATGATCGGCAACGCGCAGGAAACCGTGCAAATCTGCCTTAATTCATAATTGCCACACGCTGATATTTGTAAAAAAGGGCCTTTCGGCCCTTTTTTTGTTTAAGCAGCAATCCCTGAATGCCTGAGTAAGGCATCAATCTGCGGTTCACGGCCGCGAAATTCTATAAACAATTCCATCGGCTCACGGCTACCGCCCTGCTCCAGAATCGCTTCAAGAAATTCCAGGCCGGTTTGCCTATCAAAAATGCCTTTTTCTTCAAATTTGGAAAAGGCATCAGCCGATAACACTTCAGCCCATTTGTAACTGTAATAACCGGCTGCATAACCACCGGCAAAAATATGCGCGAAGCTGTGGGCAAAACGATTGAATTTTGGTGGTTTAACCACTGACACTTCATCACGCACTTGCTCGAGAATTTTATCCACCTGATTGGCTTCATCCGGGTTAAATTCCAAATGCAGGCGGAAATCAAATAACGAAAATTCCAACTGACGCAGCATCATCATGGCTGACTGGAAATTACGTGCAGCGATCATTTTTTCGTAGAGATCATCCGGCAGTTTTTCGCCTGTTTCATAATGCCCGGAAATCAAATCCAGGGCTTCCCGCTCCCAGCACCAGTTTTCCATAAACTGGCTGGGCAATTCGACGGCATCCCAGGCAACACCATTAATCCCCGAAACACCGGCCGCATCAATCTTAGTCAGCATGTGATGCAAACCATGGCCAAATTCATGGAATAAGGTAGTCACTTCATCGTGGGTAAACAGCGCCGGTTTATCTCCGACGGGCTCTGAGAAATTACAGGTAAGAAATGCCACTGGGTTCTGGATGCCATCGCGGGTTTTACGACGCACTTTGCATTCATCCATCCAGGCACCGCCGCGTTTGTGCTGACGGGCATACATATCTAAATAGAATTGGGCGCGCACTTTGCCATCGTCACCGACGATTTCAAAAAAGCGTACATCCGGATGCCAGACATCAACATCTTTGTTTTCACGAATATCAAGGCCATACAGGCGATTGACGACAGCAAACAGACCATTTACCACTTTATCTTGTGGGAAATACGGTTTTAATTCTTCCTGCGAAATTGAATAACGCTGCTGACGCAGTTTTTCAGCGTAATACGTCACATCCCAGGCTTCGAGACTTTCCAGACCCGATTCCTCTTTGGCGTATTTGCATAATTCGGCATATTCTTTTTCAGCGATCGGTTTGCTACGCGCTGCTAAATCGCTTAAGAAGTCCAACACCTGCTGCGGTGTTTTGGCCATTTTGGTGGCCAGAGAGCGCTCGGCATGGTTGGCAAACCCCAACAACCGGGCCAGTTCATGACGCAATTGCAGAATATCTTTCATCACCTCGGTATTATCCCACTGACCGGCGTGCGGACCTTGGTCCGAGGCCTTGGTGGCAAAAGCGGTATACATTTCTTCACGAAACTCGCGATTGTCAGCATAGCTCATGACTGGCATATAGGAGGGGAAATCCAGCGTAAACAACCAGCCTTCCAGCCCCTCGCGTTTGGCCATTTGCTCAGCCATACCGATAGTTGATGGCGGCAGGCCCGACAGCAGGCCTTCATCAGTAATGTGTTTCTTCCAGGCATGCGTCGCATCAAGCAGGTTTTCTTCAAACTTGGCGCAGCGTTCGGTCATTTGTTGTGACAGTTCTTTAAAACGCTGGCGATCGGCAGGGCTTAATTCAACCCCTGACAGCCGGAAATCACGCACGGCATTGTCTATGACTTTTTTCTGAGCGGTATCAAGCTTTTCATATTCCGCGCTTTGCTGCAGTGTTTTGTAAGCCTGATACAGGTCTTCGTTCTGACCCAGTTCGGTACCGAAATCACTTAGTTTAGGCAGGCATGCGTTATAGGCTTTGCGTAATTCTTCTGAATTCATCACCGAATTCAAATGGCTGACCGGCGACCAGACTTTATCGATCAATACATCCAGTTCTTCCATCGGTACTACCAGCGTTTGCCAGGTTGGCTGCTGCAAACCATCCAGCGTATCTCTGACCATTTGTCGTGCCTGGGCTAAAGCGTAGTCCACCGCAGGTTCAACGTGTTCCGCCTTGATCTTCGAAAAAGGCGGTAAAAATTCGTGATCTAATAATGGGTTACTCATAGCCATTCAATTCCTGTAATTAGTCATATTGGCAGTGCAATCAGGTTGACGCGTCATATTTCTGCAACCAAAAAGTCACATCGCTGCAATAGTCTTTCGTTAGTGTGCGCTCAAGTTAAAGATAGGGGCGCATTATGCAAACACAAGTATGTCCTAAACAAAAACTGAAAGTTCGCAGCGTCTGGATCTCAGACATTCATTTGGGGTTTCGTGGCTGCAGCGCCGAATTGCTGCTGGATTTTTTACATCATACCGAATGCGAATATTTGTATCTGGTCGGCGATATCATCGACGTATGGGAAATGAAAAAACGCATGTTTTGGCCACAGCAGCATAATAATGTGATTCGTACCCTACTCGGCAAGGCAAAACACAATACCAAGGTCGTCTATATTCCCGGCAACCATGATGAAGTTTTCCGTGATTATGATGGCATGGTGTTTGGTAACGTTGAAATCAAACATGAAGCGATTCACACCACCGCTGATAACCGCAAATTATTAATATTGCATGGCGATGAGTTTGACAGTGTGGTGAAGATTTCACCGATGCTGGCGAAAATTGGCAGTCGGTTATATGAGTTTTTGTTACGTGCCAATCGCTACGTCAATCTGGTACGCCGCAAAATGGGCTTCTCCTACTGGTCGCTGGCAGCGTTTTTAAAACACAAAGTTAAAAACGCCGTGCAATACATCAGTAATTTTGAAGAAGCTGTTGCCCATGAGGCTGCGCGTCAGGGGGTTGATGGTGTAGTTTGTGGCCATATTCACCGCGCTGAAATCACCCAGTTGCATGGTATTGATTATTTTAATTGTGGTGACTGGGTAGAAAGCTGTACGGCCTTGGTAGAACACCCGGACGGCCAGATGGAAATTTTGACCTGGACTGAAATGACAGCAACCATCAACGCTATCGCTCAGGCTGCCTGATGAAAATTGTTATTGTCACTGATGCCTGGGAGCCCCAGGTTAACGGGGTAGTGAGGACGCTGGGTAAAACCCGTGATTACCTACAAAGCTTCGGCCATGAAGTCTGTATGGTGACACCACAAGATTTTAGAACCATACCCTGCCCTTCTTACCCCAGCATTCGCCTCGCATTATTTCCCTATCGCAGCATTAAACGCGTACTAGGTGAATTTAATGCTAATGCTATCCATATCGCTACTGAGGGTCCGCTGGGACAGGCCGCCAGGCGCTGGTGTTTGCGTCACAACGTCCACTTCACCACGTCTTATCATACCCAGTTTCCGGAATATGTAAGACTGCGTGCACCGATCCCGTTGAGCTGGAGTTATGCATTTTTAAGACGCTTTCATAAACCGGCAGTCCGCACATTGGTTCCGACTGCCTCCCAAAAACAGCGTCTTATCGAACGTGGTTTTGAGAGCGTTGAAGTCTGGGGCCGCGGTGTCGATACCACTATATTTAAAGCTGATAATCCGATTCCACTGGATTTGCCCAGACCGATATTCGTCAATATGGGTCGGGTCGCCGTTGAGAAAAACATTGAAGCTTTTCTGGATCTGGATTTACCCGGCAGCAAACTGGTAATTGGTGAGGGCCCGGATCTGGCAATGCTGCAAAAGCGCTATCCAACAGTAACGTTTGCCGGTGTCAAATTTGGCGAAGAACTGGCCAGCTATTTGGCAGCCTGCGATGTTTTTGTATTTCCCAGTAAAACCGATACGTTCGGGCTGGTTATTTTAGAAGCCATGGCCTGCGGTTTGCCGGTCGCAGCTTATCCGGTAACCGGACCGGTTGATATTATCGAAAACGGTAGTACCGGTATTGTTAATAACGATTTAGAAGTCGCCGCAAGACAAGCTTTAGCACTGAACAAAGCTGACTGTGTTCATTATGCCAGCCTCAATAGCTGGACTGCTTGCAGCCGGGTGTTTGAGTCCATGATGTTTAACAATACGGCGCAAACCCGAGATACCGTCTCCGCCAGGTCAATGGGTCAAAACTGAAATATCGTTGTGATTACGCCACATTAGCCTTTACTAATGACATCAATACAACAGATCACTTGATCGCCGCTGAGCCCGCGTGAGATTATTTGCGAAACACAGTGAATTTTTCAGGGATCGGCCAATGACTTACTTTACTACTGCGCGCGCTATGGCATTGATTGCCACGCTGGCTTTTTTAAGCGGCTGCGCCAGCACTTACAATAATCCACAAGATCCCTATGAATCATACAACCGGGCGATGTACAAGTTTAATGACACGCTGGATAAAGCCATTATTAAACCAGTGGCGCAAGGTTATGATGTTGTCGTGCCTGATCCAATAAGCTGGGGGGTTAGTAACTTCTTTAGTAACCTGAATGAAATCACGGTCATTATTAACGATTTATTGCAGGGTAAATTCCAGCAAGCTGCCCATGATGCCGGTCGTTTCGGTTTAAACAGCACAGTGGGTGTGTTTGGCATCTTTGATGTTGCAGGTCATGCGGGTTATAAGAAAAACAACGAAGATTTCGGTCAAACTTTAGGTGTTTGGGGCGCAGAACCGGGTGCATACATAGTGTTGCCACTGTTTGGACCACGTACAGTGCGTGACTCATTTGGTCTGGTCGGCGATATGTTTACCGATCCGGTCATGTATGTTGAGGGTGATGATGCTCGTCTGGCGCTGGCCGGTGTTCGCCTGATTGATACGCGCACCAAATATCTGGGCACCAGCAAAGTGCTTGATGAAGCGACTGATGACGAATATGAATATATTCGCAATGCTTATCTGCAACGTCGTCAGTATTTGGTTTACGACGGCAATCCGCCGAACGCTGATGACAGTGATGAAGATTTTGATCTGTTTGATGATATGCAGTAAATATCAACAGAATGCAAAAAAAAACCGGACCACTGTCCGGTTTTTTTATGTTTAAAACGTTGCTGCTATTCGCTAATAGTCGCGTTCACCAGTGCTCAGGTATACTGAGTGTTTTAATTTAAAGCAGATAAATTGCCCGAAAATGACTCTGGACGCTGACAAATTAACCTCACTGGCCATTGCCGTGATTGATACCGAAATCAGTGCGGTACAAGCGTTGCGTAAGCGTATCGATGCGACATTTGTAAAAGCCTGTGAATTTTTATTAGCTTGTCAGGGCCGTATCGTTGTTATCGGCATGGGTAAGTCAGGCCATATCGGCGGCAAACTGGCTGCGACATTGGCCAGTACCGGCAGCCCGGCGTTTTTTGTGCATCCCGGTGAAGCCAGTCATGGTGATTTGGGTATGATCACCGGTCAGGATGTGGTGATTGCTTTATCAAATTCCGGCGAAACCAGCGAAATTCTCACTATTTTGCCGCTGATAAAGCGGCTTGGTATCCCCCTGATTGCCTTAACCGGTCGGCCTAATTCAACGTTGGCACAATGTGCCAGCGCTCATTTGGATGTCAGTGTCGAAAAAGAAGCCTGTCCACTGGGCCTTGCACCAACTTCCAGTACCACTGCCACGTTGGTCATGGGTGATGCTCTGGCGATTGCCTTACTGGAAGCCAGAGGCTTTACTGCTGAAGATTTTGCTTTGTCACATCCGGGTGGCAATCTCGGCCGGCGATTATTGCTGCATGTCAGTGATATCATGCACCAGGGTAAAGCTATTCCGCAGATCCCGGAAAATGCATTGCTCGGCGATGCCTTAATTGAAATGAGCAATAAAAGTCTTGGCATGACCGCAGTGGTGAATGATGATGGTGAGTTAGCCGGTATTTTTACCGATGGTGATTTACGTCGCGTCTTGGCACAAACCGTTGATATCCGTACGGCTAAACTGCAAGATCATATGACTCGTAACTGTAAAACCGGCCGGCCGGATATGCTGGCCGCCGAAGCACTGGCATTGATGGATCAATATAAAATCAATGCATTGCTTATTATCAATCAAGAGCAACAACTGGTCGGTGCGCTCAATATGCATGATCTGCTGCGTGCCGGTGTTGTTTAATCAGGAAAATCCATGCAAGACATATTGGCTCGCGCCAAAGAAATAAAACTGCTGATTTTTGATGTTGACGGTGTGCTCACTGATGGTCGCATTATCATCAGTGATGATGGTCAGGAATATAAAGCGTTTCACTCCCGTGACGGTCATGGCATGAAACTGCTGCAATATACCGGAGTCGAAATAGCCATCATCACGGGCAGGACTTCAAAAACCGTTGAACACCGGATGAATGGCTTAGGCATCAAACATTTGTATCAGGGGCAGCGGATAAAATTACCGGCTTATGAAGATTTATTGCATAAATTGGCCATTCCACCTGAACAATGTGCTTATGTCGGTGATGACTGGGTGGATATGGCAATTATGAGCCGTGTGGGTCTTGCCATTGCCGTGCAGGATGCCGATGCCCGTGTCAAACAACATGCGCATTGGATCACCCCTTCTCGCGGAGGTCAGGGTGCGGCGCGTGAAGTCTGTGAACTTATTATGGAAGCGCAAGGTAACTTACAGGATCAATTTGAACGCCATTTTTAATTTATCCCGGCCACTCAGGCTGATTTTACTGGTCGCAACATTGCTGACACTGTGGCTATTATTTGCAAATCAACGCCCATCACAGCAATCTCAGGGTGATGAACTGGTCGAGCGCACCAGCGATTACGGCATGACTGATTTCACGATGACCGTGATGGATCTGAATGGACAGCCACAACGTATTATTAGAGGCAGCGAAGCATCCCATTATCCGGAGGGTGATCGCACAGAAATTATCGATCCCGATGTTCTGCATATCGCCATCAACGATGATGATTGGATTTTGCAGTCGGATCGCGCTGATACCAGTGGCAAAGCGGAAAACATAGTGTTGACTGGGAATGTTATTATCACCAATAAAGATCAGCCGCAAATACAATTACTGACCGAGTTGTTGCATCTCGATACCGTCAACAACACGGCTTACACTGACCGGCCGGTCATAATGCGGTCGCCCAATGGCGATACTCACTCAGTGGGTTTCCATGCGGCGTTGCAAGAAGAAACTATAAACCTGCACTCAAGGGTACGAGGACAATATGATGCGCCTGCTGCAAACTAGTCTGCTGTTATTTTGGCTACCGTTAACGGTCTGGGCTTTGCCAAGTGATCGTGATCAACCGATTAATATCGAAGCAGATCACGCGCAGATGGATGATGCATCCGGGGTCGCACAATACAAAGGGGATGCCATTTTAACCCAGGGAACCTTGCGTATTGAGGGCGATATCATCACTTTTTACTACGACGAAAACAAACAACTGAAAAAAGCCGTTGCCGAAGGCAAACTGGCCACCTACAAACAAATCCATAAACCCGGTGAAGCGCCGGTACGGGCCAAAGCACTGCGCATGGATTACATGGCTGCCGATGAAAAAATCTATTTGATTGGCCAGGGTTATGTCTGGCAAAACGGTGATGAATTCAAAGGTAACCGCATTGAATACGACATTGCCAAAGATGTGGTATTTGCCAATTCTGGCCCGGTTGAAGTTGATGGTCAAAGTCAAACCAGCGGCCGTGTACACATTACCATTCAACCGCCTGGTCAGCGTGACAAAAATAAACCACAAGCCAAGCAACCAGCATCCACACCGGTTGAGCCTATTGCGGCACCCGCCCAAACCAGTGATACCGATTATCCAACTGGTTTAATTGATACGGCACTGAATGTCCGTACCGGCCCTGGCGTGCAATATGAAAAATTATCGACCTTTGCTGCCAATACGGAAGTGTTGATCCTGACTCGGCAAAATGAGTGGGCGCAAGTCAAAGGCCTGATCAATGGCGAATCAGTGATCGGTTGGGTGAACCAGCGCTATATCAAAGAAAATTAAGCCCGGCTGTCCATGAGTAAACTCTTTGCACAGCAACTTGCCAAGCGTTTCGGCGATCGGCAGGTGGTGAAAAACATCTCACTGGAAGTTGAAAGTGGTGAAATTGTCGGTCTGTTAGGTCCCAATGGCGCCGGCAAAACTACCAGTTTTTATATGATTGTCGGGCTTATTCCAGTGGATCAGGGACATATTTTTCTCGACCATCAGGAACTGACGCATGACCCTATCCATCAGCGGGCGCAACTGGGCATTGGTTATTTGCCTCAGGAAGCCTCGGTATTTCGTAAACTCAGTGTCGAAGACAATCTGAAAGCGATTATCGAAACCCGTAAAGATCTCAGTGCCGATGCGCAGGACGATTTATTAGAGCGGCTGCTTGAAGATTTTCATATCAGTCATATTCGCAGTTCACTGGGGATGGCGCTTTCTGGCGGAGAACGACGCCGCGTTGAGATCGCCCGAGCCCTGGCGATGGAGCCACAGTTTATTTTGCTGGATGAACCGTTCGCCGGTGTCGATCCGATTTCAGTGCTGGATATTCAGGGCATTATCAAAGAACTGGCCGAGCGTGGGATTGGCATTCTTATCACCGACCACAATGTTCGGGAAACACTCAGTGTATGTCAGCGTGCTTATATTTTTAACGAAGGTGAAGTGATTGCCCGTGGCACGCCTGACGAAATTCTCAGGGACAAAAAAGTACTCAGTGTTTATCTGGGACGAGAGTTTCGACTTTAGGATTATTAACGCTAGTGAGTGCGACATGGCTCAGGTTAAGATGCTCTAATTCGACAACGCGAGTGTTTATGTCCGGCTACCAACGCTATTTGCTGATTATCCTATTACTTTGCAGCAACTCGGTCTCTGCACATCCATTTCAGCAATTTATTGCCGCTAATAAATGGCTTTTTCTAATCAGTACCATTGCCATTCTGGCTGCACTTTCGGTCTTTCTTTGGTCCCTAAATCGCCGCCATACCCAGCAACTCAATAGTTTGGTAGAGCAAAAAACTGCTGAGCTGGAAGCCGAATTACAGCGTCGCAAAGCATTGGAGCTCCACGCCAAACGCGAAAGTGACCGCTTGCAAACGCTGCTGGATAACACGCTTGAAAGTGTAATTACCATTGATGCCGCCGGTAATATTCAACATTTTAACCATGCCTCTATCCAACTCTATGGTTACCAGCCTGAAGAGGTTATTGGTCATAATATTACCCAACTGATGCCTGCCAAATACCGACCCATGCATGAACAGGGTATGGCGCGGTTTTTAAAGACCGAGCAGTCAAAAATCATCGGTCAGGCAGTACAAATCGAAGCGCTGCATAAAAGCGGTCAGATCATTCCGATTGAACTGACATTGAGTACTTTTCAGTGGGAAGACAGTTATTTCTTCACTGGCATAGCCCGTGATATTTCATTGCGTAAAGCCGAGCATCAGGCGCTGATCGCCGCCAAAGAAGAAGCTGAAAAAGCCAATCAGGCAAAATCTGAATTTTTATCGTCGATGAGCCATGAACTGCGTACACCACTGAATGCCATCCTCGGCTTTGCGCAATTATTAAAAAGTGACCCCAACGCCCCACTTAGCGACGACCAGCAAAGCAACGTCAATATTATTCAGCAAAGTGGCGAGCATTTACTGAAACTGATTAATGATGTGCTGGAATTATCTAAAATCGAAGCTGGCAATACCGAAGTATCACTGGAGCCGGTGGAGATCAGCCAGGTAATAGCCCATTGCTTGCCACTGCTGCAATCACAGGCTGATGAGAATGAAATCCGCGTTGATATTGCACCCTCGTCCGCACAATGGGTCATGGCTGACATGACCCGGTTAAAACAAGTGCTGATTAATTTGCTCAGCAATGCCATCAAATATAATCGTCGCCGCGGCATGGTCAGTATCAGCACTGAACTGATTCATGGGCTGCAAAGACTCCGCGTGACGATTGCCGATAGTGGTATCGGTATTCCTCAGAACCGGCAATCCAAAATATTTACCGCTTTTGACCGCTTAGGCCAAGAAAATTCTGGCATTGAAGGTTCTGGCGTCGGGCTGGTAGTAACTGAAAAACTGATGCGGGCAATGCATGGTTTTATCGGATTTGACAGCCGTGAGGGCGAAGGCAGTCGTTTTTGGATTGAATTACCGATGGCTGCCTGCCCGACACCACATGGCGCTGATCATAAAGATCAGGAAAATAATCATCGTCAGCAAATAATTGACGGGATTGTCCGAAAAGTACTTTATATCGAAGACAATCCAGCCAATATTAAGTTAATGCAGGCCTACTTCCGCCAACAACCTCAGTTTGAGCTGCATAGTTGCAAAATGGCTGAAACCGGCTTGAAAGTGATTCAATCGCTGCAACCGGATCTGATCTTGATGGATATCAATCTGCCCGGCATCAGCGGCCTGGAAGCGAGCCGGCAAATTCGCCAGCTGCCAGCTATGCAAAAAATTCCTATTATCGCCATTACGGCTGCCGCGATGCCTTATGATCTGCAGCGCGCTAAAGGTCTTTTTGATGCCTATTTAACCAAGCCCCTGGATTTTACTGAGCTCGATAAAGAACTAAGTCAGTTGCTTTAATTATTCTGTCGCCAGTGGCGGATGGCCGGGTAAATCGGGCATCAATATACGCGGTTCGATCATTGTGCCATTGAGACTGATCCCGAGATGTAAATGGGGCCCGGTAACACGGCCGGTGGCACCGACCGTTCCAATCCGACTGCCTTTATTTACTGTCTCGCCTTGCTGGACATTTATTTCATCTAAGTGGCAATAAACGCTGATCAGGCCCTGACCATGATCGATAAAAATCGTCTTACCGTTAAAAAAATAATCACCAGTATCGGCAACCTTACCGTCGGCTGGTGCCATAATCACGGTCCCGGTTTTAGCGGCAATATCAATACCGCCATGCGGTTTGCGTGGCTCACCATTAAATATCCGGCGCCGGCCAAATAAACCACTGATACGCCCTTCCAGCGGCCAGACCATTTGCCAATTCGCTGTGCTGGTGTCATCAAAGTTGTTTAAAATCGACTGAATCCGGTCGGTTTCCCGGTAAATACGCTTTAAAGATTCGGGATCCGGCGTCACCTGATTCTGGTCTTTGATATTAATGTGCTGGGTTGGGTATTGTTTGTCAGTAATATCAAATAGTTGGCTGGTGCGACGCTTACCATCATCAACGATTATTCGTTGCACACCCGGTTTGGCATCCAACGGAATTCCGACCAGTGCATACCAGCGCTGCTGATGCTGTGTTACCAATACCGGTTTTTGTTCATAATAAACCTTGGGGGTGGGTGCGCTGGTTTTGGGCGCGATATCAATTACCACGAGTCCACCCGGTACCGCCAGCGTTTGTGGTAACGCCATCGCCAGTATCGGCAGGCCAGTCAAAAGCAAAAAACAGAATGCTTTACACATCTTGTTTATTAATGACCTGGCAATCCAGTTGGCCCTGATGCAAACGGATTTTCAGCGCCTGATTAACCGACACCTCAGCACTATTGGTAATCACCGCGCCATTGCTGGCATCGGTGGTGATACTGTAACCGCGATCCAAGGTATTTAAAGGGCTTACGGCTGATAAGGTACGGACGTGCTGCGCCAGATGTTGGCGACATGCTTGCAGCTTTCCCCCCACATTTTTCTGTAACAAAAGCTGCAAGTCCTGCACACGCTGTTGGCGCTGCGCGATTTGGCGACTGTGTTGCTGCAAAACGCGATGCCAGGCACCTTCTAACTGCCGCTGACGTTCAACTAGCCGCTGTTTTTGTCGATTAATCTGCGCTTGGGGATGCTGTAGCCGAGCTGTTAAATAATCGGTTTGTTGATGCCTGGCCTGCAAAAAGCGTTGCATGGCTGCATGTTGCTGATTGCTCAGACGGCGGATCATTTGCTGTTGCAGACGAAGTTGCTGCTGGGGTTTAGGCAAACGCTGCTGCAAATAGCGAACATGTTTCTGTTGTTGGCTTAGCCAATCCGTCAATCGCAAACTCAGTCGTTGATAAAGCTGTTGTATGTGCCGGCTTAATTGGCTGGCATCAGGCACTGCCACTTCGGCAGCTGCAGACGGCGTTGGGGCTCGGATATCTGCAACAAAATCAGCAATACTGAAATCAATTTCGTGACCAACAGCGCTGATCACCGGCAAACCACAGGCAAAAATCGCCCGTGCAACCCGTTCATCATTAAATGACCATAAATCTTCCAGCGACCCACCACCTCGTCCGACAATCAGGACATCACATTCCTGGCGCAGATCTGCTGTTTTTATTGCCTCTACAATCAACGCCGGCGCGGTTTCACCCTGCACGGGTACCGGATATAGAATTATTTTAATCGCTGGAAAACGACGCTTTAAGACGCTCAGAATATCGTGTACGGCCGCGCCATCCGCTGAAGAGACAATACCAATCGATTGTGGCAGCGTCGGTAATGGTTTTTTATGGGCAGTATCAAATAACCCTTCCTGGCCCAGTCGCGCTTTTAACGCTTCATAAGCACGCTGTAAGGCACCGCTGCCCGCCGGTTCCATATGCTCAACGACCAGCTGAAATTCGCCGCGGCCTTCGTACAGGGTGACTTTGACGCGCAGCAAAACTTGCATGCCATTTTCTGGCGTGAAACGCAGCTGCTGATTACGGCCACGAAACATCGCGCAGCGCACCTGCGCCGCTGCATCTTTTAACGTGAAGTAAATGTGCCCGGAGCCGGGCATCGCTAAATTAGATATTTCGCCTTCCACCCACAACAGCGGAAACGAACCATCCAGCAACAACCGGACTTCCTTTACCAGCCGGGACACCGGATAAATATCTTTGACGCTGCGCTGGGCTAATTTTGACTGCGGATCAGATGAGACAAGTGCTGCCATAAGTCCCCAAGTTCCTGATATAATTTGCCGATCATATTACAGGAAATTCAGGAACCCACCCCATGAGAATTGCGCAAGAAGCCCTGACATTTGATGACGTGCTGTTATTACCGGCCTACTCAAATGTGCTGCCGCGTGATGTCAGCCTGACCACACAGCTCACCCGTGACATTACCCTCAATATTCCACTGATTTCGTCGGCGATGGATACCGTCACCGAAAGCCGCCTGGCAATCGCCATGGCACAGGAAGGAGGTCTGGGTATTTTGCATAAAAACATGACCATTGAGCAACAAGCTGATGAAGTCCGGCGCGTCAAAAAGTTTGAAAGTGGCGTGGTGCGCGATCCGATTACCGTCAGCCCGAATACCACCATCGGTGAAGTCGTCGCTTTGACCCGAGCTCATGGTATTTCCGGTGTACCGGTTGTTGATGGTGATGATCTGGTGGGCATTGTCACCAGCCGTGATTTACGTTTTGAAACCCATTTTGATAATCCGGTCTCGGCGATCATGACCGGTAAAGACAAACTGGTCACTGTCGGTGAAGATGCCAGCCGCGAAGAAGTATTGCACTTATTGCATAGCAACCGCATTGAAAAAGTGCTGGTGGTCGATGATAGATTTCATCTTCAAGGCATGATTACCGTAAAAGATATCCAAAAACAATCTGATAACCCTTATGCATCCAAGGATGCTCAGGAACGGCTACGTGTTGGTGCAGCCGTTGGTATTGGTCTCGAAAGTCAAACACGTGTTACCGCATTGGCTGCAGCCGGTGTTGATGTCATTGTTGTCGACACTGCCCACGGTCACTCTCAGGGCGTGCTGGATATGGTTCGCTGGGTCAAACAAAACCATCCTGAATTGCAGGTTATTGGCGGTAACATCGCGACCGGCGAAGCTGCCAAAGCGTTGGTTGAAGCAGGCGCTGATGCGGTAAAAGTCGGTATTGGTCCCGGTTCTATCTGTACTACGCGAATTGTTGCCGGTGTCGGTGTGCCGCAAATATCTGCTATCAGTAATGTGGCCGAAGCCATTCAAGGCTCTGGTATACCGCTGATTGCCGATGGGGGTGTCCGTTTCTCAGGCGATATTGCCAAAGCTATTGTCGCCGGTGCCCATGTCGTCATGGTCGGCGGTATGTTTGCCGGTACTGAAGAAGCGCCGGGCGAAGTCGAGTTGTATCAGGGACGTGCTTACAAATCTTATCGTGGTATGGGCTCATTAGGTGCCATGTCGCAGAAACAAGGCTCCAGCGATCGTTATTTCCAAGAGTCCAGTGAAGCCGACAAACTGGTACCGGAAGGTATCGAAGGCCGCGTGCCATTTAAAGGTAACCTAAGCCCGCTGATCCACCAGTTAATGGGCGGTCTGCGCGCCAGTATGGGTTACACCGGTAGTGCCACAATTGACGAAATGCGCAGCAAACCCGAATTTGTCCGCGTGACCGCAGCCGGTATGAATGAAAGTCATGTTCACGATGTGACCATCACCAAAGAAGCGCCGAATTACCGGGTTAGTTAAACCTGTTTCGGCCCCGAAAGGGGCCGTTTTTATCGTCAGCAAGAGAGCGTCATGAGCAGCCTTATTCACGATCACCGCATTTTAATCCTCGACTTCGGATCACAGTACACCCAACTTATTGCCCGTCGAATTCGCGAAGCAGGCGTGTTTTGTGAACTGCGTAATCCCGAGATCAGTGCTGACGAGATTCGTGAATTCAATCCCAAAGGGATTATTCTCTCAGGCGGCCCGGATTCAACCATCGGTGAAGCTGCCCCGGCAGCACCACAATGTGTATTTGAAATGGACGTGCCGGTTTTGGGGATTTGTTACGGCATGCAAACTATGGCCATGCAGCTCGGAGGCAAAGTGGAATCGTCCTCGCACCGCGAGTTTGGTTATGCACAAATACGTGCCCGCGGTCATTCCAATCTGCTCCGTGATATTGAAGATCATGCCACTGAAGAAGGTTTTGGCATGCTTGACGTCTGGATGAGCCACGGCGATCGTGTCATGAAGTTGCCAGAAGGTTTTAAAGTCATTGCCAGTACTGACAGTGCCCCAATTGCCGGTATGGCTGATGAAGATCGAAAATTTTATGGTGTGCAGTTTCATCCGGAAGTGACCCATACCACTCAGGGTCAGCGCATGATTGAGCGTTTTCTGACCGAAATCTGTGGCTGCGAATGCCTGTGGACCGCCGCCAATATTATCGAAGACAGCATTGAAACCATCCGACAGCAAGTTGGTGACGATGAAGTATTGCTTGGTTTATCCGGTGGCGTCGATTCATCCGTAGTCGCGGCATTACTGCACAAAGCGATTGGCGATCAACTGACCTGCGTATTTGTTGATAACGGCCTGCTCCGTCAGCAAGAAGGCGATCAGGTGATGGCAATGTTTGCCAAACATATGGGCATTCGTGTCATTCGGGTCGATGCTGAGGATCGTTTTCTGGATGCGCTGGCCGGTGAAAATGACCCGGAAGCCAAACGCAAAATCATCGGCCGGGAATTTATCTCTGTATTTGATGAACAAGCCGGCAAACTGAAAAACGTCAACTGGCTGGCGCAGGGCACGATTTATCCTGATGTGATTGAATCCGCAGCGGCCAAAACCGGCAAAGCGCAAATCATCAAAACCCATCACAATGTTGGCGGCCTGCCAGAGCATATGAAGCTCAAACTCATTGAGCCACTGCGCGAACTGTTTAAAGACGAAGTCCGCAAGCTGGGCGTCGAACTTGGTTTGCCGCGCGATATGGTTTATCGCCATCCGTTCCCTGGTCCGGGTCTGGGTGTGCGCATCCTTGGCGAAGTTAAAAAAGAATATGCCGATATCCTTCGTAAAGCCGATCATGTGTTTATTGAAGAACTACGCAAACATGATCTTTACGACAAAACCAGTCAGGCCTTCGCAGTATTTTTGCCGGTGAAATCGGTCGGAGTGATGGGTGACGGCCGACGATATGATTACGTAGTCTCACTACGTGCGGTCGAAACCATCGACTTTATGACTGCCCGCTGGGCACATTTGCCCTACGCGTTTCTGGATTTGGTATCTCGCCGCATCATCAATGAAATCGAAGGCATTTCCCGTGTCACCTACGATATTTCCGGCAAGCCGCCGGCGACCATTGAATGGGAATAAGCGCCCGGCATTTTTTGATTTATGGCACTGTGCAAGGCGTTGGCTTTCGCGTTGCCACGGAGCAGCAGGCCAATAACTTGCAGCTCAGCGGCTGGGTACGCAATCTGCCGGATGGTCGGGTAGAAATTCTGGCTCAGGGTGAAGAACAAGCACTGCAAGCTTTGCAAGACTGGGCCGAACAGGGGCCACGTTTTGCGAAGGTGGCAAATGTGATGGTACAACCCGTGGCGGTTAATACTGATTTGACCCGCTTTGAGATTCGCTAAATAACGGAGCAAAACAATGGCCCAACAATTTAACAGCCAGGGATTTTTACTGCGTTTTATCTTTGCATTGATTCTGGTGTTTGTTACCTACAATCCCAGTGGTTTCAGTTACTACCACTGGACCAGTGATATCTTTTCCAGTCCTGACCGCTCAATTACGCCGCCATTTGCCTTAATCAGTGTGATTTTACTTATTGGCTGGACCGTGTATTTACGAGCGACTTTACGATCTCTGGGCGGCTTTGGACTGATTCTGGCGTTTGCGTTCTTTGCCATTATTATCTGGTGGCTGGTAGATTTAGGTCTGCTGGGTATTGAACGGTTTTCAGTGTTGACCTATATCATCCTGCTGCTGACATCTTTAGTATTGGCAGTAGGCATGTCCTGGTCACACATCCGTCGGCGGTTATCCGGTCAGGCGGATATGGATGACGTCGATGAATAAATATCGCTTGTCTGATATTCCTCAGAGCTTCTGAATTGCGGATTAACAGACCACTTTCATCGCAATGGACTTGCTAATATCTGCGTTGCTCAAAAAAGGCGGAGTTTTGCCATGTCGGTACAAATCAAAAAATGGGTCAGCCATATGCTGGCGGTCGCGCAAGACATTGGTCTGATTATCGTTGCCATTGCCACGGTAGTTGCAATTGGTATCGAAATGAATGTCATGATCCAAAACGGCACCGTATTACTGACCGATTTGCTATTGATGTTTATCTATCTGGAAGTACTGACCATGGTAGCGGTGTATTACCAGTCAGGTGAGTTACCGATCAAAATCCCTTTGTATATCGGTATTGTGGCGCTGGCACGCTATCTGATTCTGGATATGAAAAACATTGATACCTGGCGGATCCTCGGAATTACACTGGCGATACTGCTATTGGGTTTATCAATTATTGTTATTCACTATTGCAAAGGCAATTTGCTCGATAAAGCACTTAACAAGGACTCTGATTGAATGCCACCCTCAATCTTCATTTGCCATTAATTTGCCGTGAACAACGTATTGCAACGTGATCGGCAACTGATGCAAATGGGACCACGATCCTTCAAATGTAAGCAATGCCAGGGTTGCCGGCCACATCACATCCGGTGCCACGGTAAAGTTATTCAGCTGCTTACCTGATAAAAGCATTAATAATTCACTCAATCCTGGATTATGGCCGACCATTGCTACACAGTGGGCAGTATCTGGAACAGATTGCAAACTTGCCAATAAATCTCCGACTTCAGCCAAATATAAACTGCCGGCAACATTTTGTACGGTATCCTGCTGGCCAAGACGTAACCTCAAAATATCCGCCGTTTGCACCGTCCGCCTTGCGGCAGACACTAACCAGCAATCGGGCAATATCGCGGCTTGCTTCAACCAGTCGGCAACACATCGGGATTGATTTTCACCGGTACTGGTTAAAGGCCGGTCAAAATCTTTGCACTGCGATTGCCAGGAAGCTTTTCCATGACGCATCAATACTAATTGCCTGATCTCAGCCATATAACTTCCTGTGAAAAATAACGAAAAAGGCGCCGTGGCGCCCTTTTGATAACTAACTGATATTATGCGTCATAAGTCGATGCCGATACATCACCGCCACGGCCGGTCCAGTTGGTGTGGAAATACTCACCGCGTGGTGTATCGAGACGCTCATAGGTATGGGCGCCAAAATAATCACGTTGGGCCTGCAGCAAATTCGCTGGCAGGCAT
>JAWWAG010000028.1:0-19951 GCA_033721795.1 Methylophaga sp. | reverse complement strand
TCATGGGTTGTCGAGTCCCTGGATCGGGAAGCGGCCCGAATTGGTGTTACCCGGCAATCAATTATTAAGGTGTGGTTGGTTGAGCGTTTAAAAGCAGAAGCTTCTGACAAGCCGCATATTGGCAATGTCCAAAGTGACGGGAAATAGGGAATCGATGTTGTCTGATCCCATTGATTCAGGTATTAGGGACGCTTCTAACGTCTCGCCCCTGCTGCAAGCGTTAAATTTTTACCCTCATCACAAGGACGTAAAATATGATTACTGAAACACAATTTTTCTATGTTTTAGGTGGCTTTTTACTGTTCGATTTCATCGTTAGGAGTTATTTTAAAAAATCCAACTACGGAACTAAAAAGCAAGTCTCTACTGCTCTGGCTATTAGTAATGCAGTGGGAGTTTTGGTATCGATTTCGCTTTATGTTCCGGGTTTTTACAGCTTCTTACTAGCATTGCTGGGTGCCTTATTTGTTGGGCTGGTCAGATGGAAAGCAGATGTTTTTTGTCCGAAATGTAATGCAACAAATATGCTTGCTGATGTGAAAAGGAATCACAAATGCTACCAGTGCAATGTAGAGCTACACATTTAATAAGTTTCTGCAGCAGATCGCTGAAGCGTCGACTGACTGGAGCGTTAAGAGTAAAAGGTATATGGATTTGCCATGACTATTATCAATGGGGTCAGATACGATTGATTTAATATCAGGGGTTTAAGGTATTAGATCAATTTTATTTTTAAAAGCTTGAACCAAAATCGTATGTTTCGTACTTCCCGTCTTCTATTTCTTTTTTTTGCAACGATTACTTGTTTGACAAATTCATATGGTAAGTATGGATTAACTTCCATGATTTTACCGATCTTGGCCCAGTGCTCAATTTGCTTGGCTGTTGAACGATTATAGGCCTTGGCCGCGATGGCTGCTTTCTCAATAAGCTCTTGATTCAACTGTATACTTTTAGTGACCATATCTATTCCTCTTTGGTACCTAAAATGTAACTTTATGCTTCAATTGTGGCATCTGCACCCCCTGGCAAATTTTTGAAAGCTTATTTGAGAAAGTGTGAAATAGATCACATAACAAAAATATTTGTCACAAAATTGTAGTAATAACAGTTTCTATCCTTTATTTTTGTTCGCAATTGCACAGGATCGTGCATAAGTTTGTTAAATATACTTATCCGTAAGTTAAAACGGATGTCATGGAGGACAGCCAGAGTCATGTTTTTTGCAGAACATTACCATTCTCTTTTTCTGTCAATAAAGACAGAGCATCCAGATAACAATAAAGCTAAACTACCTCCAGCAGGTTGATTTAGCGATGCTTACCGTTCAATTACTGTGCCGGCAGTTTTTTATGCTGCCTGTAATAACCATATCGTTGGGATTCACCACAGCTGCCATGGCTGAGGAAGGGCTAGGTGCTGCCGCTGCCAGAGAACAATTGAATTCGCGTTATCAGCAGCAGGAGGAACGCAGAAACGAGCTTCTGCAAAAACAGCAACAACATGACAGTACTGTCAGGCTGCAACCAGAATTTGCTGATAAGTCATTGGCGGATAAAGGAGAACTTGAGCAACCGTGTTTTGTTGTTAAACGCATCGAGCTTATAGGGAGACAGGCCAAAAAATTCGAATTTGCATTGCAAAATTTGTTAAATCAGCAGCTTTCACCTCTCGGTAGATGTCTCGGTATTAAGGGCATTCATGCTGTTACCAGTCAGCTTCAAAACCAAATCATCAAAGCAGGATATGTCACGACACGTGTTCTAGTGAAACCTCAGGATATGAGTACAGGTGTACTAGTCCTAAGCGTTATTCCCGGCATAGTTAACAGAATAAAGCTTAGCGATAACAGTTCAGCCAACAGAATACTTGCCAATGCTGTTCCAATAAAGGAGGGTGAACTGCTTAATATTAGAGATATTGAACAAGCAGTGGAAAACCTGAAACGGATACCAACAGCATCAGCTGAAGTCGATATTGTGCCTTCTGAAGGCAAAAATGTAGTGCCGGGATACAGTGATTTACTGATAAATCACAAACAGTCAAAACCCTTTCGTCTAACCTTGGCTGTTGATGACAGTGGTTATGATGCAACAGGTCGTTACCAAGGCACAGCTACCTTATCACTGGATAACCCACTCCAACTGAGCGATTTACTCTATCTTAGCCTGAGCAAAGATTTGGGTGATACTGAAAATGATGGTGGTACTGATGGTCACTCCTTACATTATTCGCTACCGTTAGGTTATTGGCTACTTTCAGCAACCAGCAGCGAGCATGAATATTGGCAGAATGTAGCGGGACTGAACCAGTCTTATAGATACAGCGGCAAAAGCCGCAGGCATAAGGCAGGCCTGAGTCGTATAGTCTATCGGGACAGCCGGTCCAAACTGCAACTTGGCTTTAAAGCCTATAAAACCATTTCACGTAACTTTATTGAAGAGACGGAAATTGAGGTCCAGCACCGGCGTATGTCCGGCTGGATGGCAGATTTGAGCTATCAGCTTTTTATCAGACAGACTGCAATTGATTTAAGATTGGCTTATCAGCGTGGAACCGGCGCATTTGATGCTTTACCGGCGCCGGAATCGACTTTTGATGAAGGAACATCCCGACCGGAAATTATTACTTCCAGACTTAATTTCAACTATCCCTTCAAACTGGCAATACGTCAGTTCAACTTCAATAGCTACTGGGAAGCTCAGTGGAATAAAACCACACTGGTACCACAGGATCGTATTTCAATTGGTGGACGTTATACCGTCAGAGGTTTTGATGGCGAAATGACTTTGCTGGCCGAACGAGGCTGGTTCAGTCGGAATACGCTGAGCATGCGTCTAGGTGAGACACAACAACAGTTATATACCGGCGTCGATTTCGGCTATGTCAGTGGTGAGTCTGCTGATTTATTGCTGGGACAAAGTCTGGCCGGTTGGGTTGTGGGTATTAAAGGTCATTGGAAAGGGCTTTTTTATGATCTTTTCGCCGGCACACCGCTGGATAAACCAAAGGGATTTGAAGCAGGCAGAACGATGGGATTCAGCCTGACTTACCAATACTGAAGGGAAATCGATTATGGATGATCGAAACAACGTACCTTACATAAAACGTTTTAAAATCTTTGCTGTTTCTATATTAGTTACAACAATGACGGTGAATAGCTTTGCTGCCGGTATTATCGCCGACGGCACTGCAGCCAAAAATCAGCAGCCGGTAATTACGCAAACGGCAAATGGTGTGCCTCAGGTCAATATTCAAACGCCTAGCGCCTCCGGCGTCTCCCGTAATCGTTATAAGCAGTTTGATGTTGATCAGCAAGGTGCCATCCTCAATAACAGCGCCCAACACTTCCAAACGCAGTTGGGCGGTTGGGTACAGCGAAACAGTCTGCTCGCGGGCGGTACAGCTAAAATTATTCTTAATGAAGTCAATTCTCAGAACCCGAGTTTATTGCATGGACCTGTGGAAATCGCCGGCGATAAAGCGCAACTGGTGATAGCGAACCCGGCTGGGATCAGTTGTGATGGTTGCGGCTTTATCAATGCCCATCGTTCCACACTGACAACAGGACAAGCGATATTTGAAAATGGAAATTTAAGTGGCTTTGATATGGGGCAGGGCGATATTTCTATTTCAGGGCAAGGGATGGACGATCGCGAAACTGCTTATTCAGACATCATTGCCCGAACAGTCAATGTCAATGCTGATATCTGGGCCAATAAGCTCAAAATCACCACTGGTTTGAATGAGGTAACATCCAGCAATCAATTAATAAGCAGCCAACAACACAATCAGAAGCCCGCTCTGAGCATTGATGTAGCTGGACTCGGCGGTATGTATGCAGACACGATTCACCTGATTGGCACTGAAAGCGGTGTCGGTGTAAGGAATGCCGGTCTAATGCAAGCCCACACTTTGGTTTTAGCGGCTGATGGGCAACTCACCTTTGAGAAAGGCAGTGTCGTCGAAGCCGGCCAGTTTGAAGCCAATGTTGCCAGTTTCAGCAATGAACTGGAGGCTGATCTGACTGCAAATGATTTGGAAATCTCGAGTGCGGGCACTTTGGTTAATCAGGGTGTGCTGGATGGTCAGCAGACCTTGATCAAAGCCAATACCATCAACAATAAAGCCACAGGCGCTATCTATGGTGATGTTCTGATGCTCACGGCGAAACACATCCATAATCAATCTACGCTATCAGAAGAGAATATGTTGCTTGCTCCGACTATTGCAGCAAGACACACAATGAAGATAGCCAGTGAAAGGCTCACCAATGAAGAGTCTGCGGTTATCTACAGTGCCGGGGATATGGCGGTTGGTGAGGAACTGGACAATGACAATGCCCTCTCAGGTGAAATGGCTGAACTCACCAATCATGCTGGCTTGATTGAGGCCGTCGGTAACCTGACCCTGAATATTCTGGACTTACAAAACCTCAATGCGGAGCTGGTGACGGAGTGGCAGACCGACAGCATTGAGAGAACTATCGAAGTGCAGCCTGAAGGCTGGTCCAGGAAATACGATATCAGTCGCTTCCCCAAAATCCATAATCATTACGTTGAAAAACAACCCTTTGTGAATGAAGACGGGCAGATCATCCGTTATTTCGAAGACTACAGCTACTATGAGTATTACGCGACCACTGAAAGCACACATCTTATCTCTTCAAAGCCCGCCAAACTTATCGCTGGGGGTGATTTAAGCATCAATGGTAATGTTTACAACCAAGATAGTCAGGTCCTGGCTGGTGGTGATTTGATATTCACCGGCGGCAATCTGACAAATCAGACTACAGCGGGTGAACAGCGAATTAGCTATCAGGGCAGACGCCAATTCCGTGACTGGGAAGGTAATGATGAAGAGCTCGACTTTTATCCCTGGACGGCATACAGCCCAGCCCCAAAAATCACGGAATTTAATTTGGCCACCACTCAGATTGAGTCACAGTCAGATACCGTCGGTGTTCAGAATCTCTTTACCAGTGATGAGATTCCCGTTTTATCTGCAAGCTGGTTTCAGCAAACAGCCAATCCAGCGCAACATTTTTTTGTCGAGGCGAATCCACGCTTTACTGATTACCGCGATTGGTTGAGTTCTGACTATATGCTTGAACAACTGGCAATGGATCCAAGCCTGACCATGAAGCGGCTTGGTGATGGCTTTATCGAACAACTTCTGGTGAATGAACAGATCGCACAACTCACCGGGCACCGGTTTCTGTCCGGATTTTCGGATGATGAAGCCCAGTTTATGAAACTGATGGATGCCGGTGTTAGCTATGCACAGGTCCACCAGTTGACGCCAAGTGTCGCCCTCAGTGCCGAACAGGTCGCGATGTTGACCAGTGACATTATCTGGTTAGAACAGCAAAAAGTTCAGCTTGCCAGCGGTGAGACCGTGACTGCCCTTGTTCCTAAAGTCTATATCAAAGCGAGACCCGAAGACTTGGTGCCTGGAACCGGGCTTCTAGCTGGCAAGCGAGTCGATATTCAAACCACGAATGATCTGATCAATAGCGGAACGATCGCAGGTCGTGAAATCGTCAATCTGCAGAGCGATTTTGTTCAACACGGTGGGTATATTCAGGCTTCAAAAGTTCAGGTCAGCGCCAACAATATGGCCATTGAGGGTGGCAGAATTCAGGCCAAAGATTCATTGAAACTGAGTGCAGAGCAGGATATCAATATTATCAGCGTCACTTCAGAGACCTCAAAAAAAGAGGGCAGAAGCGACTTCAGCCAAAGTAATATCAAGCGGGTGGCTGGACTGTATGTTACTAGTGATGGTGCTGAGATGGGGATCGAAGCTGGCCAGGACATGTGGATTGCAGCTGCAGAGATTCAGCAGTCAGGACAAGCCGGAAAAGTAAGCGTCTTAGCAGGTAATAACTTGAAGCTGGCAACCGTCAAAACCGCTGAGTCCAATAATAGTATTCATAGTGCTAAAGACTTCAATAAACATAGCGAGCACAAGGATGTTGGCAGCTGGATTTCAACGAATGGTGATATCAGCCTGGAAGCGGGAAATCAGCTTGAGTTAAGTGGCGCCCATATCAATAGTCAGGAAGGCGAAATGGGTATCAGGGCAGAGCAAGTTGAGATTAAAAATGCCACTGCCATTTATCTATCAGACATTGCTTCCCACACTGAGCGTGATGGCACCTTCAGCTCTAAATCCAAAGATCAACGAGATCATTTTTATGAATCAACGGCCATCGCCACGGTATTAAGTGGCAACACCATCACTATTGAATCTGACTCAGATATCAATATCACCGCCAGTCACCTTGTCGCCGATAAGGATCTAAAGCTTCAGGCTTCAGACAACATTAATCTGACGTCAGCTGAAGAGCGTTATGAGCACCAACAATACGTGAAAGAGGAAAAGTCAGGCCTGCAAAGTAGTGGCGGCATTGGTTTTACTATCGGCTCTCAGCAACTTGATGTCACAGATATCTCAAAACAGACCCGTCAAATTAGCAGCGAATTGGGCAGTCTGAGGGGGGATGTCTCGATGTCTGCGGGACAGCGTTATCTTCAAAAAGCCAGTGACGTTATTGCTGTACAGGGAGATATCGATATTATTGCAGCAAAAGTCGATATCGAATCAGCCACCGAAATTCTTACGCGTGAGCATACTACTGAATTTAGCCAAAGTGGCTTGAGTATCTCTATTACCACCCCAGTTATCAGTGCTGTTCAAACGGCTGACCAGATGCTGGAAGCAGCCAGTGAAACCAGCGATCCCAGAATGAAAGCGCTTGCGGCTGCAGCGATTGGCCTTAATGCGAAAAATGCTTATAACTCGGTAATGACAGGACAGATGGGGCCTGATGCCAATACGGCGGATAAGGTGGGGGGCATAAACTTATCGATAAGTATTGGTTCAAGTAAAAGCAGCAGTCAACGCAGCGAGACAATCAAAGAAGTGCATAGCAGCAAGCTAATGACCAGTGGGGATATCAATATCAAAGCCGTGGGTGATGGTCAGAACTCAGATATAACGGTTAAAGGCAGCGAAGTTCTGGCGGGAGAAAGCGTAAGACTCGATGCAGATGATCAACTTAATTTGGTCGCTGCTGAAAACACCAGTGTGTTGAAATCCAAAAATGATTCGAGTAGCAGCAGTGTTGGTGTCAGTATCGGTACAGATGGTCTGCTCTTAACTGTCGGTATGGCAAAAGGGAAAGGAAAGGAAAATGGCCAGGATCGCAGCTGGACAGAAACGACAATAAAAGCTGGCGACAAAGTGGTTTTGGAATCAGGCAGTGACACTGAACTTAGAGGCGCCATCGTCACTGCCAACCAAGTTACAGCGAAAGTTGGAAACAACCTTACTATTCAAAGCTTGCAGGACACCAGCATCTATGATGCTGAACAAAAAAATACCGGTGGCAGTATCTCTGTTGGCTACGGAAAAGTAGGTGGCAGCCTTAACCTCAGTGCCAGCGATATCGAATCTGATTATGCCAGTGTGATAGAACAAAGCGGAATTCAGGCTGGAGCTCATGGTTTCCAGATTAGTGTTGAAGGTAATACAAATCTTGAAGGGGCTGTTATCGCCAGTACAGAAAAAGCAATTCAGCAAGAGCGTAACAGCTTTGAGACAGGGACGCTGACACTCTCGGATATCAAAAACAAGGCTGAATATGATGCAAAAGCAGGTGGCGCAACGATAGCGATGGGACCACAAGCAGGTGAACCAGAACTCACATCGGCGGCATTAGCGACAGAAAATGACAATGTCGAGAGCACTACATTTTCCGGCATCAGTGGTATAGCCGGGAATAGTGAGGTAAGAACGGGCGATAATGCAAATGGCATCACACCTATTTTTGATGCTGATAAAGTGCTTCGTGAAATCAACGCGCAAGTCACTATCACTAAGGAGCTTGGCGAACATGCAAGTTTGATAGTGAAGAATTATGCGATTGCTCAGCGAAAAGAACTTTACGCACGTCAAAAGCAAGTGACAACGGATAAAGAAAAACAACAAATAGATGCTCTTATCAAACAGATTAATATGCAAGAAAGAGTATTGAATATACTAATCGGTGGCGTTAGCGGACAGCTTGGAACGGCAACAGGTAAGGAAGCTTTGTCGTTGGCTGCAGAAGAGCTACGAGATATTACGATCAAGAACTCGATGAAGTTCAAGGGGGTTCGAGATGGAAATTTTGTATTCAACAATATGACGAAAAAAAGTGCTGGCTTACGTCAGGATGAAAAAGGGACGGCAGGAACGCGAGCCGATCTTGATTTGTTATGTGGTAAGCAGAATCAGCGCTGCAAATCAGATCTTTCAGGTAACTTAATATTGGATGACGGCTTTGTTCAATGGGATGCAAGAAATGATAATGGTGATCCCATTACATTAATGGATTATTTGAATTCTGATGAGGCAAAGAAAATGGAAGGACCTTTCGGCGGAATACAAGGTTGGACTGGAAAAATTAAAGGTCATTCGTATCCAAAGGACAGCATAATAGAAAAACTAATGGAATCGTTTGGTGGATCACACGACTTTTTAGGAGGTCAAGCCACAGGCCTCTATGACAATGATGGAAACATTAGAAGAGGTCTGTCTGCAAGTCAAAGAACATACTATAACATTGTGAGTGGATTAGCTCTTTTACCATCTTTTCCATTTGGTGCCGTAGAGTTTATTCCAGGTGAAATCTCGCGCGGAATTGTAATTATGTTGGATAGCCTCTGATGAAAACGTTTTTGTACTTTTTATTTCTAATGTTGATGAGTGGGCTTTATGGATGTGGTAATCAAGTAGCGTTGAGTGGAAAAGCATATGATGATTATCAGAAGGCCCTCAAACCTTATGCGTATTATTGGGAAAAGCCCGAAATGACATTGGAAAGCAGACGATTAGATTCATGGGAATGTGGTGCAGGTCCAACAATTTATGCTGCTGATAATGTGGTCTTTTCACCTGAGACTGAAGCGGCAGAACGAAAACCCGAAGAAGATACTAATATGCCCGCAAATTCCAGACTCTCGGCAAAATGGGTCCAATGCATGAAATATAAAGGATACGTTTGGATAAAAGACAACTAAATACTATGTCATACATCATTCTGTGA
This sequence comes from Methylophaga sp., assembly GCA_033721795.1. GTDB lineage: Bacteria > Pseudomonadota > Gammaproteobacteria > Nitrosococcales > Methylophagaceae > Methylophaga. The sequence continues at coordinate 10,857 of JAWWAG010000028.1, read as the reverse complement.
ACAAATTAATAAAATTTTTTAATTTGTAAGTTTCTAAAAAATTTAAAAATAGGTGGCTGCTATGTAATGGCGTTAGCAAACTCACCAAAAACTTTAGGAACCACACATCAGGTTGTCAGTTGACAACTTTTTGTGTAGCTTCTAAAATCAGGCAAAGTACACTAAGGATGCCACGTAAGAAACATTCAAGGAAAGAAGTTGAGCAGGCACTTATTTACGCTGAAAAACAAGGATGGAGAGTTGAAGTTGGTGGAGGCCATGCTTGGGGCAAAATGTATTGTCCATATAACGACCAAGAATGTCGCTGCGGTGAATTTTGTATAGCCAGTATTTGGAGTACACCTAAAAATGCGACAAACCATGCAAAACAAATAAAGAGAGTATTGGTAACTGCTTAATTTGGGGTAGAGGTAAGTCTGATGACTGAGCGGATAAAAGAATTTGAATTTACCTTAAAATTTTCAATGCCGGATACATTTGCTGATCCTGAAAGCTTTGCTGACCAGCTTCGTAAAGCCGGTTGTGATGATGCGATTATCGGAATTGGCCAAAAAGGCCGCATAGCTTTGCAGTTCAACAGAGAAGCGAGCAGAGCACTGGAGGCTATTACTTCCGCGATTAAGGATGTTAAAAGCGTCATTCCAGATGCCAGGCTGATAGAGTCAACGCCAGATTTGGTGGGGTTAACCGATATTGCTCAAATGCTTGGATTTAGTCGTCAGAACATGCGTAATTTGGTGCTAACTCATATTCAAACATTTCCTGCGCCGGTACATTCAGGTACAACTTCTATCTGGCATCTTTGTAATGTTTTGGAGTGGTTTGAGATAAAACAACATCGAGCTATAGAGGCCACGATCAAAGAGGTGGCTTTAGCAAATATGGAAATAAATCTCGTTAAAGAATATGCAAATTTGGAACCTGCTTCTCAAGCAAAGTTAGCAGCTCTAACACTTTGAAGCTGAAAAACTCAACCTTCAAAAAGTAGCGGTTCAATTTTTGAAGTTTCATTCTGACCAAAACTTTCTTGCGCTTCTAGCCTCACTATAAACCCGTTCAGCGGTGTCTGAACCCATTGATTTTCATCCCCAACCCAAGCTTTCATGATTTAATGTGAGTAACATTAATCTGCTTACGCAAACCAGTTAAAGGAATCGCGCATGTCGACACCGATATTTATAGGTCAGGCCGATGATGAGCCAGTGTATTTGTTATCGAATATGGCCAATCGACATGGCTTGGTAGCGGGGGCGACAGGCACGGGTAAAACGGTGACTCTGCAAGGATTGGCCGAGGGATTCAGTGATATTGGTGTACCGGTATTTGCGGCGGATATCAAAGGGGATTTATCGGGCATCAGCCAGCCCGGTAAACCGCATCCCAAAATCAGCGAGCGTGTTGAATTTATGCAGCTTACTGATTTTAAATTTACCGGTTATCCCACCACTTGCTGGGATGTGTTTGGCGAGCAGGGTCATCCGGTACGCACCACGATTTCTGATATGGGTCCGTTGTTGTTATCGCGTTTGATGCAGCTTAACGATACTCAGCAGGGTGTGCTGACATTGGTATTTCGGGTGGCGGATGATAATGGCTGGCTGGTGCTGGATCTCAAAGATCTGCGGGCCATGCTGCAATATGTCGCCGAGAATGCTGCCGAATTTCAGACTTTGTATGGCAATATTTCAGCAGCAAGCGTTGGTGCGATTCAGCGGCGTTTGTTGGTACTGGAAGAGCAGGGCGCCGATAAGTTATTTGCTGAGCCGGTGTTGAACCTTGATGATTTAATGCAGACCGATGAAAACGGCCGCGGCTTTATCAATCTGTTATCTGCCGACAAATTAATGCATTCCCCGGCATTGTACAGCACGTTTTTACTGTGGCTGTTATCCGAGTTATTTGAGCAATTGCCGGAAGTTGGTGATCCCGATAAACCGAAATTAATCCTGTTTTTTGATGAAGCGCATTTGATTTTTGATGATGCGCCGAAAGCGCTGCTCGATAAAATCGAGCAGGTGGTGCGCTTGATTCGCTCTAAAGGCGTTGGCGTGTTTTTCGTCACGCAAAACCCGACGGATATTCCTGATTCGGTGCTTGGCCAGTTGGGTAATCGCATTCAGCATGCGCTTCGTGCGTATACCGCTAAAGATCAAAAAGCCATTAAAGCCGCCGCCGAGACCTTTTTTGCCAACCCGGCATTTTCATCGATTGAGGTGTTAACGCAGTTGGGCGTTGGCGAAGGCCTGGTGTCGATGCTTGATGAAAAAGGCCGGCCACAAATGGTGCAGCGGACGTTGATTAAACCGCCACAAGGGCAAATCGGTCCGGTTACCGACGCGCAGCGGCAGCGGCTATTACAAACATCATTGGTGGCAGGTGTTTACGATAAGGTGATGGATCGCGAATCAGCCCATGAAATGCTGGCAAAACGTGCTGAAGAAATGCAGAAAAAAGCCTTGGAGCAGCAATCCGAAGCAATTCAGGAAACGGTTAAACGCTCGCCCGGCCGCACGCGGGAAACGCCCTTTGAAGCCTTCGCCAAAAGCGCTATGCGCTCAGTGGGCAGTCAAATTGGCCAGCGTTTGGTGCGCGGTATTCTCGGGTCGCTGCTCGGGGGCAAATAATCAGTAATCTTTCGCGCCGGTGGTTGAATTAATTTTGCTGTAATCCGGCGAAAACGGATCATCTTCACTCGGACGTTCGTTGGCTTCCGGGCCGTCTAATAAGGCACCGGCACGTTCTGGGAGTTTTTTATCCATGCCCAGTTCACCGAGTTGATCGTAGCCTGCCGACAGATGATCAAATAACTCTTTGTAAGAGCCTGCCATATTGACGAATAAGCTGGCCGTTTTATCGAAATGTTCATGAACCTTGTCATGATAAGCATCTATTTCATCTTGTTTTGCCTGCAGTTGATGCTCATGCTCAGATTTGAGCTGGCGTATCGCATCCTGATTATCGACATTCATCCGCCGTCCGATAAAAAAGCCAATCAGCGCCGCAATAATCACGGCCACAATCAACAGTGCAATCATTTCAATTTGAGACATGGGATTTCCTGATGTAAAACACATTTACAGGATAACGGGCAATGCGCTGAACGGCAAACACAAGCGTTTGTTTATCGTTTACGGTTTTCAACAATTGTGGATATCAGGGATAAATGCGGCCTGACATTCAGTCGATACCATAATACCGTACAATAGCAATCACTTGACTTGATTAAGGAATCGCCATGATAGATCCAAAAAAGTTTGATGAAATCATCGATAGCATTAATAAAGCATTGCCGCCCGGCATCGCGCAAATGCGCGACGATGCCGAGAAAAATATCCGGGCCGGTTTAAGCGCCACATTTAATAAAATGGATTTGGTCACCCGCGAAGAATTTGAAGTGCAGTCTCAGGTATTATTACGTACCCGCGAAAAACTCGAAGCGCTGGAGCGCCGAGTTTTGGAGCTGGAACAATCCAATCTATCTGAGTAAAAGGCCTGTATGTCTACATTTGAAAATGTCACGGTGACCCGTGAAGCCAATATCTATTTCGACGGTAAAGTCACCAGCCGCAAAATAACGTTTGCCGATGGCAGTTATAAAACCTTGGGCATTATGATGCCCGGTGATTACACCTTCGGCACCGAAAAAGCCGAGCTGATGGAAATCATGGCCGGTCGCCTGCAATATCGCCTTAAAGACACAAGTGACTGGATTAACATTGTCGCTGGTGAATCCTTTAATGTGCCGGCTAACGCATCGTTTGATATTCAAATTGCTGAACTGGTGGATTACTGCTGCAGCTATTTAGACTAAGATTTTTTACGCGTACAAAAAAACCGCCCGATTAAAAAAGGGCGGTTTTTTTGTATATGTCTAAACGGATTTAATCCCAGTCGTAAACCAGATTCAGCCGGTAGCTGGTATCGGTTTTCTCAGCATCCAAACCTGGTTGACTGTTGTATTGGCTTCGTAATGCTGCGCGTACTTTCCATGATTCATCATTGGTAATCGGCATTTCACCACCAAAGTTGGTGACCAGCAGATAGTTTTTGCCGGGGCTGCTGAATGACGGATAATAAGTCAGGTCATGGAACAAGTTCAGCCGGCTATTGAGTTTGTAGTCAACCTCGTAGCCAAGCACACCGGTCGGATCTTTTTCAGTGGTGCCATCAGTATAGCTTTCAAACCGGTAACCAACACCCGCGAAGCCTTTAAATATCAAATCTTCTTCTTCGATGAAAAAGCGACCTAAACTGGCAGTGGCAATTGCCCGCAGATCCAACTCTTCAAAATCATCAATTTCAAAGTCGGCACTGCCACGGGCGAAATATTTCTCAGTGAGATCACGTTCTAATGAGACGCCGGCTAATTTTTCATTTTCAGTTTGAACGTCATCTTCTTTGGCGTAGTTGATTTCCATATACATTGCCATACGCTCGTCGTCGGTGGTCCGGAACAACTCACCACGCCCAGTCGCGGCAAACCGTTCGGTATTGCCTTTAGCACCCTGGATACCGATACCCAGATTACCGCTCCATGGATCTCTGTATGCTTCATTTTCAGCGCGGACAGTCTGCAATTGAGACTCATACGCTTCTTGCATTTGTTCAACTTCTTGTTGTTTGGCGGTTTCAGCTTCTGTCAGTTTTTGTTCGTATTGTTTTTCAAGTTCAGCAATTTGCGGCTGTTTAGCGTCCGTTGCCCATAGGCTTTGAATTTTGTTTGGATTCAGTGGTACATCACCAAATGCGGTTTGTATCAGTTGATGCTGACCGGATTCATTACGGACAATCTGGCCCACCAGACGATCACTGCTATCCAATTGGATCATGTATTTCTGATCAGTACTTAATTCACTGACTTTGCTGTAATCAATGGTCACTTCATCAGCAAACGCAGTATCCATGATCAATTGGCCGTTGGCGATTTGTTTGATACTGCCTTTAAGAATACTGCCGTCATTAAGAATAACTTCATCGGCGAGGGATGCTGTGCTGAATGCTCCAGAAATAAGTATAAAAAGCGTACTCAAGCGGCGCTTGATCATGGTATCTCCGATTTTGATTGATAGCAGGTAAGTTGATAACAACAAACCTTAACATATGAAATGATCAAGTCAACCTGAAACATATGAATGTGTGAGCTGATTTTGCTAAACTTTGCTAATAAAATCGGTATTTTGTGTGAATATTTACAAATTTTGTTGATTGTTACTCAAGACGGGATATCGGCAAAATTAACTGAATTCCGTTAGAATCAGCTAATCATCACAACCAAGGATAGGTTATGAGTATTGCCACTGTTTTCAGTCGGGCACTTACTGGCATTGATGCCCAGCAAGTCACCATCGAAGTGCATTTATCTAATGGTTTACCCAGTCTGTCGATAGTCGGCATGCCCGAAACAGCCGTCAAAGAAAGTAAAGATCGGGTGCGCTCGGCGATCATCAATTCGCAGTTTAATTTCCCTCAGCAACGCATCACCATCAATCTGGCACCTGCCGATTTACCCAAGGAAGGCGGCAGGTTTGATTTGCCTATTGCCCTCGGCATTCTCGCAGCATCACAGCAAATTCCGCTATCATCGCTGAGCGATATGGAATTTATCGGTGAACTCAGTTTGACCGGTGAATTACGACCAGTGAGGGGAGTATTGCCCACCGCGCTGGCGACAGGCACAGCAAGACGGCAATTATTGGTGCCGTTTGAAAATGCAGCAGAAGCATCGTTAACTGAACAGGGCGAAAGTTATGCTGCTAAAACTTTGTTAGAAGTTTGTGCTCATCTCCATCAGCAAACACTGTTAACAGCCAATCAACAACTCTCCATCAGCCCAAAAATAGATTACGCCGATCTGTCCGATGTTCGGGGGCAAGCTTCTGCTCGACGCGCCCTGGAAGTTGCTGCTGCGGGCAATCACAGCATTTTATTTGCTGGTCCCCCGGGCACTGGTAAAACCATGCTGGCCAGTCGCTTGCCGGGTATTTTGCCGCCAATGACCGAGCAGGAAGCGATTGAGACCGCAACCATCCACTCGATTGCCAACAGTGGTTTTAATGTTGAAAGCTGGCGACAAAGACCATTTCGTGCACCACATCATACTGCTTCTGCCGTAGCATTGGTCGGTGGCGGCAGCCAGCCCAAGCCCGGTGAAATCTCACTTGCCCATCACGGCGTATTATTTTTGGATGAGTTGCCAGAGTTTGATCGCAAAGTTTTAGAAGTATTACGCGAGCCTATTGAGTCGGGAAAAATAACCGTTTCGCGGGCAGCGAATCAGGCAGAATTTCCGTCGAAATTTCAATTGGTTGCGGCAATGAATCCCTGTCCCTGCGGTTATCTGGGGCAAGCGCGTTGTCATTGTTCACAAGAGCAGGTGCGTCGTTACCGTGCTAAAATCTCCGGCCCGTTAATGGATCGAATTGATCTGCTGCTGGAGGTGCCGGCAGTCGATAAAAAACTGCTGCGGCCCCATCCCGGTGAAACGCCGGCGGAAAGCTCTGAAAGCGTCAGAAAACGGGTGATCAAAGCCCGACAGATCCAGCTGAAACGTGCAGGTAAGGCCAATGCGACACTGCAACATAAACAACTTGAGGTATTTTGCCCCTTGCGCGAACAGGATTTTCAACTCGTTGAACACGCGATCAGCCGCCTTGGCTTATCGGCGCGTGCCTACCATCGGATTTTAAAAGTCGCCCGTACCATTGCCGATTTAGCCGGCAGCGAACAGATCCAGACCAGTCATTTATCCGAGGCGATTGGTTATCGCCGACTCGATATAGCGCAATAATTATTCGTGAATGATCTGAATCCGCAACAGCGGGAAGCTGTACGTTACATCGATGGACCTTTATTAGTATTAGCCGGTGCCGGCAGTGGCAAAACGCGGGTGATCACCCGCAAAATTGCCTACCTGATCGAGCAATGCGGTCTGAAAGCCAGCAATATCGCTGCAGTCACGTTTACCAATAAAGCGGCGCGGGAAATGAAAAGCCGGGTCGCTGAATTGATGCGTAATAAAGACGTGTCAACGCGCGGCTTGATGGTTTCGACGTTTCACACACTGGGCCTGACCATATTACGGCGTGACGGCAAAATGCTGGGGTATCGAACTGGGTTTTCTATTTTTGATGCGCTGGATAGCCTTGCGGTATTACGTGATTTGATGGGCCGTGACTTTGCTGCCGACAGTGATCATGCCCAGCAGGTCCAAAGTCAGATTTCGGAATGGAAAAACCAGCTGATCCTGCCAGAGCAAGCCGCGCAAGTTGCCGATGGCGCGCAGCAGCAATTCGCTGCACAGGTTTATCCGCGTTATGTGCAGGCTTTGAAAGCCTACAACGCCGTTGATTTTGATGATTTGATTTTGCAGCCGGTAATTTTATTTCGTGAGCATCGCGATGTTTTGCAAAAATGGCAGGGTAAAATTCACTATCTGCTGGTTGACGAATATCAGGATACCAACGGCTGCCAGTATGAACTGGTCAAGCAACTGGTCGGCATTCGCGAAAAACTCACCGTGGTCGGCGATGATGATCAATCGGTGTATTCCTGGCGGGGTGCCCGACCGGAAAACCTGGCACAATTACAGACCGATTTCCCTAAACTGAAATTGATTAAACTCGAGCAGAATTACCGCTCGATGAGCCGGATTTTGCGGGTCGCCAACAAACTGATCAGTAACAATCCCCATGTGTTTGAAAAAGCCTTGTGGAGTGCCATGGGTGAGGGCGATCCGATCCGTGTCATCGGCTGTCGTGACGATCAGCATGAATCAGAAAAAGTGGTCTCCGAGCTGCTGTATCACAAGCTGAAAAATCAGGCGGATTTTAAGGATTATGCGATTCTCTATCGCAGTAACCACCAGTCACGGCCCATCGAAAAAGTCCTGCGCGAGCACAATGTGCCGTACTTTCTGACTGGCGGTACTTCGTTTTTTTCCCGTGTTGAAGTCAAAGACATCATGGCTTATCTGCGTCTGCTGGCAAATCAGGACGATGACAATGCGTTTTTAAGAGTCATCAACACGCCTCGGCGCGGCATTGGTTCGTCAACGTTGCAGGCGCTGGGTGAATACGCTGGTAAACGGCATACCAGCTTATTTGGTGCTTGTTTTGAAATGGGACTGGCCGAAAACCTGCCGGCAAAATCGGTGCAGCATCTGGATGTGTTTTGTAAGTGGCTGGTGGATATTGCTGATCGTGCTGCTCGTGGTAATTTGCTTGATGCCATCAAAGATATGGTGGAAGAAATTGAATATCGCGGCTGGCTGGAAGAAACCAGTGGCGATCCGGTCAAAGCTGAACGGCGTATGGAAAATGTCACTGAACTGATTAGCTGGATTGAACGGCTGATTGATCAGGATACTGAAGAAAAATCCATCGGCGATATTGCCGCACGGCTGACGCTGATGGATATTCTGGATCGGCAGGAAGATCAAAATCAGGACGATGCGGTACATTTAATGACCTTGCATGCCGCCAAGGGGTTAGAATTTCCGCATGTATTTATGATCGGTATGGAAGAAGATATTCTGCCGCACCGAAACAGTATCGAAGCCGACACCATTGAAGAAGAACGCCGCTTAACCTATGTTGGTATTACTCGGGCTCAGCGTAGTCTGGTGATGACGCTGGCCAACACCCGCAAGCGGTTTGGTGAAAAACTGGAATGTGAAGAAAGCCGTTTTTTACGTGAATTGCCGTCAGAAGATCTGATTTGGATGACCGAAAAAACACAAGTGGATCCAGAAGAGCGCAAAGTCCGTGGCAAAGCGCATTTATCGAATATTCGCGATATGCTGAAATAAAATTAGGAATTTACACAATGAAATCAAAATTTTTGATGGCTGCATTACTGATGCCGGGTTTGGTACAGGCCCACGCCACACTGGAAAAAACGGAAGCCGAAAGCGGCAGCTACTATAAAGGTGTGGTTGGTATCAGTCATGGTTGTGATGGCTCGGCAACTACCAAAGTCACGATTGAAATCCCGGATGGCGTGCGCGGCGTTAAACCGGTGCCCAAAGCTGGCTGGCAACTGGATATTGTCAAAGCACAACTTGCCAAGCCGTATGATTCACATGGTAAAACTGTAGTTGAGGATGTCCGCAAAATCACTTGGTACGGTAATTCACTGGCGCATGCCCATTACGATGAGTTTGTTTTCAGGGGCCAAATCGCCGTTGGTAATAGTAGCAAGCTGTATTTTCCAGTCAGACAGGAATGTGTGGTCGGGGAGCTGAACTGGGATCAAACGCCACAATCGATGGCTGCAGAGCATGCCGGTCATCAGGGCCATGATGGGCACGCGGGTCACGGCGGCATGAAAATGGACTATCCGGCACCGGTTGTGACGGTGATTGATGGCCAAGGAAAACATCACCACTAAAATCTGTGGCATTTGCCGTGCTCACCGGCAAATGCCCGAAACAATCTTCAGGCCAGTCTTTTACAGTAAGCCCAATGTAACTATTGGCTTGACTGAATGACTATGAATTTTCCGAAAAAAACATTACTGACATTGCTGATACTGAGTAATCAAGAGCTGTTTGCCGATCACGGGCCGGCACTGAATCTGGAACAATTAGAAGTCACGGCGCAGCAAATGGCACCAGCTGGTAGCAGTCGTGACGATGCACTCACCGAATTACGGCTGACGCCGGGCGGTGTGACTTTGGTGGATATGGATTCGGTTAAAGAAGGCCATGTCGCCGGTCTTGCCGATATGCTGCGTTATGTGCCGGGCGTGTGGGCAGCCACTGACAGTGGTAATGACGAACTGTTTTTATCCAGCCGCGGCAGCAATTTAGACGCTGCTGACTTTGATATGAATGGCATTAAATTACTGCAGGACGGTTTGCCGGTTACCAGCGCCGATGGCAATAATCATAACCGGATCATCGACCCCTTGAGTGCGCAATATGCCACCGTTGCCCGTGGTGCAAATGCCATGAAATACGGTGCCAGCACGTTGGGCGGTGCTATCAACTTTGCGACGCCCACCGCTTATGATTTGCCGCGAGCCAGTTTACTGAGCAGTTTTGGCAGTCATGGTTCTTTGCAAAATCGTTTAACCTTCAGCGACATATTTGAAAATGGCCTTGATGCCAGCCTGACTTTGGAAGACAAACGCTGGGATGGTTATCGCGATCATAATGAGCAGCAACGCTCTGGCATTTATGCCAATGCCGGTCTGGCGCTTAACGATAAAGTCTCAACCCGTTTTTATCTGAGCCATCTGGAAAACGATCAGGAATTACCGGGCGCGTTAACCCGTCAGCAACTTCGTGAAGATCGTGATCAGGCCAATCCCAATGCCGAACTGGGTGATTACCAGCGTGATGTGAAAGCCTTCCGGCTTGCCAATAAAACCACCATCGATTTTGATGCCAACCGGCGACTGGAATTGGGTGTGGCGTTTGAAGAGCAGGAATTACATCACCCGATTGTGTTTAATCCGTTTTTTAATCTGTATATCCAGAACCGCCAACGCGATGCCTCGACAATGGCCCGCTATCATCACCGCATTGATGAACACCAGTTATTGTTTGGCGTGAACTACGGCGTCAGTAATGTCAGCGGTGGCCAATATAATAATGATTTTGGTGAGCAGGGTGCCAAGCGTAGTGATGTTGAAAACGATGCCAGCACTTTAGAACTCTATGCCATGGATCGCTGGAATTTGGCTGATAACTGGACCTTGGTCGGCGGTGTGCAACTGGTTTCTGCCGAGCGGGAAGTAAAACAAACGAATGCTGCAAATGATGTCATTACCAGTAATCCGGATGATCGTTATCAGGCCATTAACCCCAATATTGGCTTAATCTATGCGTTGACCGAAAAAACCAGTATTTACGGT
>JAWWAG010000027.1:0-20009 GCA_033721795.1 Methylophaga sp. | reverse complement strand
TACCGGGACAATGTTTGCCTACGAAGCGGCTGGGATCGTGCCGGATATTTTGTGTTTGGGTAAAGCGTTGACGGGGGGCTATATGACGCTGGCAGCGACTTTATGTAATCAGAAAGTTGCCGCAGGTATTTCGGCAGACGGTCAAGGCGTGTTGATGCATGGCCCGACGTTTATGGGCAACCCGCTGGCGTGTCGCGTGGCTTGTGAGAGTATTGATTTGCTGCAGGCATCAAACTGGCAACAGCAGGTTAAAGCGATTGAAACACAGCTGAACCGGGAATTAGCAACGCTTGCTAGTCATCCGTTAGTTAAAGATGTCCGGGTTAAAGGGGCGATCGGTGTGGTTGAATTAAGCCAGCCGCTCGATTCACACATGAATTGGTTACCAAAATTTATTGTTGACCAAGGTGTATGGATCCGACCGTTTCGTCATATGATTTACATCATGCCCCCCTATATTATCGGGGAGGCTGAACTTCAGACTTTAACGCAGGCAATTGCCAACATTGTTGATGCCATTGCCAATGCTGAACAGGGAAAATCCTGAGACGCATCGGGTATTTGCCTGATGGTGCAAAAATTTGATCGGCATAATATTATTTTACGTTGTTCTAAATCGGATAGCGTTCATTCTTACAACGATTGGAGTATTGCACCATGTGGACTAAACCAGAATATTCAGATATGCGTTTCGGTTTTGAAGTGACTATGTATATCTGCAACCGTTAATCCGGTTACAGTGTTATAAAAGCCTCTGGGGCGAAAGCTTCGGGGTTTTTTTTGTTGGTCCTGCATATTAATCGGTTTAGACGATTAGTTTAATTGAATTAAGTTGTTTGACCATTTATACGGCCGGCACTAAACTTTTACGTGTCCTTTTCTGACAATCATCAAGGAGTAATGCATGTCTACTTTAATCAATACCTCAATTAAACCGTTTAAAGCCACTGCCTATCATAATGGCGAGTTCGTGCCAGTTAGCGATGCTGATCTGAAAGGTAAATGGTCTGTTGTATTCTTTTATCCAGCTGACTTTACTTTTGTTTGCCCAACAGAGCTGGGTGATTTGGCGGATTATTACGACAAACTGCAAGAAATGGGCGTTGAAGTTTATTCAGTATCAACTGATACACACTTCACGCACAAAGCATGGCATGACGCCTCTGAAACCATCAAGAAAATCAAATTCCCAATGATCGGTGACCCAACAGGTGCCATCAGCCGTAACTTCGAAGTCATGATCGAAGAAGATGGTCTGGCGCTGCGCGGTACTTTTGTAATCGATCCAGAGGGTGCGATTAAAGTTTCTGAAGTTCACGATCTGGGCATTGGTCGTAGCGCTAAGGAACTGGTTCGTAAAATCCAGGCAGCACAATATGTTGCTTCACATGACGGTGAAGTTTGCCCTGCCTCATGGCAGCCAGGTGAAGAAACATTGTCTCCATCACTGGATTTGGTTGGCAAAATCTAAAGACGATTCATTAAATTGACATGTCCGGGCTTCTCGGCCCGGACACTTTTAGCAACAGAATATTATAAACAGGCAGGTGCCTTATGTTGGATGCAAACATCGCAGCGCAGTTAAAAACTTATCTGCAAAAATTACAGCGACCTGTGCAAATCGTCGCGTCAATTAATGACACCAAAAAGGCCACGGAGATGCGTGAGCTGTTGGTAGAAATTGCTGATATGTCAGATAAAGTCACACTTGACGACAGCGATAACAATGCCCGGCAGCCTTCATTTCGTATTAAACAACCGGAAGGTCACGAGCAAATCCGTTTTGCTGGTATTCCGATGGGCCATGAGTTTACCTCATTGGTATTGGCCCTGTTGCATGTCGGTGGTCATCCACTGAAAACCGAGCCTGAAGTAATAGAGCAAATTAAAAATCTCGATGGTGAATTCCATTTTGAGACCTATATTTCGCTGTCTTGTCAGAACTGCCCGGAAGTCGTGCAGGCGCTGAACTTGATGGCAGCTGTTAATCCTAAAATCAGTCATACCATGATCGATGGTGCGCTGTTTCAGGATGAAGTGAATGAACGTCAAATCATGGCTGTCCCCACGGTTTTCCTTAACGGCAAACAGTTTGGCCAGGGCCGGATGAGTCTGCCGGAAATTATCGGCAAGCTGGATACCGGCGCCATTAAACGTGAAGCAGAAAAAATCAGCCAGAAAGCGCCATTCGATGTATTGATTGTCGGTGGTGGTCCGGCTGGTGCTTCAGCGTCAATTTATGCCGCGCGTAAAGGTATTCGTACCGGTATTGTGGCTGAACGTTTTGGCGGTCAGGTCATGGATACCATGGCGATTGAAAACTTCATTTCGGTCAAAGAAACCGAAGGCCCTAAATTGGTGGCGGCATTGGAAGAACACGTCAAAGAATACGAAGTTGATGTGATGAATCTGCAGCGTGCCCGCAAGCTGCGTAAAAAAGATAAAATGGTCGAAGTTGAGCTGGAAAGCGGTGCAACTATATTAAGTAAATCGGTAATTCTGGCGACGGGTGCCCGCTGGCGTGAACTGGGTGTGCCCGGTGAAGCAGAATACCGTGGCCATGGGGTTGCTTATTGTCCGCATTGTGACGGACCTTTATTCAAAGGTAAGCACGTTGCCGTTATTGGCGGGGGGAACTCAGGCGTCGAAGCGGCAATTGATCTGGCCGGTATTGTCGGTCATGTGACATTGATTGAATATGCTGATCAATTAAAAGCTGACGCAGTATTACAGAAGAAACTGCACAGCCTTGATAACGTCGACATTGTGATTGGTGCGCAAACCACTGAAATAACCGGCGCCAACAATAAAGTTAACGGTCTTAAATACAAAGATCGGGCGACCGATGAAACGCATCATTTAGAAGTTGCCGGTGTATTTGTGCAAATCGGTCTGCTACCGAATACCGATTTTTTGAAAGACACCATTGAGCTTAGCAAATATGGCGAAATTGAAATCGATGCCCATGGTGCCACATCTATGCCCGGTGTTTTCGCGGCCGGTGATGTAACCACCATTCCATATAAACAGATTATTATTGCCATGGGAGAAGGTTCACGGGCGGCATTGGGCGCTTTTGATTACCTTATCCGCAATGACTTTAATGAAAAAGACAAAGCGGCTTAAACAGCGCAAGTATAGAGCGGCTTAGACTTATTCCGTCTCGTCAATTAAATCGCGCAGATTTAATAGCTTCATGCGAATGGCGAGGCGGGTAAGTTCAATATCACTGCTGACATCGAGTTTGCGTTTAATTATGTAGTGTGAATTCGATACGGTTTTAGGACTGATATTGAGAATATCGGCAATCTCCTGATTGCTTTTCGCTTCCAGTAGCAATCGTAAGATCTCAAACTCTCTGACCGTTAAATCATCAAGCCGTGTTTGCTCATGGCCAAGTTTTTCTAATGCCAGCGCCTGTGCGATATCAGGACTTAAACTCAGTTTATTGTCCATGACCTCAACAATGGCTCTTATCAATAATGATGGGTCACTGCTTTTGGTTATGTAGCCCAGCGCCCCGGCACGTGTTGCCTGTAAGGCATAACTGGGATTCTGGTGCATTGAAAACACCAAAATTCGTGCCTGTGAATCATATTGACGGATACGTGAAATTGCCTCGAGGCCACTTTGGCCGGGCATGGAAATATCCATTACCACGACGTCCGGCTGAAAGGCTTTGTATTGCATATAGGCATCGTGACCATCATGTGCATCAGCAACGACTTCCAGATTCGCCTGCTTTTGCAGTAATGCCCGATAGCCTTCACGGACAATGGCATGATCATCAACCAGTAACACGCTGATATTGGCCATTAAATTGTCTCCTGTGCCCGATTGATAGGCAGTGTGATGAGCATGTTCAGACCGCAACCAGGATTGGCGTTGATACTGGTTTCCCCCCCCAGTGCACTGACCCGTTCATGGATCCCTAACAGGCCCATTCCCATAGATTGTTGAATATTTTTGGCCTCTGCCAGCCCGTTATCTTCAATCTGCAGTGTCAACAATCCGGCTTGAGGACAATTTAATTGAATACTGGCCCGGGTGGCATTGGCGTGTTTGGCAATATTGGTTAAAGCTTCCTGCACGATCCGGTAAATATTGACAGGCATTGGTTCAGGCAATGTGGTCAAATCGGCATTGATGGATAATTCAAAACGGGTTTGGTTACCGCTGCGCTGATGCCAGCTTTTAATCAGTTTTTGCAGGCTTTTTTCCAGGCCAATTTCATCTACATCTGCAGGGCGCAAGCGGGTCAACAGGCTTCTTAATGCCGACATCATATGTTCAATGACATGATTAATATTTTCAAGCTCAGGCAAAATTTTGGGATATTCCTCTCGCGCTGACTGGTTGATACTGGTGGTCATGGCATTCATACCCGCCAGGCACTGACCAAATTCATCATGTAATTCACGGGCGATATAACGGTGTTCTTCTTCCTGCACATTGAGCAGTTTTAGCGCCAGACGTTGATTATCGGCCAGCACTTGCTGCTGGCTGTCGGCGAGTGCGTTAATGGCTTGAGACGTTCGTCGCCATTCAGCGATTTCAAAGGCTGGCAGGCGGGTATCCAGCTGACCATCGCGCATTTTTTCAAGGCCACTGACAATCAGTTGCGCCGGTTTTAACATACGATTTATGGTCATATAAACCAATAAACATACGGCCAAAATGCTGATCGATAAAATGCCGATGACTGCTTGCAGGTTGTTCCATGCACGGGAGGTTTCGACCTGCCGGTTCAGTGACACCAGAATAGTGCCGTAGGTAATGGCGTTAAAGGAAAAGCGCCGGCTGGCCTCATAATCAGGTTCAAACAATTGATCGTATAAAGCGCCGAACCAACGCGGCCATGTGCGTTCAGCTTCATTGACTTCACTGCATAAGCTGCGGCGGCGACTTTCTGATCGCGATAAAAACTGCACACATGATCCCGGTAAACCGCTGATATCACCCCATAAACCTATGTTGGGAAACGGTGTCCGGTAGTCATAGCGCGAAAAATTACGGAGCAGCTCATCCGTCATATGCTGATTGATACGTTCGGCCGTGGCATCGGCCTGCATAATGGATTGTTGGTTGGTTTGATAAAGTACGTAAGCCACGCTCATCAAGACACAAAGCAATGCAATCAACAAAATCCGGGCAAACAGTTGTAGCTTTAAATTCATCAGCAACCATTTCAAAGGTTTAAAGCAGCAGTCTAGGCAGTAAAATGATTGCCGCAAAGCGCTAATATCACAGACGGGAAATTTGCCCGCCGCTACCGGGTGATTTTCGGCTGTATAGTTAGACGAATAAGGATTGAATAGCCTGCATTCAACCTTGTTGGCGGTTGATAACCTTTGAAGTCTGAATGTTGACCAAAAGCTTGCGGGCGAGCGGTTTCTTATCACGATAAATGGTGGTACATTCCAGAGCGTGAATAGATTCCGGCTTGCAGTGTGTTTTGGCAGGTTGGATAAACAAATTGGTATGACTATCCAGTGCATGGCACCGTCAGACTCGCTACCGTTTAACCGGTGGTCTGAAGGAGTTTTGTTAACAAAAAATATTACTGTCAGCAGACAGACACAATGAAGGGGAGCTTAAATGGCCGATTTGCAGCAACTTGAGACGGCGCGTGAACATGCGCTGGCTTTAGAAAAAGTCGTTAACAAAGTGGTGATCGGTCAGGAGCCGGCGATTCGGCTGATTTTGATTGCCTTGCATGCCCGCGGCCATGTGCTGCTTGAAGGTGGTGTTGGTGTGGGTAAAACCACTTTGTTACGGGCCTTTTCTAAAGCCCTCGGCGGGGCATTTGGCCGTATTGAAGGCAGTGTGGATCTCATGCCAAATGATTTGTTGTATAGCGCCTGGGTGAATGCTGACGGCAAACCAGTTATCGATCCCGGCCCGCTGATCAGTCATGGCGAAGAAACCGCGGTATTTTTCTTTAACGAAATTAACCGTGCCCGGCCGCAGGTACAGTCATTATTACTCCGGGCCATGGCCGAACGAAGTGCTGAAGCGTTTGGTAAAGAATATCGTTTTCCCCATATGGTGGTGTTTGCTGACCGTAATGCCGTCGAAAAAGAAGAAACGTTTGAACTCAGTGCCGCAGCCCGTGACCGTTTCTTGTTTGAAATCAATATCAGCCGGCCAACCGATGAGGCATTGCGCCGTAAGCTGATTTTCGATCCGGCGTTTCATGATGTTGATGAATTATTAGCGTCTGTCACTCAGCCATTATTGAATTTCACCGATCTTAACGATCTTGATAAACAAATTCAGCAGGCGATTTTTGTCTCGCCGGAAATCGAAAACTATGTGGTGCGTTTGTGGGATGCCAGCTGGGAGCCACACAAGCTGGGTATCGAACTGGACGATATTTTTGTTGAAGATTTAGTGGTGGCTGGAGCCAGTGTTCGGGGTATGTCAGCAATGGTCAGGGCCGCTAAGGTCTGCGCCTGGTTAAATGGCCGTGATCATGTGTTACCGGACGATGTGCATACCGTGTTATTGCCATCTTTGACACATCGGGTATTTTTGTCGCCGGTCTATGAAGGCCGTCGTGAACAAATTATGCCGCGATTTGTGCGCGCTTTGCGTGATCACATCGCGACGCCGTAAGCATCATGGCTATGCGTGACCTGCAGCCGCAGGAGTTTTTTTACCGCTTTCCAGACAAAGTGTTTGGTCATGTGCCGGGTGCGCACACGGGTACGGCTTTAGGCAGCGGTGATCGGTTTGCCGGCTTTGCCGATTTGTTTGATTACCCGGATCCACGGCGTTTGGATATTCGTGCCAGTTTACGGGCGCAAGCTGCCGATATCACCCAAAGTGAACAACAACGATGGATAGTCAGGCGTTATCAGCAGCGGTCGTCAATTACCTTGTGGTTGCTGGCTGATTTAAGCCGGTCTATGACCGTCGCCAGTGTCAACCATGAACGGATAGCGAGACTGGCACATATGATTGCCCACAGTGCGATTGGTTTTGGTGACCGCTTTGCCATGGCCGGTTTTGATGCGGTCTGGCGCCAGGATGTTTCGATAATGCCAACCCGGCAACGCAGCATGCCGGCATTTGCTGCAGAAAAAATTATGCATTCGTCGATGCCAAAAGCAGCGGGTTCGGAAGGCTTGTTTCATGCGGCCAACTTAATTAACAGTCAAAAAGCGCTGGTGTTTTTGGCGTCAGATTTTTGCTGTGATATTGAGTTGGTGGAGCGCACTTTACGTAAGCTCGCGCATTACACCGTGATCCCGATTGTCTGGCGGCATGATGATGTTGATCATTTTCCGTCACATGCCGGCTGGACTGAAACCCGCGATGCAGAAACCGGGCAACGCCATAGTGTCTGGATGCGGCCGGGTATAAAAAAACGCTGGCAGCAGCAGATGAATGATCATTTTGACAAATTGGATGCTTGTTTTCGCCGTTATCAGTTTAAGCCGTTGTATGTAGAAGGTGATTTATCACCACAGCAACTCACCGAATATTTCTTTGCGATGAAAAAATCTTAGGGATGCCGACCATGCGTGTGTGGATTTTGTGTTGGGTTTTGGCGTTGAGTGCCAATGTTTATGCCGAAGATCCGGCAGAATTGATTAAAGGGGAAGCCGCGACGATTTCGCTGGATCGCAGTTGGGGGTTGTTAATTGGCGATGAAATCACAGCAGAGATAATGCTGCCGGCAAATATCGAAATTGATACTGCCAGCTTGCCGCAGCGAAATAAACGTCATGGTGCTTGGTTATATCTGCGTGATAATGAGCTCAGCGGCAACCGTTTGTTAATGCATTATCAGGTGACCAATGTACCTGCTGAAACCCGTGAAGTGGCGACGCCGGTTTTTGAACTGCGTACCACCGAGGGTGACTTTATCAATATCCCGGAAGCACCGCTGCAAATTGGTTCATTTCTGGCAGCCGAAAATGCCGATGCCGATGGCCGGTTTGTGCCGCGTGGCGACAAAGTTTTAATGCCTTCTCACGATGCAGCCCTGCAGCAACAATTATGGACTGCCTTACTGGTACTGATTGTCAGCGTATTGATTTGGCTGGCATGGCACTTTGGCTTCAGACCAAGACATCGGTTGCCTTTTGCACATGCTGTATTTGAGCTTAATAAAATGCGCTGGTTGGGCCGTAAAAATGCCGACACTGCCAGCCGCAGTCTGCATCATGCCTTTAATCGCAGTGCCGGAACCGTATTAGTCGCCAGTCAGCTTGATAAGTTATGGCAACAATGCCCATGGTTACGCCCTCTAGAACCTGAAATTGCCAGCTTTTATCAGCAGTCAGCGACGCATTTTTTCAGTGCGCAGGGCGGTGATGTCAAAGACTTTGGGCAACTATTAGATCTAGCCCGTGCCTGTCGTGCCCGGGAGAAAATGGCATGATGTTATTCGGGCTGCTTTGGGGGCAGCCGTGGTGGCTGTTATTGCTTCCGCTGGCCTTATTGCCATGGTTTAACCATAACCTCGATAAGACTGTTGCCTGGGTTGAACTGGTACCTGTTGATCCGCTCTCACGAATCATCAGTAACTTATTGAAAATATTGGCATCATTCGTCATTGCCTGTTTATTGCTGGCATTGGCTGCACCGGAATTACCAGAACAAAAAGTTGAACGTTTGGGCGAGGGTGCGGAGATTGTCTTATTGTTGGATCGCAGTCGCAGTATGGATGATCCATTTGCTGTGAAGACCCAAGCGGCAGTGGTCAGTGTTGGCGGTGATAACTCCAAACGCAGCGTTGCTCGCGAGTATTTAACTGAATTTGTTAAAAAACGCCCGGATGATCGGTTTGGCTTTGTATTTTTCAGTACCAAAGCAATTAATCTGCTGCCACTGACTTACAGCAAAGAGTCAATTTTGGCGACCATTAATGCCAATGCTTTAGGTAAAGGTCTGTCGGATACCAATATGGCAGAAGCATTGCTTAGCTCGGCGCGAATGTTTGATGGCGAAACTTACCGTGGTTCCCGAATTGTATTGCTGGTATCCGATGGGGGGCAGTTGCTCAGTGATGAAGCCAAAGCCGAGATTGCTCGTCGCTACAAAGAATTGAATTTGAGCATTTACTGGGTGTATCTGAAATCACGGGTTGAAATGTCGCTGGAACCCAAAGATGGCGAAAGTGCTTTATGGAGTGATATTCCTGAGCGTAAATTACATGATTTTTTCCAATCTATAGGTGTACCTTATCGGGCTTTTGAAGCAGGCTCATTAAAAGACTTTGCTGAGGCGCTTGATGAGATTGATCGCCAGCAGTACCAGACCTTGCTGGTGCAGGAAACGTTGCCACATGAACCGAAAGCCGATGTGTTTTTGTGGATAGCGTTGCTGACCATGATGCTGTTGGCTGCATCACACGTTTATACTTTCTGGGGAGTGAGAAAAGCGCATGAATAGACTGCTCGTTGCGGCCCACTGGGCATTAATGTTGGTGATAGCCGCCAGTGCCATATGGTTGTTGGGCAGCGGTTATCAGCTGTGGCAGCAGGCCCAGATAAATGATTTTATTGCTGATCCTGCCGCTTATGAAACTGTCCCCGATGATCCCCGTGCACACTTTGCCAAAGCCCAGCAGTTGGAAATGCAGGAAGAACACGATCTGGCGTTGGAACAATTAACGTTGGTATTGGGTTATTCCGGTCATCCTTTGATGGCGGATGCCTATTTTAATCGCGGTAATATTAATCTGCGCAAAGCGCTGACCATGACAAAATCTGATGCCCGTCACATCCCGCTGATTGAATTGGCCAAGCAGGATTATCGTAGCGCTTTGCTGATAAAGCCTTCGATGTGGGATGCCCGCTACAATCTCGAAGTTGCTTTAAGAGTAGTGTCGGAAGACCCTGATATTGATGGCGATTTTGAAAAAAATGTCATCAGTAGTCAGCGCTCTATCGAAAGTAAGGCCTTTAAGGTCGATCTCCCATGATATTAAGTTATCCACGCCGCATTCTGCTGACAGCGATCATTATGTCGTTGTCGCTGCTATTGATTGTCGCAGCATTGTGGCTGCCGCCAGTGCCACGTGATGTGAAAATTATGGACAGCATATTTGTGCTCGATATCACTGACAGTATGAATGTTGAAGATGCTGTATTGGATGGTGAAAACTTGCGGCGTTTGACCTGGGCCAAGGAATTTACGCGTCGGACATTGTTGGAAATGCCTTGTGGTGCCCATGCAGGGTTGGCTATTTTCAGCGAAGCACGCAGCTTAATTTTAATGAATCCCATCGAAGTATGTGCCAATTATCATGATCTGACACAGATGCTGGCACAGATTAACCCCCCTATGGCATGGGCGCGTTCAAGTGAAGTTTCCAAAGCGACTTATACTGCCATTCGTCAGGCAGAAGAGATCGATCCAAAACCCAGTATTGTTTTTTTAACCGATGGTCATGAATCACCCCCGGTTCATGAAAGTTTATTCCCGAAATTTCAGGGCACACCTGGCGAGGTTAAGGGCGTCATTGTTGGTATCGGTGGTAAAGACTTATTACCCATCCCGAAAACCAATGAACAAGGAGAAATCGAAGGTTTCTGGGAAGTTAACGAGGTCATGCATGTTGATGTTTATGCTTCAACCCGTGGTGATATGGCCGAACGTAATGCCCAAAAACCCCGTACTGAGCATTTGTCTTCGCAGAAAAAGTCGCATCTGGAAACACTGGCCAACCGGGTCGGTTTTGACTTTGTATCATCGCCAAGGGATCCCCAAAAACTGGTCGATCGAATTCGTGATGTGTCAGACACCCGCGAGGTGACCATAGATTACGATCTGTATGCTTGGTTATCCGGTTTGGCCCTGCTGTTAGTGTTGTTGGTGTTTTTGCCATATCGCTGGATAGGTCTGGGCGATGATAATTAACGGTAGCGAAATCCTGGGTTCAGGGGCATTGTGTCAGCGTTAAGCTGGACGAGTCCCGGTTTTTTTTACCTGCTGCCGCTGGCGTTATTGCCATGGCTAATTCATAACCAAAGTAAAACTATTGCCTGGGCGAAGTTACTGCCGGTGGATCCGCTGTCGCGCTGGATCAATCTGCTGCTCAAATCTCTGGCCAGTCTCATTATCATCAGCTTGCTTCTGGCGCTGGCCGGGCCGTATATCCCCGAGCAAACGGTTGAACGTTATGGGGAAGGTGCCGAATTTGTGGTGTTGCTCGATCGCAGCCGCAGTATGGATGAGATTTTTGCCCGGCCGCCCTTAAATACGCTGCGAACTGAGCGAACAAGATTTAAAAGCAAACGGGTGGTATCAACCGATTATTTACTGGAGTTTGTTGAAGGCCGCCCGGATGATCGTTTTGGTTATGTTTATTTCAGTACCCAATCTGTTGAAATATTGTCGTTAACCTATAACAAAGCTGCAATTTTAGCGACCATACGCGCTGGAGGTCTCGGTAAAGGCATTTCCAAAACCAATATTGTTGAAGCACTGCAACTGGCTGCCAGAATGTACGAAAAAGAAGCCTATCGTGGCTCTCGTAATGTATTGTTGATCTCAGATGGTGGACAGATTTTGTCTGATGCTGAAAAACGGCGTCTGAAAAAGATTTATGAGCAGATGAATTTAAATTTGTACTGGATTTATCTGCGCTCAGTTCGCGGCATGACACTCGATGAAACATCTCAGGACAGTGTTTTGTGGGAGGATTTACCGGAACGTAAGCTGCACGCGTTTTTCAAAACACTCGATGTGCCTTATCAGGCATATGAAGCCGGCTCATTTGAAGAGTATGCTGCGGCAATCGACGATATTGACCAGCAACAATATCAACCGCTGCTGGTTGCAGAACGCTTGCCCAAACAATCAAAAGCCGATGTTTTTCTGTGGGTAGCGTTTGGCGGATTATTGGTCTGGGCAGCCAGTTTTTGGCTGAGTTACATAGGTGTTCGCCAGGCCTACCGGAAAACGCCCTGATATCGTATTCTGCCAATGGTTTTGCTATGGTAGCGACCATCATTTACTGAATTGGCATTAGCCATGTCTCAAGTTCCACCAAGATTTTTTTTACAAATCAGTATTCATGATCAACATTGCCGTTTATGGCGGGATGATCGGTGTATTTTTTCGGCACCGGTGTCGACGGCATTAAATGGCGCTGGCGAACAAAATGGATCGGGGCAGACCCCTCGCGGCTGGCATCAAATTCGTGCCTGTATTGGCGAAGGTATGCCGGTCAATACGGTATTTCGAGGCCGCCGTCCAACTGGCGAAATTTACAGTCCGGCATTGGCGGCACAACATCCAGAACGTGACTGGATTTTAACGCGCATTTTGTGGTTGAGCGGGTTGGAGCCGGGTAAAAACCGTCTGGGACAGGTTGATTCGATGCGTCGCTACATATACATTCACGGCACGCCGGATTCTGAACCTATGGGTGAGCCCCGTTCGCACGGTTGTATACGAATGCGTAATGACGATGTGATTACGTTATTCTCACTGGTGACACCTGGCTTGCCGGTATTGATTGACGCATAAGGAACACGCATGACCCTCGGCCCCCTGATGATTGATATTGCCGGTCAAACGCTGACAGACGTTGAAAAAGAACGGTTACAGCATCCACTTGTGGGCGGCGTTATTCTATTCAGCCGGAATTATCAGTCACCACAGCAAATTGCCGAATTAACGACGCAAATTCGCAATCTGCGCCAACCACATTTATTAATTGCTGTCGATCATGAAGGTGGCCGGGTACAACGTTTCCGGGACGGGTTTACACCTATTCCACCAGCCAGTGCGTTGGGTCGGCATTTTCACAGTCATGCGAAACATTGCTTGGCGCTTGCTGAAACGGCCGGTTGGCTGATGGCCGCAGAGTTGCGGGCGGTGGGAGTGGATTTTAGTTTTGCACCGGTTCTGGATCTGGATTACGGCATCAGTGATGTGATTGGCGATCGTAGTTTTCACCGCGATCCGGATAGCGTCAGCAGACTGGCCGCTGCCTACATTAAAGGCATGAAGTCGGCCTGGATGTCGGCCGTAGGCAAACATTTTCCCGGGCATGGTGCGGTAACCGTTGATTCTCATAAAGGCCTGCCGATAGATGAGCGGCATTTTGATGATATCTGGGCTGAAGATATTGTGCCGTTTCGTCGTCTGAGTCCGGTGTTGGCCGGGGTGATGCCGGCACATATTGTTTACAGTCAATGTGATGACAAGCCCGCCGGTTTTTCGAAATTTTGGGTGCAGGAAATACTACGCCAGAAAATTGGTTTTCAGGGCGCAGTATTCAGTGATGATCTGAGTATGGGCGGCGCGGCCATTGCCGGCAATGCAGCCGATAGAGCGCAGGCTGCACTCGCCGCTGGATGTGATATGGCGCTGGTATGTAATGACCCGCAGGCGGTAGATTTAGTGCTGGATAATTTGCAGTGCGAGGCTGAGCCGCTAAGGCATATGCGATTATTGCGTTTACATGGTCGTCATCCGCTGCAACTGGATGAATTACAGCAACAGCCGCAATGGCGACAAGCGGTCAGCATACTTGATGATTTGCAGCCACCCGCAGAGCCGCAGTTAACACTGGTGTGAAATTTTTTTGCCAGTTGGTTACGGTTTCATGACGCTGGCGATGCTATGATTTGCGCTGTTTAGTCTGCTGGTTTTATCTTCATTCATGTCTTCATTTGTTCATCTGCATTTACACACTGATTACTCGTTGATTGACGGGCTGGTGCGCGTCAAACCGATGATATCAGCCGTGGCAGCAGCCGGTATGCCAGCGGTGGCCATTACCGATCAGCATAATCTATTTGCTGCCGTGAAAATGTACTCAGCGGCGTTGCAGGCTGGGGTGAAACCGATCCTCGGTGCTGATTTACGATTGCGGGATCCGGAAGACAGCAAAAACAGCCTGCGATTTGTACTCTTGTGCATGAACATGACCGGTTATCACAATTTGTCACGGCTGATTTCCCGCGCTTATATCGAAGGCCAGCATCTGGGTGTGCCGATGTTGGAACGTGATTGGCTGACCGATCACAGCGACGGATTGATTTGTCTGACTGGCCGCGAAGGTTTGATTGGCAGAGCGATTTTAAATGGACGTGAAGATGATGCCCGTCAGCAGGCAAGTTACTGGGCCGAATTATTTAAAGATCGCTTTTATCTGGAATTAACCCGCACCGGCCGAGATGATGAAGAACGCTTTAATCAGGGGGCTTTGGCGATTGCTGCTGCGCTCGATTTACCGGTCGTCGCCAGCAACGATGTAAGGTTTCTAACGCCGGATCAGTTTGAGGCGCATGAGGCCAAAGTCTGCATTCACGACGGTCGTTTGCTGGATGATCCGCGCCGGCCAAGATCCTACTCCGAGCAGCAGTATTTACGCAGCCCTGATGAAATGGCGAAGCTGTTTGCTGATATTCCTGAAGCTATCGAAAACACCGTTGAAATTGCAAAACGCTGTAATTTACAACTGACACTGGGTGAGCATTATTTACCTGACTTTCCGGTGCCACAAGGGCTGACCATCGAGCAGTTCTTTTCACAAGAATCTTTTAAGGGCCTAGAAAAACGCCTGCAAGTTTTGTTTCCCGATGCATCAGAACGTGAAAAATCGCGCGCTGAATATGCAGAGCGGCTGCAAATTGAACTTGATGTCATTAATGAAATGGGTTTTGCCGGCTATTTTTTAATTGTTGCTGACTTCATAAACTGGGCAAAGAATAACGGTGTGCCAGTCGGGCCGGGTCGTGGGTCCGGTGCCGGCTCATTGGTGGCTTATGCGCTGGATATCACTGATCTGGATCCACTGGCTTATGACTTACTGTTTGAACGCTTTCTGAATCCTGAGCGGGTATCGTTGCCGGATTTTGACGTGGATTTTTGTATGGATGGCCGGGATCGGGTCATTGACTATGTGTCGCAGCATTATGGCCGCGATCATGTTTCGCAAATCATTACCTTTGGCACCATGGCAGCTAAAGCTGTATTGCGTGATGTTGGCCGGGTGTTGGGGCATCCTTATGGTTTTGTTGATCAACTCGCCAAGCTGGTACCGTTTGAACTGAAAATGACGCTGACCAAAGCGCTTGAGCAGGAACCCCAGCTAAAAGAGCGCTACCAAAAAGAGGAAGAGGTTCGTGGCCTAATTGATCTGGCGTTGCAGTTGGAAGGTCTGACCCGTAATGTCGGTAAACATGCCGGTGGTGTAGTCATTGCACCGAAAAAACTCACCGATTACACACCGCTGTATTGTGAACAAAATGGCGCCGGCCTGGTATCGCAATATGATAAAGACGACGTCGAAAGTGTTGGCCTCGTTAAGTTTGACTTTCTCGGTCTGAAAACCCTGACCGTAATCGACTGGGCGGTCAATAATCTTAAAACTTTATTACCGCCGGAAGAATTTGCCAAGATTGATATCGCCAATCTGCCACTTGATGATAAAGCCAGTTATGACCTGTTAAAACGCTGCGAAACTACCGCTGTATTCCAGTTGGAATCTCGCGGTATGAAAGAACTGATTAAACGGCTGCAACCGGATAATTTTGAAGAAATTATCGCTTTGGTGGCACTGTTCCGTCCCGGACCATTGCAATCGGGCATGGTTGATGACTTTGTTAACCGTAAACATGGCCGCGCCAAAGTCGATTATCCGCATCCGGATCTGGAGCCGGTGCTGAAACCGACTTACGGCGTTATTGTTTATCAGGAACAGGTAATGCAAATCGCGCAGGTGCTGGCAGGTTACAGTCTGGGCGGTGCCGATATGCTGCGCCGGGCGATGGGTAAGAAAAAACCCGAAGAAATGGCCAAGCAGCGGCAGATCTTCCTGGAAGGTGCCAAAAATCGCGGTATTGACGAAAACCAGGCCGGGCCGATTTTCGATTTGATGGAGAAGTTTGCCGAATACGGTTTTAACAAATCGCATTCTGCCGCTTATGCACTGGTCGCTTATCAAACCGCCTGGCTGAAAGCACATTATCCCGCCGCCTTTATGGCAGCGGTCTTATCGGCTGATATGGACAACACTGACAAAATCGTTGGCTTGATTGATGAATGCCGCGATATGAAGCTCAATGTGCTGCCACCGGATGTTAATCACAGCAAGATCCAGTTCACGGTCGAAGATGCCAATACCATTCGTTATGGTATGGGGGCGATAAAAGGTGTCGGTGAAGCGGCGCTGGCCGGCATCGTAGCGGAGCGCGAGCAGGGTAAAGCATTTAATTCATTGTTTGATTTTTGCCGAAGGGTAGAGCTGAAAAAAATTAATCGCCGGGTTATGGAGTCTTTGGTCAAATCCGGTGCTTTTGACTCCTTGGGCGGTCATCGTGCCAGTCTTGAAGCCAGTCTCAGTCGCGCCCTGCAAATTGCCGAACAACATCGCCGCGATGCTGACAGTGGTCAGAATGATATGTTTGGTCTCTCAACCCCTGATCCTCAGCAAGGGCACGATACCGACAAACTGGAAAATGTGCCGGCGTGGTCCGAAGAGCAGTTGTTACAGGCCGAAAAAGAAACCCTGGGTTTATATCTGAGCGGCCATCCGATTGATCGGTTTGCCGATGAGCTGAGCTTATTTGTCCCGAAAAAAATTGCCGATTTGGATGCACCGGAATCAAAAGGTTATCAGCGGAATGAAAAGCCGGTTTTAACTGCCGGCCTGATAGTCGCCATTCGTACCATGAAATCTAAAAATGGCAGCCGCATGGCGTTTATTACGCTGGATGACCAAACAGCGCGGCTTGAAGTCCGGGTTTTTGCTGATGTATACGAGCAGTATCAGAGTGTTATCCAGCCGGATAAACTGGTGGTTATCCAGGGCAAGATCGGTCAGGATAATTTTACTGGTGGGCTGGCCGCGACTGCAGAAGCGGTTTACGACATGCAAAAAGCCCGCGAATTATTCGGTAAAGCGCTACAGCTAAAAATTAACCCCCCTGATGATCCGCAGTGGGTCACCCGGTTACAGGGATTAATTGCGCCTTTTGCCGGCGGCGTGATGCCCTTGGAATTAAAATACCGAAATAATCAGGCCGAAGTATTGATTCAATTGGGCAGTGACTGGCAGGTGACACCCACCGATACGTTGTTAAAAGCATTGACCGATTTGACTGATAACGCGATGGTATCTATCCGTTACTAATGGCTTGTTGCAATTGGTTGTTAAACGTTCTCAGCTTATTGATAAGCGTGTACGATTAACAAGATAAATCGGCGTCAAGAACCAATGGAGTATTGCTCGTGGATATGACCCCCTACATGAAATTAATGGCCGAAAAACAAGCCTCGGATATGTTTTTCTGCACCGGCACCGAACCACAAATCAAAATCCAGGGGGTGATCCGCCCGGTGGGTAATAAAAAAATGGCGCCCGGCGAAGTCAAGGAAATGGCCAATTCGTTAATGAATGAGAGTCAGGCCGCAGAGTTTGAAGAAACGCTGGAAATGAACTTTGCCGTGCCGCTCTCTGGCGTGGGTCGTTTCCGGGTCAATATTTTCAGACAACGCGGTGAAGTATCGATGGTGATTCGCTTTATCCGCACCCATATTCCTGACTTTAAAGAAATGAATCTGCCTGAGGTGCTGGGCAACATTATTATGGAAAAACGCGGTCTGATCCTCGTGGTTGGCTCAACCGGCAGTGGTAAATCAACCACACTGGCCGCCATGATTGGTCATCGCAACCGAAATTCCAACTCCCATATTCTAACGATCGAAGATCCGCTGGAATTTGTCCATCATCACGAGCGTTCGATTGTTCAGCAACGCGAAGTTGGCATTGATACCCTGTCATACGAAAATGCCCTGAAGAATGCCTTGCGGGAGGCGCCGGATGTCATTTTGATTGGTGAGATCCGTGATATGGAAACCATGAAACATGCTATTCAATACTCAGAAACAGGTCATTTGTGTTTAGCAACCTTACACGCCAATAATGCCAACCAGGCGCTGGATCGCATCCTCAATTTCTTCCCGGAAGTGATGCATCGTCAGCTTTTGATGGATTTATCGTTAAACCTCAGAGCTATTGTCTCGCAGCGCTTACTACCGGCAAAAGATGGCGCACTGGTGCCAGCGGTTGAGGTGATGTTATCGACGCCATACATCCGTGAGCTCATTTTGAAAGGTGATATCGGTGGCATTAAAGAAGCGATGAAAGAAAGCAGCGAGCCGGGTACGATCACCTTCGATCAGGCGTTGCTGTATCTATTTCAGACCGGCAAAATCAGCGAAGAAGAAGCCCTGCGCAATGCTGATTCTCGTAACGATTTAAGTCTGGAAATTCGTTTGAATGCCAGCGATGATGGCAAAGACAGCGACAGTGAATTAATTCTCAGCTGAAAGCCCCGTTGCCTGAATGTGTATAATTCGACGTTATTCCAAAAATTATAGGTCCTTTTGTAATGCAGTTAAATTTTCTTGACTACGAGCAACCGATTGCTGAACTGGAAGCCAAAATTGATGAGCTTCGTTATATGAGCAATGACACGGATCTCAACATCACAGAAGAAATCCAGAAGCTCAAAGAAAAAAGCGAATCGCTTACCAAATCAATTTTCTCTGGATTAACCCCTTGGCAAGTCACGCAGATGGCCCGTCATCCGCAACGCCCCTATACGCTTGATTACATCAAACACTTAATCACTGATTTTGAAGAATTGCATGGTGATCGTACCTACGCTGATGATGCAGCGCTAGTTACCGGTATGGGCCGTTTTAATGGTCAGTCTGTAGTTGTTATCGGCCATCAGAAAGGTCGTGATACCAAAGAAAAAGTGGCCCGCAATTTTGGTATGCCGCGCCCGGAAGGTTACCGCAAAGCGTTGCGGATCATGAAACTGGCCGAGCGATTTAATCTGCCAGTGCTGACCTTTATTGACACGCCGGGCGCTTATCCCGGTATCGGCGCGGAAGAGCGCGGTCAGAGTGAGGCGATTGCCCGCAATTTATTTGAAATGGCGCAATTAAAAACCCCTATTTTAAGTACTGTTATCGGAGAGGGCGGCTCAGGCGGTGCTCTGGCTGTCGGTGTGGCGGATCACCTGATGATGTTGCAATACAGCATTTATTCGGTTATCTCACCTGAAGGTTGTGCATCGATTTTGTGGAAAAGTGCTGATAAAGCGGCCGACGCTGCTGCAACGCTGGGTGTTACTTCTGATCGCCTGAAATCGATGAAATTAATTGATGAAGTCATTCCGGAACCACTCGGCGGCGCGCATCGGGATATGGAATTGATGGTCGGTAATATGAAAAAAGCCATCAGCACCAAACTGAAACAATTACAGGCTATGCCGGTTGATGATCTGGTCAAACGCCGTCAGGCGCGTTTGATGGAATATGGTGCCTTTGAGGGATAATTTTGCTGCGTGACTATTAACGCGCAGCCGATTGTTGCCCAACTGGAGCCTTTTCTGGATGGCCGGCCTTTATGGCTGGCCTTTAGTGGCGGTCTCGACTCCACGGTCTTAGTGCATTTATTAGCCCGGCAAGAACCCAAGTTGCCACTGCGGCTGATCCATATTAATCACCAATTACACCCTGATGCCGGCCAGTGGGCGTCGCATTGCCAGCAGTTTGCTGACAGGCTGAAGTTACCTATGACTATTCTGGAAGTCACCGTTGATCTAGCTACCGGCTCGGGTATGGAAGCGGCAGCAAGAGATGCCCGCTATAGCGCTATCAACGCGCATATTGGCGCCAATGGGGTGTTATTAACAGGACAACATCAGCAGGATCAGGCCGAAACAGTCATGCTGCAATTACTGCGTGGAGCAGGCAGTCGTGGTCTGGCGGCAATGGCTTTTCAGGCACGCTGGCAAACGATGAATATTATCCGGCCAATGCTAACAATTGACAGGAAAGCACTGCTTAGCTATGCGAATCATCACCAGCTTAAATACCTCAATGATCCCAGCAATGATGATATTCAAATCCAGCGTAATTTTTTGCGCCATCAGATTTGGCCTCTGTTAACAAAACGCTGGCCGGCACTCAATCAGACCCTGAGTCGAAGCGCCGCGCATCTCAGCGAAGCGCAAACG
>JAWWAG010000026.1:0-20134 GCA_033721795.1 Methylophaga sp. | reverse complement strand
CCGTCTGCCGAAATACCTGCGGCAACTTTCTGATTACATAAAGTCGCTGCCAGCGTCATATAGCCCCCCGTCAACGCTTTACCCAAACACAAAATATCCGGCACGATCCCAGCCGCTTCGTAGGCAAACATTGTCCCGGTACGGCCAAAGCCTGTGGCGATTTCATCAAAAATCAGTAATAAACCATGATCATCACACAGCTGACGCAATTCACGTAAATAACGCGGACAATAAAACCGCATGCCCCCGGCACCCTGCACCAGCGGTTCAATAATCACTGCGGCAATCTGCTCATGCTGACTTTCAATCAGCTGCTTAACTTCTGCGATATCGCTGTCTAGCCAGTCAGTGTCATCACGGCAGGCTGGCGCTGAGGCAAATAAATGTTTGGGTAATACACCAGCAAACTGGCTATGCATACCATTGATAGGGTCACAAACCGCCATAGCGCCAAACGTATCGCCGTGATAACCGCTACGCACCGTCAGTAAGGTCTGCTTTTGCGTATGACCTTGTGCAAACCAATATTGCAGTGCCATCTTGATAGCAACTTCCACCGAAATAGAACCGGAATCAGCCAGAAATACGTATTGCAGCGATTCATCAGTCAAATCGATTAAACGCCGCACCAGACTGACTGCCGGATCATGGGTCAGACCGCCGAACATGACATGCGCCATTTTATCAATTTGATCTTTTGCAGCTTGATTCAAACGTGGATGGTTGTAACCATGAATCGCCGACCACCATGATGACATGCCATCCACCAGACGACGGCCATCTTTCAGCGTCAGATAAACGCCGTCCGCAGATTCCACTTCGTGTAATAAAGGGGGCTGCGTAACGCTGCTGTAGGGATGCCAGATATGGGCGGCATCAAATTCCAGATTAGTTAATTGGCTCATGCGCTCAGTTTACGGCTTTACAGACAAAACTGCCCGCATCAGCGGGCAGTATCGCGGCATATTAAGAAAAATTACTTGGTGACGCTGAAACTCTCGCCACAGCCACATTCAGAGGTGACATTAGGATTACGGAATTTAAAGCTTTGATTTAAACCTTCTTTTACAAAGTCCAGTTCCATCCCTTCCAGCAGTGGCAAGCTTTCTTTATCGACGACAACTTTGACGTCATCCTGCTCGATTATCGCATCATTGTCCTCGACATTATCGGCATAATCGAGTGCGTAGCTGTATCCCGAACAACCGCTTTTGACGACACCAATCCGCAGGCCAATACCGCCAGCGCGCTTGCTGACCATGTCTCGCACCCGGTTTACGGCTGAATTTGTAAGGGTAATAGTCATATTTTTACCTATTCATCAAATGGTTAAAGCGACTGGCTTCTTTTTCTAGTACGACCGCCAGTTGCTGTATTTGTTCAAGCGTATTGTCTGTGTTAACGCTGATTCGTACGGCACCCAAAGCTGTCGGTGCATCAATACCCATGGCTGTCAGCACATGGCTGGGGATTTGCCGGCCAGTGCCACATGCCGAACCGCTTGATACCGAAAATCCCTGCCGGTCCAGCGCCATTAACAAGGTGTCAGAATCAAAGCCGGCCAACGCAAAAAAAACGGTATTAGGCAATCGCTCGCTATCTTCTGCAAAGATGGTGACGCCGGGTATTGATTTCAATGCTGTTTCCAGCGCATTACGCAGTTTGCGGCAATGTTGCTGGTACTCAACTAAATGTTGCTGCGCATATTCAGCGGCAGCGCCAAAGCCGGCAATCGCAGCAACATTTTCAGTACCGCTGCGTTTTTCATTTTCCTGACCACCACCAAGCACATAGGCTGGCCAGTCCAATTTTTTATCAACGATCAACGCACCGATACCTTTCGGGCCACCGAATTTATGCGCCGACAAACTCATCAGCTGCACGCCAGATGCCTGAAAATCGACTGGTAACTTGCCGGCCGCCTGCACGGCATCGCAATGAAACGGAATCTCTTTTTTCCGGGTTATGGCTGTTAAACCGGCAATATCCTGAATCACCCCGGTCTCGTTGTTGGCCCACATCACTGATACCAACCGGGTATCGTCAGTCAGCAAATTTGTCAGCGCTGTTGTGGTTATCAGGCCATCTGCGTTAGCCGGAATTTCTAAAACTTCAAAACCATGGTGTTTTAATCGCTTAGCCGGCTCCAAAACGGCCGGATGCTCTATGCTGCTGACCAATACCCTGCCATCTTTGAATTGCTCGGCTACGCCCATTAAAGCCTGATTATTGGATTCCGTTCCACCGCTGCTGAACCAGACCTGTTCAGGATCAACGTTAACCAGTTTGGCAACCTGAGCACGGGCTTTATCTATGGCTGCCTGGCCAAAGCGGCCAAAGCGATGACTGCTGGAAGGGTTACCCTGTTGCTGGCGCATATACGGCAGCATCGTGTCCAAAACGTTAGGTGCCAGGGCTGTGCCAGCATTATGATCCAGATAAGTAAACGCCATAGCTAGCGGATATCAAACTTGATAACTTTCTCGCCCGACCGGCTGCGTTCGTAATCACTGACGACCTGATGCAGTGTAATGCCATCAAGATAAGAGCTGATTTGATTACTGAGGCTTTCCCATAATTCATGGCTGACACATTGCTCGTCGGCATGGCAATTATGCTTACCATGACACTGCGTACTATCGACTTTTTCGTCAACGGCAGAGATCACATCAAGCACGGTAATATTGTCAGCAGAGCGGCTTAAACGGTAACCACCGCCCGGCCCACGGGAACTACTAACTAACCCCTGCTTGCGCAGTCTTGCAAATAACTGTTCAAGATAAGAAAGCGAAATCCCCTGACGATCAGAGATATCTGCCAGCGTGATCGCACCTGCTCCGTAATTGAGGCTTAAGTCGAGCATGGCAGTAACGGCGTAACGACCTTTTGTCGTGAGGCGCATGAAAATTTCCGCTTAAAATAACTCGCTAAAGTGTTCCATACCCGACTATTTTAGTCAACTTTATCCCGGTCATTATCTTTATCAAGTTCACAGCCATCCAATTCCGGCATATCGACATCGGGAATTTGCCCGCCTAAACGCTGAATCGTTTGGCACAGTTGTTCGACTCGTTTATCAGTCATATGAATATGTTCAATCAAGCCATGAATGGCTGATGCCACCGGATCCGGTGTTTGATTGGAGGTACCGTAAGC
The DNA here is from genome assembly GCA_033721795.1 of Methylophaga sp. Lineage (GTDB taxonomy): Bacteria > Pseudomonadota > Gammaproteobacteria > Nitrosococcales > Methylophagaceae > Methylophaga. The sequence continues at coordinate 16,978 of JAWWAG010000026.1, read as the reverse complement.
ATCAAAACCAACCGAGTGCGCCAGTTTTTGCTGGGCTTGTAAGTCCGGATTCTTCTGACTGCGCACTACCCGGCCCGGCACCCCGACAACGGTCTCATTAGGGGCCACATCTTTCACCACCACCGCATTGGAGCCCACGCGGGCACCTTCAAAAACAGTGATCGGACCTAACACTTTGGCACCGGCGCCAACCACCACGTTATTCATTAAAGTCGGATGCCGTTTACCACCTTTCCAAGAAGTACCGCCAAGCGTCACACCATGATAAAGCGTGCAGTCATCGCCAATTTCGGCAGTCTCACCAATCACAACACCCATGCCGTGATCAATAAAAAAACGCCGGCCAATTTTAGCGCCCGGATGAATTTCAATACCGGTCAGCCAGCGGCCGATGGTCGATAAAAAACGTCCCAGCCAAAACCAGTTATGACGCCATAGCCAATGACTGAACCGATGTAAGGTCAGTGCATGAACACCCGGATAAGTGGTCACAATTTCAAAGACATTGCGCGCCGCCGGATCGCGATCAAAGACGCAATAAATATCTTCCTTGAATCGTTGCCAGCGGGTGACTTGTGGCGCATCGCTCATTTTGCATTCCTCGCTTTGGTTTCGGCAGCACGCAATATGCCATGCAATATCTGCACTTCGTTACGGTCCAGATCGGCGCGATTAAACAATCGGCGGATACGACGCATTAGATAACGCGGATTGGTCGGATCCAAAAAGCCAATCGCGACCAGGCTGCGTTCAAAATGCTCATAAAGATGAAACATATCTTCGGCACCAATCGCTTCGCGTTTTTCGCCGATACGGCCCGGATCAACCACCGGTTTAAAACTCATTCGCAGTTCATAGGCCAGCACCTGCACTGCCGCTGCCAGATTCAGTGAGCTATATTCAGGATTGGCCGGAATATTTACTAAAGTATGGCACTGATCAATCTCATCGTTAGAAAGCCCGGAATGTTCTCGGCCGAATACTACTGCTATTTGGGCATTATCATCGTAATTTTCAAGGGTTTGTACGGCCTCACGCGGATTCATCAGCGGCATATTAAAATGCCGTAAACGCGCGCTCATACCAAAGACATGCTGACAGCCGGTTAACGCTTCAGCGAGCGTTTCATGTACTACGGCTTTGGCCAGGACATCATCAGCACCCGATGCCCTTGCTGTTGCTTCGGCGCTTGGATAAATTTTCGGCGCGACCAAATGCAGGTTACTGAGGCCCATGGTTTTCATGGCCCGCGCCGAAGCACCGATATTACCGGGATGGGTCGTGCCTACCAGCACAAAACGAATATTGTCGAGCCGGGTCATGTGTTTTTCCGGGTAATAAACATGGCATCGCCATAACTGAAAAAGCGATAACGCTGGTCAATAGCATGCTGATAAGCCGCCATAATATTATCGCGGCCGGCAAACGCCGAGACCAGCATTAACAAGGTTGATTCTGACAAATGGAAGTTGGTGATCATGGCATCAACACTTTTAAATTGATAACCGGGATAAATAAAAATATCGGTCTCGCCACTATAGGGCTGTATATCACCCTTCTGCGAAGCGCTTTCCAATGCCCTGACACTGGTGGTGCCAACAGCAATGACACGCCCGCCCCGTTGCTGCGTTGATTTAACTTGTTGGCAAACACTGTCACTGACTTCAATCCGCTCCGCATGCATTTGATGTGTGCGAATATCATCAACGCGTACCGGCTGAAATGTACCAGCGCCTACATGCAATGTAACTTCGGCTGTTTCGATACCTTTATCGGCAATCCTGGCAAGTACTGACTCATCAAAATGTAATCCGGCTGTTGGCGCTGCCACCGCGCCAATATGTTTGGCATAGATGGTTTGATAACGGGCTAAATCAGCCTTATCTACTTCGCGCTCAATATAAGGTGGTAATGGCATTCGGCCATATTGCTGCAACAGATCAAGCAACGGCTGTTCCGATAAAAACTGAATCAAAAACAGATTATCATGGCGATCAACCACCTCAACCTGCACGCTATTTTCGAGGGTAAGGCGGCGACCGGCCGTTGGCGATTTACTACTGCGGATATGCGCCAGCGCCTGATTGTTCTCCATCAAGCGCTCAATCAATACTTCGACTTTGCCGCCGGTTTCTTTTTCACCGAGCAGCCGCGCCGGGATCACTTTGGTATTGTTAAATACCAGTAAATCATCGGCATAAAGCAAATCGATCACATCGGGAAAATGTTTATCACTCAACTCACCGCTATTACCATCCAACGTCAACAGACGGCTGGCGGCTCGCTGCGCGGCAGGATACTGGGCGATAAGTTCATCAGGTAAATCAAACTGAAAGTCGGTACGTTGCATGGCGCGATCATAGCAGAGCACCCGCCAAAATCGTTAGGCTTAATCGCCTTTTATCCCGCGTATGACAAAAAAATGACATAACTGCCTTTCATAATCGGCAATGCATCGTTATAATGCGCAGCTTGGTTGCCGGGGTGGCGGAACTGGTAGACGCGCCGGATTCAAAATCCGGTTTCTTCGGAAGTGCGAGTTCGATTCTCGCCCTCGGTACCAAACTTCTTGAAACCCAGATAAATCGTTTAATAATTGGTTATTAATGATTAGAATCTAAATGGGTTTAAAAAATTTTACGTCATTTCCTAAGTCTCTCAAGCGCCCATCATGGCGCTGTATTATGCTTCCAGCCAAAATAACGCTCAAATTGACTTAAAAAATGAATTTATTTCGATTATAAAAACTAAGATGTTTAATTAATAATCGAACCATATTTTCTGGTTCTACTGGCTTTGAGAGAAAATCATTCATCCCTGCATCAAGGACTGATTCTTTTTCTTCAATACTTACGCCAGCTGTGAGAGCGATGATGGGTATAGTAAGGTTCAGATCTTTACGAATAATTTCTGTTACTTGAAGCCCACTCATGTCAGGCATTTGTACATCCATCAGAATTGCATCGTAACCACCCGAGTCTGCCCTCAGTTTTTCGATGGCATCCCTACCCGAATCCGACATGTCAACACTGGCACCTTGAGTGTTCAAAATTTTCTGCGTGACTAATAGGTTGATCTCATTATCATCGACAACTAACACTCGCACACCATCTAGCCAAAGGTGATCATCCAATTCAATCTTGGTCATATTTAATATGTCATATCCACCTGAAGCATGCGAGGCAGCAGCATTATTAACACTAGCGAAAAGAGACTTCTTCCTCACCGGCTTGGCAAGAATGGCATCAGCATGAATAGCCCTCTCATTTTCAAGCAAATCCTGGCGATCAAAAGAAGTCACCATAATTACACCTGGCATTTTTTCACCAAGAGAATTATGTATTTGTTCGATAGCTTCTAAGCCATCCATTTCAGGCATTTTCCAATCTGAAATAATGCAGTCGTAAGCCACGGAGCCTTTTAGCACTTGATCAACAAGCGCTTTTCCTGAATTCACCACTGTTGATTCCCAACCAAGCTCCGTTGCCATTGCAAGTAAAACATCTCGTTCGGTAGCATCATCATCCGCTATCAAAACTCTAAGCGGCCTAGAAAATGAAATTTCATTTTGTTTTGCTTCAGTATGTTGAGTATATTGAGCGACAATCCTCAATATAAACTTAGCACCTTCATCCTGCTTGCTCTCAACTTCTACCCCCCCGCCCATTGAAATCGCCAATCTCTTGACGATGGAAAGTCCGAGGCCACTCCCACCATACTTTCTAGTAGTGGAAACATCGGCCTGAGTAAATGCGTCAAAAATTATCTTTTGTGCTTCATCACTCATTCCAATACCGGTATCAGTGACCTCAAACTGTAGCTCGATATTTTGTTCACTTCGATTTAGTTCTGAAAGTGCCAGACTAACTTTACCCGAGGATGTAAATTTGATGGCATTGCTTAGCAGGTTAACCAGCATCTGTTTGATTCTATAACCGTCAGACACAATATTTTTTGGAAGCGTTGAAGGGACTTTGCCAATTTCGAATTGCAATTTCTTATTATTGGCTTGGATGTGAAATAAGACATACAACTCATTTAGCAGTTTTTCTAAATTGACCGGTTTTTTTTCTAAAAGAAGCTCACCGGCTTCAATTTTGCTGAAATCAAGAATGTCATTGATTATGAGTAATAGGCTTTCACTGGCTATATTGATATTGTCGACTAACTCCGCCTGTGATGTATCCAAAGCGGTTCTTCGGAGCAGGTAAAGCGTCCCTATCATCGCATTTAACGGGGTGCGAATTTCATGACTCATTGCAGACAAGAACTGACTTTTAGCGAGATTCGCTTTGTTTGCCCGCTCAACGGCTATTTGTAAGGCGTCCTGAATCTGATGACGCTCAGTTATATCCTGAGAAATGGAAATGTATGAATGAATATCGCCCGCAGGGCCTCTGATGGGGAAAATAACTGAGTCCCACCAAACGAAGCTTCCAGATTTTGTAAGATTGCAAATCTCACTTCGCCAAGAATTCCCTTGGCTTATGTTTTCCCAAAGGTTTTCCCAGAACACAGTATCGTGTTTTTTTGAACGAATTAGCTTGAAAGTATTGCCCAGCAATTCCTGTTCTGAGTAACCTACGTTTTCACACAATTTCCTGTTAACCCGCTGAATATTTCCCTCAGCGTCCGTTATTAAAAACATCAGCTGTGCGTCAATGGCTTGGAGCAACAACTGATTTTCTCGGTTACTTTCCTCAAGCTCTCTTGTGCGGGATGCAACAATCGATTCAAGGTTACGATTAATTAATTCCAATTCCTGCTGAGCACTGGTGAGATCTGTTATATTTTCTAAAATAATGATGATTCCACCTATGTCACCGTTTTCATCAAACCATGGCTCTACCAAAGATTGATACCAACATTTACTGCCATCAGCCGCCTCGAACGCGACTGATTTTTTGTAAAGCTTATTACCAGCAAGTGATGCTTTCAGCTCATCGGGTTGAAATAAGCTATCAAGACGCAATACTTCCTGTTCATTAAAATTGTCTCTCCATACGGCCGTTTCAATAACTGGATTGAGGTCATCATCAAATAAAGCTATCGCGGTTGGTGAATGCCGCATTAATGACTCAAGGGTTGATGATTGAGATTTCAGTCTTAAACGGCTGGAAAATTGACGATACGACAAGGCGGCAAAGGATAATGCAATCAGAAACCCAATGCTGATAACACCAAAGTGTGATGGGATAAAATACCCACTCAAAAATGCTGGTGTTGCTTCGTATTCAATTTCCCACATTTGGTTAAATATCTGAACTTTTTGAACAGATTTAAATGGCGTCAGCGCATCCGTAAAATTACTGCCATAAAAAGTAACTACCTCACCATTGATAACCTCTGAAATTTCCATGTTATAAAGCTGGTTGTCAAAGATTGGGTCAAGTACATCATCAATTATAATAGGCGCATAGGCAGCCCCAATCGCACTGTCAAAACGATCATCAGCATTATCGGGAACATTATGATTTGGATAAATTGGCAATAGCAGCAAAAAACCATGTCTGGTTTTCCCTGAAGCCTGAACCAATGTAATGGGTTCAGTTAGAACCGCCTCCCCACTGCGCATTGCTTGATTCATCGCATCTCTGCGGTTTTCTTCCGAACCAATGTCAAGCCCAACGGCTGCTGCATTCTTATCTTCCGGTTCAATGTATTTGATTACAAAGTGATCTCCAGAATGTTCATTGAGCTCTTTGATCCTGAAACTTTCCCCCCTATGGATTTCTGTCCTAGAAATAAACATTTCTATTGAGGAAACAGGCACGCGCTCAATGTAACCAAACCCAAGAACCCCTGGAAATTCGGTTTCGGGATCGCGTGAACGCATAATCATTCGGAATTCTTCAAGCTTCATCGCCTGCACGCCACCAGCTAGAAGTGCAGACCGGGTGCCTCTGATACCCCGCTCATAGGAAGCTACTTGTTCCTTTAACTGGTCACTTATACGTTCAACTCTTTTTTCAAAATCTGCCTGTATTTGCGATTTAATTGTACTTTGCAGGAAAAAAGAAAAGATAACCACGATGGTGGTCAAAAACAAAAAAACAGCCAAGGCGGCTTTGGGGGGACTACTCAGATAATTTTTGTTTTTCATTTTCAAACCATCATGCTCACTGCATCAAGTTTTTCATATATGTATATGGTCAGCAATAAAGCGTTGACTCAAAAAACCAAAAAATCATTAAAAATGCGACTTTCAAATCACGACTTATCATAGAGATGGATAACATCGAACACTTAAAATTAAGTCCGCTGATCATCACTGCAGCAACATTGTGGGCGGGAAGCTCTTTTTTTAATAGCATTAACACAGCCAATGGAATGAAATTATGCGTTGTTAATTTGCCCCGAGACCTTCACGATGGCAGAGACAGTGACTTTGACTATTATCAGGCGTCAGTCCCAACAGTAAAATAGGTGCTATTGGACCACACGAAACTGTTCACTGGTCTGGCAAGGTGGTAATAGCCAGGCCCATAGGTCAGAACGATCAAATGTTGGTTGAACGGACTGAAATGCGTTTATTGGTTGCAACTTTGAACGTACCTTCGAAGATGAAGGAATATACATTTATAAATCCAAACCCCTTTCAAACTTCAAAATGGATGGAGCAATCGTTAAAGGCCAAACCAAGAATCTTGATTTGCTGTGCGAAAATCTGGTGCTATAGCCATCATGGGCATTTCCCTCAACGATAAAGAGTGTGGGATAACCATCATTCATTGTTGGTTATGTAAATGATTAAAGTCAACTTCAACCAATCGGCAAATAAACTTTTTAAATCAATAAGATGGATTAAATATAACGAATGCCCACCGAATGAAATCCATTACTTCCCGACGCAAAGTAGCCTCTGATAGAGTCATCTGTTGGCTGTGCCGTAAATCTATCTCTGAAGCATATAGGCAAATGGCATCAATTAAAATTTGACTTTGATAATTTTAACCTTGAGTATAGCTTTTATGGCTCAAAATCGTTGCATGACTATCACCGTCTATCGAATCAAGACCGATTATTGAACAGCAACAAAACCAAACAAAATCATGCAGCCTCGTAACTTCAAGCAGTAACAAAAAATAACTGTTCAACTGAAAAATGAGTGCCACGATGCAACAGCATAAACTGCTTATAATCGATGATGACGAAGTAACACTCAGTCAATTACATTCTGCTTTATCAGGGATTGCTCAAATTTTTTTGGCTAAGACTGGTCAGGCTGCATTGGCGCTCGCACGAGACATTCAACCCAACCTGATCTTGCTTGACTTAGGCTTGCCCGATATGGATGGCTACGACGTCATGAACACGCTGAAGCATGACGGAAGCTTAAGTCATATTCCAATTATAGTTATTTCTTCTCGTTCTAAATTTACGGATTATGGTGACTCTATTTATAGGGGCGCGGTTGGCTATTTTGAAAAGCCTTTCGACAATCAATTGCTTCTGAATAGCGTCAAAGACGTACTCATCAAGCCAAAAAAATGTGTTAAGCCAACAGAGATGAATCTGGTCTCAAAAGAACGATTTACGAATTTAATTAATATGCTCTCAGAGGCAGTTGTGATTACCAATTCAAATGGAAAAATCGAATTGGTCAATCAATTTGGCCTTAACCTTTTTGGCTACGATAAAAATGAGTTGTTAGGCCAAAACGTCAAGGTGCTCACACCCGATGTCATTGCAAAAAAACATGACGATTATATCCAATCTTACAATCAAACCGGTCAAGCACACTTAATAGGCAATCCAAGAGAACTTGAGGCGAAAACCAAATCGGGTGACATTATCCATATTGAACTTAACCTCTCCGAGTATCTTGAAAATGACACGCGATATTATCTTGGCCTGATACGTGATATCACCGAAAAGAAAGCTATTCAGGCGCGTCTGTTCCGAGCGGCAATGTACGATCCGCTCACCGGCCTAAACAACAATTTATCCTTCACTTTGGATCTCGATAAACTCACCAGCACGGAAAGCAAAGAGGGCTTTATCTATGCGATGATGCTCGACATTGTTGATTTTCAATCCCTTAATACCGTCATGGGCTATGAACGATGCGATGCGTTATTAGTTTCTATCGCCGACATACTGAGTAGCTTGTCAACATCACATAATTGCCGCGCTTACAGATTGATGTCAGACCGTTTCCTGATTTATGGCGTTGACGCAAGTGAAGCTGAAGCCAAAGCAAAAAAAAATGACTTGATTTCAGCCGTTAATCAGCGGATTGAAGAGCTCAATGACCGGTTAGAATTTTCCATTGTTATTACCAGTGTTTGCTTACTGCAATCATTAGCGATGACGCAGGCGTTTGATCTAAAAAGTAAGCTCGAACTCTTCTTAATACAAGCACGAAGAAATGGTGATAACGGCTTAACAAGTAGTGCTAGCAGTGAGGCAGATTTTTTGCGCGGCCTCGAGTTTGCAGCCCTGAAGATAAGCTTGCAATCCGCAGTCGACTATTCGTTGTTATCCGTAGCCTTACAACCCAAAGTCTATCTTAATGGGGAAATTTGTGGTTTTGAGGCACTCCTTCGCTGGGATAATCGTAACCACCGAAATTTATACCTTCAAGACTTTATCGAAGCTGCTGAAGCTTCAAGTGCGATCGTGGAAATTGGCTATTTCGTTATCAAAAGGGTTTGTAAATTCCTTACATCGCTCCCAATCGATAAAAGGAAACAGATTTTCATCAACCTGAGCATCAAGCAAATCATTGCTTCAGATTTTCTGGAATCTATTGAAAACATCTGTAGCCAGTTCGACATGCCCAAGAAATACATCGGTTTTGAAGTCACCGAGTCAATGGTTTCGGATGACATTGAGTTCGTTGCCAATCGTCTCTTTAGTTTGCAAGAATCTGGATTTGCGCTAGCAGTTGATGACTTTGGCACTGGCCAGTCTAACTTACGTTATCTGCATAAGCTGCCTTTATCAGAATTAAAAATCGACAAAACCTATATTGATGATATTACTGATGCCACGAAAAACTATCCGCTGGTGGAGGGCATTTTCCGTTTAGCAAGATCAATGGATCTTATCGTTACGGCAGAAGGCGTCGAACAGGCTGAACAAGTCGCCTACTTAACTAAATTGGGTGTCGATAAAATTCAAGGATTTTATTTTTTCAAACCCATGCCAATGGATGAATGTGCTGAATTAATCCATTCCATATCTGTTGATAAATACTAGTTGTCCTGCTTTTGCATTTGATTAAGCCTTCCGACTATTTAAGCCAGCTTTTTAATTTTTCGCTTAATGCATCAGGCTCCAAAGGCTTACTCAGATAATCATTCATACCGGCCGCATAACATTGCTTATCTGCTCCCTCCATGGCATTCGCCGTTAAGGCTATCACCGTAATTTTTTTATTCTTATCGCCGGCCTTACCGCCACGCAGTCTTCGTGTTGCCTCAAAACCATCCATAAGGGGCATCATGCAATCCATGAGCACAATGTCGTAATCACTATCCTCCAGCATCATTAATGCCTCACTGCCATTTTCAGCAATATCGACCGAGAGACCAAACTTCCTTAGCATGGCAGCTGAGACTTCTTGGTTAATCTCATCATCTTCAACCAACAACGCTTTCTTACTGGTGAAAGACGGATATTGATAGCCTAGGGTTGATGTTTCTTCGATGTTCACATCTGACGCATTATCTTTAATCAGCTTCAGTATGGCGTTGTATAACTCTGAGGGTGCGATGGGCTTAACAATATTGGCATCGGCGATCTCTTTACGAAGGTGATGAATCTGCGATACGCTGGTACTCATAGGATTTACAAAAATAATTTTCACCCCATAAGATTTAATTTTCTCAATCTGCGACAGTTCATCCTGATTGACTAATTGTGCATCAATAACGGCGATCGATTTTCTACCCGTATTGGGTTGTGCGATATAAGACAACTCTTCAAGACTGCCGGCAACTTTGATATCCATCTTCCAGGAGGCAAACATGGACTTAACAAAGGCGTTGTACTTGGGATGAACAAAACAAGCGTAATTATCACTATCAATCGTTTTAAATCGCTCAGGCTTTGGTTCATGGATATCAAAACGCAAAGTAAACCAGAATGTTGAGCCCAATGGCACTTCAGACTCCACTTCAATATCCCCCCCCATCAGTGATACGAGCTCTTTACTGATGGTCAGCCCCAGACCGGCCCCACCTCTTCTGCGGGTAAATGAGTTATCTGCTTGTTTGAAGCGTTCAAAAATCTCTTTCAATTTAGACTTTTCTATACCGGTACCGGTATCACGAACCGTGAACGTCACATCAACATGGTTAAGTAATTGTTTGGCCTCAACGGCAACTTCAACGAATCCAGACTCTGTAAACTTAATCGCATTACCAACGAGGTTGAGAAGTACCTGCTTAAGCCGCACCGGATCCCCCAAAACTTCCGGCAAATTGATTGCCGTTGCAGGGCAAAGTAGCTCAATCTCTCGCGCCTCGGCATCGGGTTGCAGCAACCGTCCTATCTCAATAATGACATTTTCAAGTTCAAATGGTCTTTGTTGTATCTCAATATTGCCTGACTCAATTTTCGAGATATCTAAAATGTCATTGATAACCGTCAATAACGTTTTGGCAGAGCGTCTCCCTTGAGAAGCATAATGTACCTGCTCGCTGGTCAGCTTCGTCTCGGAGAGCAACCGAAACATTCCCAAAATCCCATTCATTGGCGTTCGGATTTCATGACTCATGTTGGCCAAAAACTCTGACTGAGATTGTTTGGATTGATTGGCAAGCTGCGCCAGTTGCTGACTCTTAATCGCCAGCCGATAGTTCGTATAACTGACATAAACACCAACCATGAAAACGATGGTAAGCGGAAGCAGCAAAAAATACAGATTAAAAGCCACATCCATGTCGATGTCCAATTGCGCTTGTGCAGTGTGTTGGAGCCTGAGATATTCTTCATGAAAAATGTCTCTGAGAAAGTTGATTGATGCGATTGCAGAGCTGTCGTCGACTCTGATGACGGCATCAATCTCATCCGTGGAGAACCCGCCTGCCTCAATCATTTGTCTCGCTTGGCGATAAGCGACAACATACTCTTCTACCACGTCAGCAATATTACTAATGGCCAACTGTTCTGCTTTGGTGGATTTGTGTGCATCCAATAGTGCAAGATTTTCATTAACAAGTTTTAGCTTTTCCTCAACTGCATCTCGATACGAGGGTTCTTTTCTGAGTACATAATTCTTGAAGTTATGGATCAAGCCACCATAACCAAAATGCAGCCCCAACTCGTAAAGCGCCTGTCTCGCAGGCTCATGTTCGGCATTATATTCCTCCCAGATATCAGCCATTTTTGACGTGCCTGATTGCATCTTAAAGCTCATCCAACCGACCGCCGTTGCAGCGATGATAAATGTCAATGCGAGCAACGCTAATTTATTGAGCAGATGCGATTTGAGGCTTTGCTCTTGAAGGATTGCCTCTTGTTCTGGAAGGTTAAATTGCATAAGAAGACTTTACGTTATTACTCATTTTGTAATGTCTGTGATGCTTACAAAAAGCATTATTCAGGCGATACACTTTTTGATTGGGTGGGCTTACTTTCTGCGATGGCAATCTTGTAACCATTACGTCCTGCTCGCTTCATTTCATAGAGCAATTCATCCGCCATACGGATGTAAAAATCAAGGCTTAATTGTGGCGCCGCATTCGAAATCATGACGCACCCAAAGCTCATGGTGACCTGAATAGAAGCATCACCGATCGAAATAGGCTTTTGGCTGATATTATCTTTTAAACGCTGCAGAATTCTGTCAATAACATCACGTGATGCCTCACAGTAGATGAGAAACTCTTCGCCGCCAATCCTAGAGACATTTTCAAACGGTCTGATCGTATCAGCTAAGCGTTTGGCAACTTCGATTAATACCTCATCGCCAGCACTGTGCCCGTAAACATCATTTATTTTTTTAAAATGATCAATATCACAGATAATTAAACTGTGTTCGGCAGGAGCACTAATTCGAAATAGTCTGGCCAGATTTTTTTCTAGTTCAATCATGGCCGCACGCCGATTCAAGAGCCCGGTTAAAACATCGGTATGCGCTAATTCGATCAGTTTTTTTTGCGTGGTTATCAGACGATAACCGACCTTCAAACGGGCAATAAATTTATTGGCCGAAAGGGGCTTCTCGATAAAATCATCTGCCCCCGATTCGAGCGCATCCATCTCAATATCGTCTACTAAACTCGCGGTGATCATGATGATATAAGGCCTAATCGAAAGATTTATTTGCCTGATGGCTTTACATAATTCGATTCCATCCATGTCTGGCATCATCCAGTCAATCACGATAACCTCTGGCGGAAACTCGCTCGTCGCCAAGATATGCATGGCTTCTTGTGCGCTGCTCGCACTTTTTGGATTAAATTCAGCAACCTCAACAAATTTTGAACAGATAAGGTTATCTAATTCACTATCATCAACTATTAAAATATCCATAAACAATTCTTTGGTTTTTGTGAAGTGAATTCTGGCTTAGGATTTCACAGCAGAGAAAAACAAATTCACTTCAGCCGTCAATCCGGTCATCAAGTCATGGTTTGAGATATGGGCGTTATTTTTTGCCAGGCCTTCGATTTCCTCGGCAATGATTGCAACCCTGACTGCGCCAATGGCAGACGCTCCCCCTTTCAATTTGTGTGATGACATTTCAATTTCCCTCAAGGAGCCATCTATTAAAGCTGTTTCAAGTTCAGGTAAAAGCGTTGTTGTGAGCTTGTTAAATTTATCAATCAACATTGATAGCAATGCCTCATCGCCCATAAGACGTTTTGTAGCAGATGACTTATCCCACACCGGACATTGTTCAATATCATCAAAAGTTTGGTTCATGTCTCTCCATTAAGATAGTCTTGATTTCCATAAGCACGGGCTGCGCTACCTATATCGTTTATACCAGACCTCACTATTGCTGAACAGTTAAAGTCAGTAGAAAAAATAGAGCTTTCTTACATTTACAAAGGAGGTCAAATTTATTATTTGCAAGTTTTTTCAACAATGCTTATACGATATTGATCAAGATTTAGATGAGGTAATGCTAGTCATTAACTAAAACTGCAAGCATATATCGAAGATGTACCACGGTAATATATGAAAAATTTCATATTTAAGACTCGATACACTGAGTAATCTACTACCCCGAAAAAATCGCAAGTGAAAAAGAAGCCAGCCGAAAATAAGCTAACCGATTATTTATACTGGCGGGACTCTAGGAATAGAACCTAGGATTAACAAATTATGAGACTTTTTGTAGAATTACCATGAAGGTTTGAAAACCGGTGGCAATTTGGCTTAAACAACGTTTATTAGTTAATGAACTGGCGTTCTAGCATAGCTAACACCTCACATAAATCTCAGTGTTAGCGGCTAAACTATAAAAATTTCTTCTGGAAAATATCCTTAAATAAAATATTAATCTTCGTGTAATTGTTTTACGTATAAGGCGATTTCTGCTTCTTCATCGGCTGGTACAATTAGGATCGGTTTTGAGTCTTCCGCATGAATCGCATTTTTATGTTGAGTATTGCGACGGTGATCAAGCGCAAAGCCAATAAATACTAATGATGAAATAATTTGCTGACGCACTTTGACTGCATGCTCACCAATGCCACCAGTAATAACGATGGCATCCAATCCGCCAAATTGAGCAGCATAAGCACCTATCGCGGCACGCACGTGATCACAAAAATAGTCCACCGCAAAAGCGGCTTGCTCAGAATCACTATTTAATAAGGCTTGCATGTCACCGCTTTCGCCATCTGACAGAGCTAGTAATCCCATTTGGTGAAATGTTACATGCGACAGCTGTTCCAGATTCATTTGTTTGGCAAGCGCCAACATCACGCCCGGATCCAGATCACCACTCCGGGTCGCCATTGGAATACCGCCAGCAGGCGAATATCCCATGGATGTCGCAACTGGTCTTAAGTTTTGCAACATACACAGGCTGGCACCACTGCCAAGATGTGCGATCAGCACATTTTTAAGAGCGATGTCGCCCAGTAAGTCCGGCAATTTTCGTGCAATATGCGCGTAATTAATGCCATGAAACCCATAACGGCGCAGGCCATATTTTTTGTCGACCGGCAAACGCGATGACGATTCAGGCAAGCTGTGATGAAAAGCAGTATCAAAACAGGCAAACTGCGGTGCCGTAAAATGCCGCTGACAAAATTGCACACCGCTAATATTAGCCGGCATATGTAACGGTGCTAAATAAGCAAGATCCTGCAAGCGGTTAAGCTCATTCGCATCTAATAATCTGGCCGGCTCCTCACAGTCACCGCCATGCACAAATCGGTGACCAATGGCATCAATTTGATAATCCGAAAAAAACGCGCGCATCTTTTCCAGCGCCGCTGTAAATGCCTGTTCTGACTTATTTTGACCAAACTGATAATGCTGATCGATACGGTTGCCGTCGCTAAAAAAAAGACAGGCTTTTAAGCTCGACGAGCCACAATTTAAAGTCAGAATATTCACAGGCTGTTCACCTCAAAAACCAGTTTATCCTGCTGTTTTCGTGTGTGACCAGGTCCAACCCTCCAATTCAGGGACATCAATACCGTATTGATAAGCATGATCTAATGCTGCCTGCTGTTTATTATGAACATCCCTTTTAACTTCCTCAGCATTTGGCAACGATGGCACATACTGCAATACATCAAGCACCAAACTGAAACGGTCAATACGGTTATTGATGGCCAGTTCCAGCGGCGTGTTGATATTACCTTTTTCAATGTAGCCCCGAACGTGCATATGTTTATGGCCATGACGGCGATAAGCCAGTCGGTGAATCAGATAGGGGTAGCCGTGGAAGTTAAACAAAATGGGCGACTCAGTGGTAAACAGCGCATCAAAGTCGGCATCATTTAAACCATGTGGATGTTGGTAATCCGGGCTTAACCGATATAAATCCACGACATTGATATAACGAATTTTCAGTTCCGGGAAATACCCATGCAGCAACGCCACCGCCGCCAGCGCTTCTTTGGTGGTGACATCACCGGCACTGGCAATCACGACATCGGGATCACCATCGTCATTAATACTGGCCCAGGCCCAGTTATCCAGGCCCTTTCGACAATGTTCACGGGCAGCTTCCAATGATAAATACTGCAAGTGTTTTTGCTTATCACAAACAATCACGTTGATGTAATCATGGCTTTTCAGGCAATGCTCCGCCGTTGCCAGCAACGTGTTGACATCGGGCGGCAGATAAATCCGGGTGACTTCAGGGCTTTTGTTGACCACCACGTCCAAAAAGCCCGGATCCTGATGGGTAAAGCCATTGTGATCCTGTCGCCATACCGTTGATGTCAGCAGCAAATTCAGTGATGGCACCGGCCCGCGCCAGGCAAATTGCCGTGAAATGGCAAGCCATTTCGCATGCTGATTAAACATTGAATCAATGACATGCACAAAGGCTTCATAGGTTGAGAAGAAACCATGCCGGCCTGTTAATAAATAACCTTCCAGCCAGCCTTCCAACGTATGCTCAGACAATATTTCCATCACCCGACCATCGGCTGCCAGCTCACCGCCATCGGCATCTTCTGGCAAATATTCCGCCAGCCAGGTTTTTTTACTGACTTTGTAAATATCATCGAGCTTATTAGAGCTATTTTCATCCGGGCCAAATACCCGAAAAATTTGCTTATTTTGCTGCATGACTTTTGCCAGAAACTTACCCAGCGGGCGGGTATTCTCAGCATATTGTTGTGCTGCATTATTAACCGTTTCTGCAAATTCAGCGGTATCGGGTAACCGCAAATCCTGACTCAGCGCCCCATGGACGTGCGGACTGGCACTCATCCGTTTATCACCTTTTGGTGCCAGCGCTTTTAATGTGGGTATTAATTGCCCCTGCTCATCAAACAGTTGCTCCGGTGCATAACTTTTCAACCAGTTTTCCAGTTGTGCCAGATGCGACGGATTATCACGCACATTGCTGAGGGGTACCTGATGCGCACGCCAGTAGCCTTCGACTTTTTTGCCATCTACTTCAGCAGGGCCGGTCCAGCCTTTGGGCGTTCGCAGAATAATCATCGGCCAATGCTGGCGAGTTGCTTTACCTGATTGTCGGGCCTGTTTTTGCAGCGCCTTAATCTGCTCAATACATTGATCAACCGTCTCTGCCATTTGCTGATGCATGCGTTTAGGATCATCGCCTTCGACAAAAAATGGCACCCAGCCATAGCCTTCAAACAGGGCTTTTAATTCATTGTGGGGAATACGTGACAGCAAGGTCGGATTATTAATTTTGTAGCCGTTCAGATTCAGGATCGGCAAAACCGCACCATCCGTGATCGGGTTTAAAAATTTATTAGAATGCCAGGAAGTTGCCAGTGCGCCGGTTTCTGCTTCACCGTCACCGACCACCACCGTGACGATGAGATCCGGGTTATCAAAGGCAGCACCAAACGCATGACTCACGCTGTAACCCAATTCACCGCCCTCATGAATCGAACCCGGCGTTTCTGGCGTGCAATGACTGCCAATGCCACCAGGAAATGAAAACTGCTTGAAAAACTGCTGTAAACCTTTGGCATCTTCGGTAATGTTCGGGTAAATCTCAGAATAAGTGCCTTCCAGATAAACCGGCGCCAACACTCCAGGCGCGCCATGACCGGGCCCCGCCAAAAATATACAATCCAGGTCATATTTGTTAATGGCACGATTCATGTGCACATAACTAAAACTCAATGCCGGACTGCTACCCCAATGCCCAATCAAACGTCGCTTGATATGCGCTGGCTTCAGCTGTGTTTTTAGTAAAGGATTGTCCTGCAGGTAAATCATGCCGGCAGCCAAATAATTACAGGCCTGCCAATAGTGGTGTAATGACTCTAATTCATTTGTGTTGAATTCATTCATGGTTGTTACTCCTTTGAGAGTAAATATCAATTGTGTCACTAAATAATTAGTAACT
>JAWWAG010000025.1:0-20333 GCA_033721795.1 Methylophaga sp. | reverse complement strand
TTCGGTACTGATACCTTTTATTGGCGCAGCAGTGGCAACGTTACCGGTGGCGGCGGTAGCCGGTTTCCATTTTGGCATGACCGAACAATTTGTATACGTTTTGGTGGCTTACGGTATTTTGCAGGCATTGGATGGTAATGTCCTGGTGCCACTACTGTTTTCAGAGGCAGTGAATTTGCATCCGGTGTCGATTATTTTGGCAGTACTGTTTTTTGGAGGTATCTGGGGCGTGTGGGGCGTCTTTTTTGCCATCCCATTGGCTACATTACTCAAAGCTTTGGTCTTTGCCTGGCCACGCGGTATGAAACAGCAGCAGGCTGTTACCGGTTCTCGGGAAAACAATCTCTAAAACGGAAATATTTATGGCGCTCGATTTAGGTTTGGTTTGGTATCACTCATATCAGATAGGGATTGCTTTTATGCTGGCTTTGCCGATTGCCTTAAACCGGGAATATAAAGCCAGCGGTGCCGGTATGCGTACCTATCCGTTGGTGACGGTGGCCTGCTGTGCATTTATGTTGGTTGCCATGGATGTATATGATGGTGGGGAGGCAGAAGCCAAAGTCATGTATGGTGTAATTACCGGTATGGGCTTTATCGGTGGCGGCGCCATAATGAAACAAAGTAACAAAGTTGATGGCACGGCCAGTGCCGCCGGCATATGGTTAACTGGTGCCATCGGTATTTCAGTGGCCTACAGTCGTTATGAAATTGCTATTGTTTTGTCGGTTATTGGTTATTTGATTTTCCAGTTGTCGACGATCCTGAAACAACAGATGCCGGATAATAACCTGCCCAAGGATGACTAGACCGGATTTTAATACAGGTTAAGGACGGGCATATATCAGCTGTTAGCATGATAGATAAACTTTTCGTAGTAATAAGCGTCATACCATTGTAGATTTCATTACGACATACAGAAAATTTAAAGTGCCTTAAGTCTTTGTTTAGACGAGCGCTATTATCTGGAGGAGGATTTATGTTTAACCAGAAAACCTTATTAACCTTATCTATGCTGGGTGCCATGTTGATATCACCCTTAGTAATGGCTGAAACCCACACGGTGACGGCACAGGGCATGGCCTTTAAACCAATGGTTATTAAGATTGCCCCGGGTGATACCGTTGCCTGGGATAACATGATGACCCACAACGTAGAAATGATCGAAGGCCTTATTCCTGAAGGCACCGAAGCGTTCAAAACACCTATGAGCGAAGATTTCAGCCATACCTTTGATAAAGAAGGTATCTATGTTTACATCTGTACACCTCATATCGGTGCTGGCATGGGTGGGGCCGTGATTGTTGGGGAACCAACAAATCTCGACGCCGTTAAAGCGAAAGATGTCAGCGGTGGTTTGAAGCGTGTAACTGAAGAAGCGATCGCTGCAGCTGAAAAAATGTAATGTTTGTTCATCTTTAAGTTTCTCTAGTCTGTTCCAATAACGGCCGCCACTGCGGCCGTTATTGTTTTAGGCAGCGTTAAAAGCAGGGTGATTATGATTTACTTATTTTATTTTTAAATGAGTCTGATATTATTTGATAATGTTTCTCATTTACATTTACAGGTGGTTTATGAAAATCGTGCAATATCTGGCTGCAGCTGTGCTGAGTTTTTCGCTAATGAGTATCAGCTACGCAGATCCCGTTGAACATTTTCAGGGTAAAGATGCCGAGTCATTAGCGCAGGCGGTCAGCAACTTCAATAAAGGCAATCAACGCCTCGAAAAGATGCTCAAGCAGGACAGCCTCAGCACTGCCGACATTGCTGCCATTCATGAACTGACTTATACCCTTGAAAATGCACTGGCCAAAATAAATACAGACCTTGATCAGTTAGCCTTGACGCTGGAAGAAGTGCATCTTGGCTCGGAAGACAACGATGCCGCTCGGGTCAAAAAAGAGGGTGATAAATATTTGACCGTTACTAACGAATTATCAGCACTGGAATGAAATGATCATGGAACCGTCCCGATGATTGATAAGTCTTAACCTCGGTTTATCAAGAGGCTATGACTATGAAATCATTATTGCTGTTGTCGTTTTTGGTGACGACATCGGTTCAGGCGGAACCGGTCACCGATGAGGCTGATATCGAAAATTATCAGCAGTGTATGTTCAGTGAGGCCGTGCAAAAAAAACTGGAAAGCAGTGATGAACCCATCAGCAGCTACTGTACGATCCGTTATTTTGATACGGCGCCTACGGCGTTTCAGGCCACTGTTTTGTTGAACAATCTTGATGATATGAAAGCCCGCGACCCCAAATTCAAAGCTTTTTACGATAAGGTGCGTGAGAGCGGTTCAAACGATATTTATACTGATCGGCAGATTGTGCTGATGTATATCGACAAGCGAGAAGTTAATAAAGACTGAGTCTTATCAGGTCAAACTAAAAACCACGCTGCTGCGTGGTTTTTTATTGTCCCAAAAAAAGCCCGCTGAAAAGCGGGCGTTCGGTAAAAAAGGAATGCAACCAGCGATACTGGGAGACACCGCTGGGGCATTATTCAGATAATGGCATTCCGTTCTCCGTCAATTTGAAGCGGACTAGAAGTCGTAGGTAATGCCACCAAAGAACAGGCGCTCACGACCGACCAGTTTGCCTTCGTTACGGCTCACCAGATATTCCTTATCAAACAGGTTTTCGACAGCAGCAAACACCGTGACACCTGAATTTGGGATACTGTAATTGACGCTAGCGTTCCACACGGTAAAGCTTGGAATAGTGCCTTGCAGGCCACTTACATCTTCTACACGGGTGTTACCATCATCAACGAACTGTTTGCTGACATGCTGGACACCAATTCTGGCATTGACGCCGCTTTGATGTTCATAACCAAGGTCAATATTTACCAGATGCTCCGGGGCGTACTGCATTCTGTTGCCATTGATAGTTGGATCAGGACCATCTGTATATTCAGCAGTCCATAAGTTGGTATAGGCACCGGACAGATAAACATTATTGGTCCAGCCATAAATATCGCCAAAGTCGACACGGCCGGCCAGTTCAATACCGGTTTGCTTGCTGTCACCACTGTTATCAAAGGTGTCACCGAAGTCGATCAGTGTGTTTTGGATATCGTTATGGAACAACGCTGCTTCAAAGCTGATGCCATTAAAGTAAGTGCTTCTGGCACCTACTTCATACAAGGTGCTTTCTTCCGGGTCGGCCCGACCGCCATCTTCAGTGAATTCACGATCTGCTCGCGCTGGTGCAATCCCTTTATGGACACCGGCAAATACCGTAGTTTTAGCTATGCCGTTCCAAGCAACACCAAAGCTTGGCAAAAACTCGGTATAGGACAAGCTTTCACGATTCGTTTGCGCCCCACCTTCAAAGAAATTTTCGCTGGTGCGGACGTCTTCTACCCTGAAACCCGGCGTGAAGGACCAGTTACCGACATAAGTTGTATTTTGCAGGTAATATGACAGAGCATTGGTTTTGATAAACGCTTCTTCAACATCACCCGGATTATTGGCCAGTGCTAAATCATAGTCTTCACGTTCGGCAACGCTTTGCGACAGGATTTCCTGACGATGCACATTTTCTTCGTGATAACGCACCCCAAAGATGGTGTCATGATCCAAGCCAAACAAGCTGTACGACAGATCACCCCGGGTTTCAATGCCACGTGTGTAGTATTGGCGTGGCGCATGGCGGCCAGCACATTGACTGACATCAGCCACGTTTCCCGCCGGGACTTCTTCTCCACCTTGACCGGGACAATTTCTGAATAAAGAAGTAATGTTGCCGTTGATGTCGACATCACCTTCATTTTCTTCCGTACTACGCAAGCCATTGCGGAAGGTATCGGTGTAGTAAGCCTGTGATGTCAGCTTGAAGTTATCGTTAAACCGGAAAATATGCTGTAACTGAACAACATCACGATCCTGTTCCCACTCATCGTTTTGAATAGACGGGTGCGAGTAAGGATCCTGATCATATTCAAAAGGGGTTAAGTAGGCTTCGGTCTGATTACGACGGTCACGGGTATGAACTAACTTTAAACCAATCGTTTGACGTTCCGTAACATCCAGCTCCCCTTTAAAGCGATAGTCTTTAACGTCAAATTCACTATTGCTGTAAACGCCATCACCTTTGTTCTGGATAAAGTCAAACATGGCACCGCCAAATTCGTTACCGAAGCCGACATTGCCATGTAACAAACGATAATCCTGATTACCAAAAGCTGATGTGACACTGCCTTCGATTTCACCACTGCGCGGTACCGGTTTGGTGACAAAGTTAATTGCACCGCCCAAAGTTTGGGGCCCGTATAAGGTCTGATTGGCACCTTTGATGACCTCAACACGGCTGACAACTTGCGAAGGCGTGGTGTAATGCACAACGGGATCGGCATAAGGTGCCAGCTGCAAATGCATGCCATCCTCCATAATCATGGCTTTGGCACTACGCCGAGGATTCTGGCCGCGAATACCGATATTGGTGTCAAAGCCCATACTGCCGTCAGGGACCACATTAATACCGGGAACGGTGCGTAATCTTTCGATATTTGAGATGGGACGGCGTTCTTCCAGATATGCTTCATCAATGATGCTGAATGATCCGGGTACCGCTTCTAGGCGATCCGGCAGAAGACCAGTCACGGTCATTTTGCCAGTATCAACGGGTTCTTCTTCTGCCAGCACGACAAATGGTGTCAGCAGTAGCGATGATAAAATCGCGCTGCTGAGCAATTTTGGTTTTAAGTTCATTTCTCTCTCCAGTGCGTAAAAAGCCAGTGAAGCCTAGCAAGCAGAGAGATATGGACCTATAGGAAAAAATCCTAAAATTAAGATTCTTGCATGCAAACCGATTGGTGATAATCCAGTTGGCACCGTGAAAGGGGGAGTGTTATCAGTTATGCCTGTTTAACTGAACAGGAAATGCAGCCACGTTTTTTTGGGTATTTCAACGTTGTGCTTTTGGCCAGCGATTATCGGTTGTTTTTTTACGACGCGGACGATTATCCGGGCTTTTGCCAGCCTTAGCCGGGTGGCCTGGTGAAGAAATTTTTGCGCCAGAAGACTTGGCAGATCCCGGTCTTTTAGACGGCTGCGGTTTTTTAACCCCGTTGCTGGTGGCCGGCAGTGGCTCTGTTGGTGCGAACTCAGGCAGATCAATTCTGGGGATTGCAGCACCGATCAACTTTTCAATACCGTGCAATTCAGCAATTTCTTCAGCACAAACCAATGAAATAGCTTCGCCAGTGGCGCCGGCACGTCCGGTACGTCCGATGCGATGCACATAATCTTCGGCAATATTCGGTAAATCAAAGTTAACCACATGCGGTAAACGGTCTATATCCAAACCACGTGCAGCGATATCGGTGGCAATTAACGCCTGGATTTTGCCTGCTTTAAAATCGGCCAATGCTTTGGTTCGGGCACCCTGACTTTTATTGCCATGAATGGCGGCAGCTTGTACGCCGATGCCATCAAGTTGTTTGGTCAGTTTATTGGCACCGTGTTTGGTACGACAAAACACCAGTACTTGCGACCAATCCGGTTGATTAATCAGACTGGCCAACAGGGCTGATTTACGACTTTTATCAACCGGAATAATACTTTGCTGCACGGCGGTGGCCGTGGTGTTTCGGGGAGATACGGAAACTTCAGCCGGGTTTTGCATTAAGCTGCCGGCCAGTTGCCGGATAGCACTGGAAAAAGTTGCTGAAAACAGCAGGGTTTGCCGTTTTCTCGGCAACAGGGCAATGATTTTACGGATATCGTTAATAAACCCCATATCCAGCATGCGATCCGCTTCATCGAGTACCAGCACTTCTAACGTGTCAAAGCGCACGGCATTTTGCTGATATAAATCCATTAACCGGCCCGGTGTGGCGATCAGAATATCAACACCGCGACGCAGCGCCATCATTTGAGGGTTAATTTTTACGCCGCCATAAACGACGGTACTGCGCAGTGGCAAAAACTGACCATATTGATCAACGCTCTCAGCGACTTGTGCCGCCAATTCGCGGGTAGGTGTTAAGATGAGTGCCCGGGCCCGGTTAGCGGTGACCGGTTGGCCACCGCTCAGACGATGTAATAGCGGCAAGGTAAAGCTGGCCGTTTTGCCTGTACCGGTTTGGGCAGCAGCTAACAGATCCCGGCCCTCTAAGATAAGTGGAATAGCCTGCAGCTGAATCGGGGTCGGCTGGTCATAACCAAGTTTATCAATGGCGCGCGTGAGCGGTTCGGCAAGGCCGAGCATTAAAAAAGACATAAAATTCTCAAAGAGGGTAACAAATAGATACCTGACAATCAGACGACAGCCAAGTGAACGGAGTAGCAATATTCAAGCGGTTATTATCGCATGAATTAAGCGGTTGCAAGTGTTATTGGCAGACTGCCGCCGAAATGACCAAAAATGATATGATCAACGGGTATGAGTTTTGTTAACAAGGAGTCATAATGCGAAAATCCAAAGCGATTATTTCTGCCATCATTATTGCCGCCATTGCGGTTTTTGTTGTTGCAGTTGTATCTACAGTCATTACCGGTGGCAGCGAAAATTACGAGCGACCATCAGAAGTTTTACCACCATTAGTAGAATCCACACCACCTGACAATACTTCAGCTGAAAGTGAACAAGCTGAGTTGACTGAACAAGCACAAGCAGCGCTTTCTGATGAAGAGCAAGCACTTGAAGGCAGTGCTACGGAAGAAGTTGTTGATGCGACGACCGAAGTAGTTGATTCAGCGACGGAGGATGCTATTGAAGCGACGGATGAGTTGACTGAAAAAACCAATCAGGCTATTGCCGCAGCCGAACAGGCCGCTGCAGAAGGCCGTGAAGAAGCCGAGAAAATGCTGGAAGAAGTTACTGAGGAGGCCGAAAAAGCGGTAACGGAAGTTGAAGAAACGGTTGAAGCGGCGACCAGTGAAACACATACCGTTACTGCACAGGGCTTGCAGTACAGCCCGCTGGTTGTGAAAATTGCCCCGGGTGATACCGTTTCCTGGACCAATATGAGCACCCATAATACCGAATCCCTCGAAGGTTTGATTCCGGAAGGTGCGGAAATGTGGGTTTCACAAATGAGTGAAAACTACAATCGAACTTTTACCAAGGAAGGCATTTATATTTATAAATGTACCCCGCATTTTGGTGCCGGCATGGGCGGCGCGGTTATTGTCGGTGAGCCAGTGAATCTTGAACAGATCAAGGCCGCAGATGCCAAAGGCGCCGCCAAACGCCTGGTCACCAAGGCGGTTCAGGCTGCTGAATCAATGTAGTTTTCAATAAGTTATTGACGCTGCGTTCAAAAACAAAGCCCGCAATTTTTGCGGGCTTTTTTGTGACAGAAAAAAAATGCTTTTTTCGCTAACACCTGTCGAAAAATTGCTGTATGCTTTCACGCTTCCTGACCAAACCAGCTGGTTTGAGCAGGTCGCGGAGCGGTAGTTCAGTTGGTTAGAATGCTGGCCTGTCACGCCGGAGGTCGCGGGTTCGAGTCCCGTCCGCTCCGCCACTTTTTTTCTTGCCGAATCTGGCACGCACCGTTAAGTTGATAAGCGGTGTAAATTCTGTAATGTCAGTGTTTGAATGCGCGATGATCGCTCAGCAATTTGCCGATCATTTTGCGTGTTATAACCCCAGTCTGCCAGCCATAATTCAACACTATCTAAATCTGGATCGTTACTAACTTGCAGCAGTGTTGGCAGGCGGTCTTCGACAAAGCAAATTTCCCCTCTGTGCTCCCTGGCAAACTCACCTAAGATATCGCTTTTACTCCGGCGTCTTTCCAGGCCGAAGATCTGCGCTTTCGGCAGGGTAATGGCATTGGCTTCCAGAATAGCGCTGACAAAGCGTTCCTGTTTGGTGGTAATAATAAACAGCTCCGTAGGCGGGATTTGTTGTAAAAATTCAGCAATGCCCTGATAGAGTGGATTATTGGCAATCCAGCTGGCAAAGTCATCAGCAATCCAACTATCACGAACTTCACCGAATACACCTTTGAGCATCTCGTTACTAAGCTTGAACCGTTGTCGAACAGTATCAATATGCTGAGCAAAATCATCGAGCAAGGCTGATGGAGGGATGCCGTCGTATAAACTACGGTTAATTAAAATACTTTCAAAACCCGTTTCCAGGGCCGGGCGAACTTCGCGAAAGCCGGCTAATACAGAGTCAGGTATTTGCGCTGGTAATTCGGGCCAGATGCGCCGCGCAGCCCGCCAGGCACTGAGACCGGTTTCCAGCGCACTGTCACAGATAACCCCATCAAAATCCAGCGCATAAAGTCTTGCCGTCATTCCTTATAACAAGCAATGTTGGGCGTAATCACCAGCCTCGTTAGCCGTCCAATCAGCTTTGGGTTTTTCTTTCATAATGACGCACCACTCATCAGTGCCCACTTCCGGTGTGCAGCCAACGGCAAAAGTCATTAAGCCAATAATAGTCAGGGCATTTAGCCAGCGAGATTTAGGCATATAAAACTCCAATAAATATAATTAAGCACTAGCGTTGGTAAACCAGCCTGCCCTGAAACAAGGTATAGGCCGCTTGATGACGAAATAACCAGCCGGCGAAAGGGCTGTTTTTACCGGCACTGATAAGTTTTGCCGGCTGACATTCAAAATGCGCATCAGGATCGATGATACAAATATCTGCGCTGGCACCTATTTTCAGCTGACCCGCATCAATACCGAGGATCTCGGCAGGCTGACAAGTCAACGCAGCTAACGCTGTCAGCAAATCCAGCTCATCGTCTTCAACCAGTTTCAATGTTAATGGCAGCAGCGTTTCCAATGCTGAAATGCCCGGTTGGGTTTCAGCAAATGGGCCCAGCTTGGCATCAGCATCCAGTGGTTGATGATGCGAGGCGATAGCCTGCAAGACGCCATCTCGTAAACCCTGCTGTAATTGTTCACGATCACGCACACTGCGCAGCGGCGGCAATACATGACTGAGAGCATCATAATTGCCCAGATCATGCTCACATAAATGCAGATGATGGGCACTGACATCGGCAGTGACCGGTAAGCCACGCTCTTGAGCTTCCCGAATCATTTTTACCGCACGGCCACTTGAGATATTGTGAAAGTGAGCACGTACTCCACACTGTTCTATCAACAATAAATCTCGGCTTACGGCAATGGTTTCGGCACTTTCCGGAATACCGGATAATCCCAGTCGGGCGCTGACTGTGCCTTCATGAACACAGCCTTGTTTTTGCAGCCAAGGATCAGCAGCATTAATAAAGACGGTGAGATCCAGAGTGGACGCATATTCCAGTGCGCGTCGCCAGACCACACTGTTTTTGATAGCGCTGAGGCCATTACTGACACCAACACAACCGGCCTGTTTCAACGCCGCCATTTCGGCCAGCAATTCACCGTCCAGTTTTTGCGTTAAAGCGCCCAGCGTTAGCACCATCACCCGGCCGGCTTTTTTAGCACGATCTTCAATCAATTCGACAACTGCGGGCGTATCAATCACCGGATCGGTATCCGGTGGAACGGCGAGGGTGGTAATGCCGCCGGCGACAGCTGCTCGGGTTTCACTATCAATGGTTGCGGTATGTTCCTGGCCCGGTTCACGCAGTCGGGCACTTAAATCAACCAGTCCCGGACAAACGATCATGCCATCAGCATCAAGTGTTAAATCAGCATGAAAATCGGCCAAATTGTCGCTTATGGCGACGATTTTGCCGTTATCGATATAAATTGACTGGTTGGTATCAAGCTGGCTGGCCGGATCAATAACGCGGCCGCCTATTATGACCGTTCTCATGCTTCAGCCTCATAAAAATCTGATTGACTGGCCAGCGCCATCGACATAACGGCCATACGAATGGCAATACCGTGCGTTACCTGCTCAAGAATCACTGATTGCGGCCCATCGGCAACCGAAGAGGCAATTTCAACGCCGCGGTTAATCGGCCCCGGGTGCATGACAATGGCATCAGGTTTGGCATACCGG
Source organism: Methylophaga sp. (assembly GCA_033721795.1). Lineage (GTDB taxonomy): Bacteria > Pseudomonadota > Gammaproteobacteria > Nitrosococcales > Methylophagaceae > Methylophaga. The sequence goes on along the minus strand of JAWWAG010000025.1, from coordinate 10,401 downwards.
AGCTTTTCGGGCGTTAAGCCAAAGCAGCGGTAATATTCACGGGCGCTCGGTAACAATGCACCTTGCATGCGCTCAAGCTGTAGCCTCAGCGTAATGACCACGTCAACATCTTCAAGGCCAGCCGCCATATCGTGGTAAACATGCACGCCCATGGTATGGCAGTCACGAGGTAATAGAGTCTGTGGCCCAATGACACGGATTTCGCCAACGCCCAAAGTCGATAATGCCTGAATCTGTGAACGCGCTACCCTAGAATGCAGAATATCGCCGACAATCGCTACTCGCAAATCAGCAAAATGTTGTTTGTGGCGGCGAATAGTAAACATATCCAGCATCGCCTGCGTCGGATGGGCATGACAGCCATCACCGGCATTAATAACACTGACATGCGGAGCGACATGCTGAGCAATAAATTCAGCAGCCCCACTTTGATTGTGGCGAACGACAAACATATCGGTATGCATAGCTTCGAGGTTATGCAGCGTGTCAAGCAGGCTTTCGCCTTTAGAAGTCGCTGACGTGTTGATATTAAAATTCATGACATCAGCAGACAGTCTTTTGGCTGCTAATTCAAAGGTCGAGCGAGTGCGGGTGCTGTTTTCAAAAAACAGATTGACAATGGTTTTGCCGCGAAGCAGGGGGACTTTTTTCACCTGCCGGTGACCAATCCCGGAAAACTGCTCAGCGCGATCCATGATCTCAGTCAATAATGGCCTTTTAAGGCCTTCAATGGTCAGAAAATGCCGTAAATGGCCTAGTTCAGTCAGTTGGTTACTGTGCATGCATGGCTCCGCCCTGACGCAGTTCCAGACGTAATCCGTCCGCTGATTTGCGTAATTTGAGCTGCTGACCTTTTTCAACCTGCACGGTGGCACCGACAATATCGGGACGAATCGGTAATTCACGGCCATTACGCTCAATTAATACCGCTAAGGTCACTGTGGCTGGCCGGCCATAATCAAAAATTTCATTCAGTGCCGCGCGGGTCGTGCGGCCGCTGTAAAACACATCATCGACCAGAATCAGATGACGGTTATCGACATCAAATGGCAGATCTGACGGGGAAACCTGTGGATGCATGCCGATACGGGTAAAATCATCCCGGTAGTAAGCAATATTCAACGTACCGAGCGGTGCGGCAAAGAAGTCTTCGCCCAGAAGCCTTTGCAGTGCCTGCGCTACCCAGACACCGCCGGTGTGGATGCCAACCAGTAACGGGTTTTTATCAGCAAATTGTTCTCGCAGCGTGTTGGCCATATTTTCCAGCAAGGTTTGCAGTTCTGCTTGTGAGCTTGGCATTGTCATTGTTGGTCCAACCATGATTGAAGAATAATTTGTGCTGACAAACGATCAACATCGCTACGTTTTGTTGACTGAAACTTATTGCGAAGGCCCATTGCGGCGACCGCTTCATAGGTTGTCAGCCGTTCATCCTGCCAGGCCACCGGAATATTAAAACGATTGTTGAGCCGGTTGCCAAATTTCCGTGCAGCGGCGGTCATATGTTGTTCACTGCCATCCATATTCAGCGGCAGGCCTACGACCAATTGCCGAGGATGCCATTGTTGAATTAAATCGGCAATTTGCTGCCAATCCGGAATGCCGTCACGGGCTTTCAGCGCAGTCAGACCGCTAGCAGTACCGGTTAATTGCTGTCCCACGGCAACACCAATATTTTTCATGCCAAAATCAAAGCCCATTACGGTGCCGGGCTCGCTCATGCATGTCCTGTACTATTAGACATTAAATGGATATCAATACCCAGCAGCCTGGCACTGGCTTCCCAGCGCTGCTCGGCAGGGGTGTCAAATAGCAAACCATGACTGGCAGGTACGGTTAGCCAGCTGTTTTCAGCAAGCTCCTCTTCCAGTTGGCCTTCACCCCAACCTGCATAACCGAGTGTTACCAAGGCATTTTGCGGGCCCTGACTGCTGCCCAGTACCGGCAAAATATCACTGGAAGTTGTTAAAAACAGGTTATCGGCAACCGCCATCGTGCTTTTCCAGTGGGCGCCGCCATCATGAAGCACCATGCCCTGATCTTTTTTGACCGGCCCGCCAAACAGTACGGTCCGGCTTTGGACCCAGTCATTGTTATTATCGATATGCAAATGGCCGAGCAACTCGGTCAGTTTGATGCGCGTTGGCCGGTTAACAATAATGCCCATAGCGCCGTTTTCATCATGCTCACACAAATAGATCACCGAGTGATAAAAAAACGAATCAATTAAGGTCGGCATGGCGACCAAAAAATGGTTTTTGAAAAAACTGGTCATCATTAAAAGAAGTTAAATCCTACTTGGAACAGACGCTCTACTTCCTTGATATGACGTTTATTAGTCAGAAATAAAATCACATGATCTTTGGCCTCAATAACGGTATTGCGGTGAACAATAATCACCTCATCGTTACGGACAATAGCGCCAATCGATGTACCGGGCGGTAGATCAATTTCATCAATTTGCCGACCCACCACCATGGAGGAACTTTTATCACCATGGGCAATTGCTTCCAATGCTTCAGCAGCCCCGCGACGCAGGGAATGTACGGCCACAATATCGCCGCGGCGAATATGTGCCAGCAAACTGCCAATCGTTGCTTGTTGCGGAGACAGGGCAATATCGATACTGCCGCTTTCCACCAAATCGACATAGGCGGCACGGTTAATCAGTGATAACACTTTGCGGGCGCCAAGGCGTTTGGCCAGCATTGATGACAGAATATTGGCCTCATCATCGTTGGTCAGAGCGCAAAACAGATCGACCTTGTCGATTTCTTCCTCAATCAGTAATTCTTCGTTAGCGACATCACCAAGCAGCACGATACTTTGTGATAATTCTTCGGATAAATAGTCGGCACGATCCGGATTAGACTCGATAATTTTGATTTGATAATGATGTTGCAGCGCCCGCGCCAGACGGATACCGATATTACCGCCACCGGCCAGCATTATGCGTTTATAGGGTTTATCGAGCCGGCGCAGCTCAGCCATGACCGAATTGATATCTTTGCTGGCAGCAATAAAGAACACTTCATCATCGGTTTCGATAACGGTATTGGCTTCCGGATCAATCGCCCGGCCGTTACGGAAAATAGCAGCGACACGCGTTTCCGTTTTCGGAATATGCTTACGCAAATCGCGCAGTGGGTGGCCGACCAGAGGGCCACCATGAAAGGCTTTGACCGCAACCAGTTGTACCAGACCATCCGCGAAATCCAGTACCTGTAACGCATTCGGATGACTAACCAGACGCTGAATATAGTCGGTCACCAACTGCTCAGGACTAATCAGCACATCAATGGCGATGGCTTCGTTATTAAACAGCTCCGGTTTGGCTAAATATTCCGGGGCCCGGATACGGGCAATTTTGGTCGGCGTGTTGTAGAGGGTGTGGCAGATTTGGCAGGCCACCATATTGGTTTCATCACTGTTGGTTACTGCCAGCACCAGATCGGCATCTGCCGCGCCGGCCCGGGCCAAAACATCTGGATGCGACGCTGCCCCCTGTATCGTGCGAATATCGTAGTGATCCTGCAATTTCGACAGGTTGTTGAAATCAGTATCAACCAGCGTGATATCGTCATCTTCACGAGCCAGTGTTGAAGCAACAGAGGCACCGACCTGGCCGGCACCGAGAATCAGGATCTTCATAACAGCGTCCTAAACTTGTTTACTGTCGATGCCAAGGGCACGCAGCTTGCGGTATAAATGGGTCCGTTCCATACCGGCCAGTTTGGCTGCTTTGCCAACATTGCCATCGGTTTCCTGTAATTTCTGCAGCAAATAAATGCGCTCAAATTGTTCACGTGCTTCGCGCAGCGGTAAATCCAGATTAATGCCTTCAATATCATCGGCGCTGGGCGGTGGTTCGGCATGCAAGGCAGTTTCAATATCATTGACATCAATTTCATCAGTATCACCCAGCACCAGCATGCGCTGAATTACGTTTTTCAGTTCTAAAATATTACCGGGCCAGTTGTAATTACGCAGTCGGTTTTGGGCGGCGACGGTAAACCGCCGGTAAGGCAGCCCAGCCTGCGTGGTTTGCTGATCAACGAAAAAGTGTACAAGCTCGGGAATATCTTCGATATGTTCACGCAGTGCCGGTATTTGCAGGGTAATGGTATTGAGCTGGTAATAGAGGCCTTCGAGAAAATCGCCGCGGCTAATGGCTTTTTCCAGTGACTGCTGGGTCGCACAAATCAGTTGGCACTGTTTTAGCTGTCCGCTCTCTAATAAATGCAGCATCAGCGCCTGTGCATCATCACTGAGCAGCGCAACATCGTTAATATAAAGGCAATTTTGTTGCGCTAATGTCACCAGTTTATGACTGTCCAGCGGAAAGCTTTCCGGGCTGAACTCAATAAATTTACCGGCAGAATAGAGTCCTAAGCGGTGCAAATAATGGGCAAAACAATGTTTGCCTGTTCCGCCTTCACCGACCAGTAAAATCGGCATCTCATGGCTGGCCACTTTGTCGGCCTGTTCGCGCAGCTGCGTCATTTTGGCGCTTTTGCCGACTGGCTCAATCGCCATTTCCTGCTGCATGGCCGCCTGCCGGGCACGATTTTCCAGTGCCAGTTCGACACCACGCAACAATTTGGCCATCGACAACGGTTTTTCAATAAAGTCACTGGCTCCGGAACGGGTGGCTTCGACGGCGGTTTCGATAGTGCCGTGCCCCGACATCATGACAATGGTGACGCTGCTGTTCTGTTGTTTGAACTCTTTGAGCAGGCTGATACCGTCGATATCCGGCATCCAGATATCCAGCAACACCAGATGCGGTTGCTGGTTAACAAATGCTTCGCGCGCTTCTTCACCATTACTGGCCGTGGCCACACGGTAGGCTTCGTCTTCGAGAATATCTTTAATGAGATTGCGGATGTCGGGTTCGTCATCCACAACCAGTATCAGTGGTTTATCGGTACTCACGTCTGCTGATCCTCCAGTGGCAACCTGATAATTATACCTGCTCCATCGGCGCCCAGGTTTTCAGCCCAGACATCACCGCCATGTTCTTCGATGATTTTCTTAACGATGGCAAGCCCGAGACCGGTGCCTTTGGTTTTGGTGGTAGCGTAAGGTTCAAATAAGGTATCAATCATCTCGGCCGGGAAGCCGGGCCCCTGATCCTGAACGGTAATTTCCAGCCAACGCTGATGTTGGTAACGCAATGCGTGATAACTGATAATGATATCCACCGACATGCCGGCTTCTTCACTGGCTTCGATGGCATTTTTTAATAAATTATGCAGCACTTGCCGGAAACGGTTGCGATCGACCCGGATCTGCAAGTCTTCCTGACTATTGAGTAGCGCAAACTGATGTTGGGGATTACTTTGATAAAGTGTTAAAACCTCACGCAGTAAGTCACCGACGGACAGCCATTCCAATTGCAAACCCGGGCTGCGGGCATAATCGGAAAACTCATTGACCATCTCTTTCATGGCTTCGACCTGATGGACTATGGTGTCCGTCAATTTGGTCAGCGTTTCTGCCTGATCGGTGGGCACCAGGGAAACATATTTATGTTGCAGCCGTTCGGCGGATAATTGAATCGGCGTTAATGGATTTTTAATTTCATGTGCCAGCCTTCTGGCGACTTCGCCCCAAGCCGCGTGACGCTGCGCCTGTATTAACGTCGTAATATCATCAAATACAACGACCCAGCCGGTTTCTCCCGGCAGTGGGGTGCCATGACACATCAGCGTTTGCCGGCCTTTGGTCTGGCTCAGTTCAAGCTGCTGTTCCCAGGCCATGGGTTTCAGTGTGAAATTTTTGATCAGCATGGCAAATGACTGCAGATTGTCATTTAGCTGAGCCAGATTATCCAATGAGCTTTCCAGTCGCTGCTGCAAATTGACGCCCAGTATTTTGCTGCTGGCAACGTTAGCAGTGCGCAGATAAAGATCTTTGTCGATAGTGATCACGCCGCTCGACAAGCTGCCCAGCACCGTTGTCAGGTAACTGGTTTGTTGTTCCAGCAAGCGGTGACTACGCTGCGAGGCATTACGCGCCTGCGTTAACCGCTGGGTCATCTGATTAAAGGAACGTACCAGAAAGCCGATTTCATCATGGCCCGAAGCGGTCAGTTGCATGTTGTAGTTACCGGAGGCCACTGCCTGTGTACCCTCAGCCAGCTCCTGCAACGGCTCGACAATGCGCCTTGAAATCCATACCGCAAACCAGATTGAGGCCAGTACCGTTAAAAACACAATCAGGCTCAATGTCAGTGTAAAAATAGTGACCAGCGGCTGGCGCAGGTAACTGAGCTCTTTGTAATCGGTATAGGCATCCTGAACATTTTTGCCTAATGTGCTCAGCTGTTCATTAACCGGAAACAGCACGTGTAACAATCGCTCTTCGTCCAAAGGCGACTGCCGCGGTATCCTGACGGCAGCCCGCAATTGCAATTCTTCATCTTCAACTGGGTCGAGACCGATATAGTCCTCACCCTGCTTGATTTGACGGACAATCGCCTCGTCCGGACGGTTGGGAACTATGATTGCCGGGTTATCTATGCTCGATACCACAATCCGGCCATCCATATTCCAGATACTCAGTTCCAGTGCGCCGCTGAGCCGGTTTAATTCACGTAAGTTATGACCCAGACTACTGTCCGGGAGCTCTGATAACACGCCTGCCATCATACGGGTTTGGCGGAGCAGCGTCCGCATGCGAATACCAAAAGCACTGCGGCTCAACTCCAGCGAATCATTAAGTGCTTGTTCGACTTCGACATCAAACCAACTGTTGATGCCGCGTTGTAAAAAATGCACTGAAAAGCCATAGACAATGCTGGTTGAGCCAACGATCAGCAGGACAAACAGGCTAACCAGTCGAAGCGTAAGCCTTGATCCCGCAGATTTGCGCTGAAAATCCCGATACAAGCGCCACAAACCACGCGTCAGCAGGCCGGCCAGAACCAGCAAACAGCTTATGCCAATACCAAAAATGATTAAAAATAAATCATTGAGCCGAGACTTATCCTGCGTGGCGGCACTAAGCAAGTAGGCCAGCAGCAACAGCATGATGGCTAGTGAAAAATAAGGTGCGGTGCCGGTACTTAGCCGGCGGATCAGTCGGAGGGCCATATTGCTTCAAACCAATCGCTGGTCAGATCCCATTTGCTGGAAATCATTGCGCCGGGACGCATCGGTGATGGCAGGGCGGTTAAGTCAATGCCACTGCGCAATCGCAGAATCTTATTGTCAGTGCTTTTGGTAAAAGCCGGGGGCAAGATGAGATTGGTAATATCACCCATAGCATTCAGCGCACTGGTCAGCGTGGTGAAGTTGCGATGGTTTTCGGCATCCAGTGAGTGCAGCATATATTGTTGTGACAGGTCGTGATAACGCAGTTCGTAACGAATTTCAGTGGCCCAGATAATTTCATCCCATTGCCACCAGTCCCCTAAGATCGGTGTTCGATCCAGCAATTGGATTTCTTGAAAAAAAGTGATGGGTACACCGTTTTCAAGTGCCTCCTGAACTCGCGGGGTCAGTGAATAACTGATAGTGGCATTCAGCGTGTGGCCTGAACCAATCTGATAAACCTGCGCTTGATTAACGGCAAATTGCGCGGCATGCGCCGTCATCGGCAGCACCAGCCAGCACAGCAGTTGCATCAAGCGCTTAGCAGCGCTGCAAACAGGCATAATAGAATCCATCAAAAGCATCATCCCCAGGCAATCTTTGATAGCCATATTGTGCTTTACGGGCCGGTGGCTGAACGGCTTCGATCAGACGGGCATCTGTGTGGCGTTGTAAAAAAGCATGGATCTGGCCGGCATTTTCTCGGTCAAATATCGAGCAGGTAGTGTAAACCAAGATGCCATCAGGTTTCAGTAATGGCCACAAATTATCTAATAATTGCATCTGACGTGCTGCCAGCTGATCGATATCTTCTGGCCGGCGCAGTAATTTGATATCGGGATGCCGGCGAATTACGCCGCTGCCACTGCATGGCGCATCAATGAGAATACGATCAAAACGTTCACCCTGCCACCAATGGTCGGTGTCTGCAGCATCAGCCGCAATTGTTTTACCGTTTAAACCCAGTCGATTTAAGGTGTCTGATACCCTTTGCAGACGCTGTGCATCAATGTCCAGTGCCAGCATCGACAGATCCGGCACCAATTCCAGCATATGTGCAGTTTTACCACCGGGGGCAGCACAGGCATCCAGTACATGCATGCCGGGTTGTAAATCAAGCAATGACACCACCTGTTGCGCCGCCCCATCCTGTACTGACACCCAGCCATCGGCGAAATTCGGTAACTCATTGATATCGCAGGCCTTATCAAGCAACAAGCCTTGCGGGCATTCATTCAATAATTGGCTACTCAACTGCTTTTCAGCCAATAAGATTTGATATTCAGATGCTGTCGTTTTTTGATGATTGACCCGCAATACCATCGGCGCTTGCTGATTATTGGCATTGAGTACTTGCTGCCAATGTTCCGGCCAATCATGGCGAATGGCGTCAATCAGCCATTGGGGATGAGCAAACTGACCAACAGCGCTGGCATTGGCCTGGTTTTCCAATTCTGTTTGTCGGCGTTGATATTGCCGTAAGCAGGCATTCAGCAAACCTTTGGCCCAGTTTTTACCTAGGAGGCTGGCAGCGTCAACGGTTTCAGAAATCGCGGCATGGGGCGGAATACGTAACTCACGTAATTGGTATATCCCCAACAGCAACAATGCGTAAATATCCTGATCTTTGTTTTTCAGTTTTTTCTGCAAGAGCGGATCAGCCAGCGCCTGTAAGCTTGGATAAAGCCGCAACACGCCATAACTTAATTGCTGACAAAGGCTGCGCTGTGCAATCGGCAACGTATTTAAAGCGGCTGCTAAAACCGGATTCAGAGATTGTTTTTGTTGCGCCACCGTCGAGATGACTTTGGCTGCTGCACTGCGCGGGCAAAGCGATGATGATTTAGCCAAGCTGCTCGCCTGTATTGATGGATTGTGAATTGAGTAAATCGGCAACGGCCATGCTGCGTTTACCGGGTAATTGTATTTGCCGGATGTTTAAGACGCCATCACCAGTCGCCACCAGTAACGCATCACGATCAACACGGACAATTTCCCCAGGCTGGCCGGTTAAAGCTTCACTGCCGCGTTGTGCTGACCAGATCCGTAAAGTCTCTCCGCGCCAAAGGGTTTGCGCGACCGGCCATGGATTAAAGGCGCGAATTTGCCGGTCAATCTGGGCAGTGCTATGGTGCCAGTCAATAATGGCCTCAGTTTTTTGCAATTTATCAGCATAGCAAGTCTGGCTATCATCCTGGGCAACCGGCTGCGATTGTAAAGCCGCTAAATTATCGAGTGTCGATAACAAAGCTTCAGCTCCTAAGGCTGCTAATTTGTCATGTAGTGATTGCGCGGTGTCATCATCTGCAATGGGTAGCGCCTGTCGTTTTAAAACCGGTCCGGTATCAAGGCCTGCAGCCATTTGCATGATGCAGACACCGGTTTCACTATCACCCGCTAATATTGCCCGCTGGATGGGCGCTGCGCCCCGCCAGCGTGGTAATAAGGAAGCGTGAATATTCAGACAGCCGTATTTTGGCGTATCTAAAATGGCTTGCGGCAGAATCAAACCGTAGGCCACCACCACCATGACATCAGCGTGATAATCGGCCAGACGCTGACGATCAAGCGGATCTTTAAAATTTATGGGCTGTTCGACAGGAATATGATGTTGCAAGGCTAATTGTTTAACCGGACTGGCCGTCAGTTTCCGGCCGCGACCGGCTGGCCGGTCCGGTTGGCTGTAAACGGCAACAACCTGATGGCCGGCGGCAAGTAACGCTGCCAGGCTGACCGCTGCGAAATCCGGCGTGCCGGCAAAGATAATGCGCATGAACGTCCTTACAGCTTTTGTTTCTGGTGTTTTTCGAGTTTTTTGCGGATCCGGTCCCGCTTTAAGTTGCTCAGATAATCAACAAATAATTTACCGTCCAAATGATCAATTTCATGCTGTACACAGGTTGCCAACAATCCTTCGGCGGATCGTTCAAACGGTTTGCCATCCAAATCCAATGCTTTGAATTTAATGGTGTCGGCGCGGGTAACCATTTCGTAGGCTTCGGGTACTGATAAACAACCTTCCTGAAATTCGCGCTCACCTTCGGTTTCTATGAGCTCAGGATTAACCAGAATCAGTGGATCTGAATTGTCATCAGAAATATCAATAACAATGACACGCTTTAGGACATTAACCTGTGTCGCCGCAAGACCGATACCCGGTGCCTGATACATAGTTTCCAGCATGTCATGTGCCAGCTGACGGATTTCCTCATCAACGGTTTCAACGGGCAGCGCTTTGTTTCTCAGCCGTGGATCCGGGAAATGCAGAATATTCAAAATCGCCATTTATCAAACCTGTTTGTGA
>JAWWAG010000024.1:0-21424 GCA_033721795.1 Methylophaga sp. | reverse complement strand
AATAACGGCATCAACAGGTGCTTCGGTGAGCACTGCGTCGCTGCCAAACAAGTCAACAATATCCAATAAGCCGAGTTCCCGGCTATGTAATAACCCTGATATGTTGCTGGGAGATTGTGCGATTAACTGATTGCCGCGACAAACGATATCGACACAATCATCAGCGATTAATTGACCCCCCTGATTTAAGATCGATAAAGCCAGACTGCTTTTGCCGATACCCGGAGGGCCGCAGATCAGTAAGCCATGATTAAGCCATCGAACCATGACGGCGTGATGTTGGATGACAGCGTTGCTGTCAGGCATGATTAACGGATATGAAAGACAAACAAGCGTTAGTCTTCGTCGATTGTCAGCAGATATTCAAATACCGCCTCGGCACTGCCTGCCTGACGGATTTTGGCGCAGCATTCAGCATCACGGAAGAGGGTTACCAAACGTGATAAATGCTGTAAATGATGGTTTTCAGTGTCATCTTCCGGCACCAATAAGCCAAACGCAATATCAATCGGTTGACCATCGGCCGCTTCAAAGTCAACGGGCTCTGCCAATGTCAGCATAGCCGCAACCGTATGGGTTAAACCGGGAACGCGGGCATGGGGAATAGCCACGCCTTTGCCGAGCCCGGTACTGCCCAAGCGTTCACGCTCAAGCAGTACCTGAAATATTTTCTCGGCGGATAAAGCATCACTGTTGGCTGCCAATAATCGACTCAGATTTTCCAACACCCGTTTTTTACTGGTGGCTTCGTCGTGATAACTGATGTTATCGGCATTCACAAGCAGCGCAGCGATGAGCATAAATCAGACCTTAACTTGCATTATGTTTTTGCATGGCACCATCGGCTTGATGATGATTAGTGATTTTATCTTTATGTTTGATGATCTGCCGATCCAATTTAGCGACCAAATTCTCGATGGCGCTGTACATATTTTCATTTTCGTCAGAGGCAAATAAATCAGCGCCGCTTACATGCACGGTAGCCTCGGCTTTTTGACGATCCTTTTCAACGGACAGTACCACATGCACATTGGTCATATGGTCAAAATGACGGGTCAGTTTTTCAAACTTTTTATTGACGTGATCCCGGAGACTGTCAGTAATATCCAGATGTTGTCCGCTTAAGTTCAATTGCATAATGCATCACTCCTGTTGGTGGATCAAAGCTGGTTTATACCAGCCGCTTACGCTCATTTGAGGGCGCGATAGACAATGTTTCACGGTACTTTGCGATAGTCCGTCGAGCAACATTGATGCCCTGTTCGCCGAGGATATCAGCAATTTTGCTGTCACTCAGCGGTTTTCTTGGGTTTTCTGCCGCGACCAGTTTTTTAATAATAGCGCGGATGGCGGTTGCAGAACATTCACCGCCACTTTCAGTGCCGACATGGCTGGAAAAGAAAAATTTCAATTCAAAAATACCACGCGGCGTATGCAAATATTTGCGGGTAGTAACGCGCGAAATGGTCGACTCATGCATTTCTACCGTTTCAGCGATATCAGCCAGTACCAGCGGCCGCATCGCTTCTTCACCATGATCCAGAAAGTCCTTTTGCCGCTCAACAATGGCTTCGGTGACTTTGATAAGCGTTTCATTCCGGCTTTGCAGACTTTTTAAAAACCAGCGGGCTTCCTGCAAATTGTTTTTCAGATACGTGTTTTCGGCGCTGCTGTCGGCGCGATTGATTAACTGCGCATAATGCTCGGCGATTTGCAGACGCGGTGCATTGTCAGGATTCAGCGACAGCCGCCAGCGGCCATTGATTTTTTTGGCATAAACATCAGGGACAATGTATTCGGTGTTGTCAGTTTGAATAGCACTGCCGGGGCGGGGATTAAGCAGTTGAATACTGCGCACCAACTCGGTTAATTCATCATCAGAGACTTTCAGCGCCCGTTTGATCAGCGCGTAATCGCGTTTTGCCAGCGTATCCAGATGCTTGTCGATAAGCTCTGTCAGCAGATCAGCATGTTGCAAGACAGCAGCGTCATAAAGTCGTAACTGAATCAGTAAACATTCACGTAAATCACGGGCTGCAACGCCGACCGGATCAAAATGCTGGATACGATGGAGCACCGTCTCGATTTCGTCGAGTTCTACTTCAGCAAATTCTTCACCAAGACTTTGCTGAATATCTTCCAGCGTGCACTTTAAATAACCATCATCTTCAATGGAGTCGATAATGGTTGTGGCAATGGCTTGTTCGGTCTCAGTAAACGGTGTCAGACGCATTTGCCAGAGCAAGTGCTGCTGGAGATTGTCGCCACTTCCATCCTGACTGTCGCGCTCAAACTCACCATCAGCATTACCAGTGCCACTGATACCGCCAGTCTGCTGATGTTCAAAAGTATCTTCCCATTGTGAGTCAACCGGTAAATCTTCAGGGATATCGCGGTTTTCCAGTTGGCTGATTTCGCGGCTGTCATCATTATTGGTACGATTCGCAACTTCCTGAGCGTCATAATCGTAGTCTTCTTCCACTTCCAGCAGCGGATTACTTTCCAGCGCTTCCTGAATTTCGACCTGCAGTTCCAGCGATGAAAGTTGTAACAAGCGGATCGCCTGTTGCAACTGGGGCGTCATTGACAGACTCTGGCCGACACGTAGCTGTAATGAGGGTTTCACTTAAATTGAACGACGAAATATTATGACCATGACCCAATGTTACCGCAAAGCTGGCGCCGTTGCCTATACAGCTTTTTAAATAATCCCGGTTTAAAGCAGGCCGACAGCACTCGCTTTAAAACTTAGCCACAGGCTGTCACCGAGATGGAGCTGTAATTGTCGCAATGATTGGGGGCTGATAATGACCTGAAATGCTTCACCACAATCAACTCGCAAACGCACCTCGCTGCCTTCTTCAGCAATTTGAGTCAGCCGGCCCTGTATTTGATTGCGGGCGCTGCTGTCTTTATCCGGATGGCGGCTGATAATGATTTCCCGGGGATCAATGGCGATATGCCGTGCATCAGCTTGTGCCGGATTGGCGTAGAGCTTGAGTTTGCCGGTGTCAAAACAGTCATCGCTAAAATGGCCATGAAATACATTCAGTAGCGGCGTTTCGCTGAGACGACCATTGAGCAGATGAATATGTCGGTGGGCCAGTGCGTAGGCCTGCATCCTGTCATGGGTCGTAAAAATGACGGTGCGGTTTTCATTACTGAGATTCTGGATTAAATTTTCCAGCTGACGGATATGCTGGCTATCAAGATGTGAAAAAGGCTCGTCAAGCAGCAGAATATCAGGCTGATAGGCCAGCACACGCGCCAAAGCAGCACGTTTTAATTCGCCGCCGGATAAAGTGGCGGCATCCTGATCGGCAAGATGCGTTAAATTTACAACTTCCAGTGCCTGCTCAATCCGGACAGGATGCTCGCTTTTGGCAATATGCTGACAACGCAGGGCCAACGCAATATTGTCGTGGACGCTGCCGGGTAATAAATACGGTTGCTGTGCAACCAGCCCGATTCGTTGTCGCTGCCGTCGTGTGACTTTGTGCGTGCTTTCAGAAAATAACAAAAGCTCGCCATTTGAGGGTTTGCTGAGCAAAGCCAGTATGGATAATAAAGTCGATTTACCGGCACCATTTTGGCCGAGAATCGCCAGTGTCTGGCCATGTTCTATATTCAGCGCGGGAATATCCAGCGCGCAGTGTGCACCAAAAAACATTTTCACACCGATGAGTCGGTAACAGTCACTCATCGGATGCGTTTATCCAAAGCGGACAGTGTGAAATTCAGCAAAAAAGCAATTAACAACAAGACAATGCCCAATGCAAGTGCCAGTTGAAACTCGCCTTTACTGGTTTCCAGCGCAATCGCGGTGGTCATGGTGCGGGTGTAACCTTCGATATTGCCACCGAGCATCATGGCTGCACCGACTTCACCAATCGCCCGACCAAAGCCAGTGATAATGGCGATGACAATCGCCAGTCTCACCGTGCGCATAATTTGCAATGTCTGCTGCCGGCGATCTGCGCCTAAGCTTTTCAGGGTTGGTAATAAACGCGGATCGGCAACGTTTACGGCGGTAATGGTCAAATTCATCATGATGGGCAATATCAGAATCGCCTGCGCCATGACGATTGCGGTTGGCGTGTATAACAATCCCCATTCACCTAAAGGCCCCATCCGGCTCAGCAGGCCATACAACAATAAACCAATGACCACGGTGGGCATGGCCATTAGGGTATTGAGCAAATGTTGCAGGCTGTTTTTACCGGGAAATGAATTTACCGCCATCAGCACACCGGCAGGTACGGCCAAAATAGCTGCCAGTAATGCCGCAGTAACCGAAATAAAGACTGAAGTAATAATCACTTGCCAAACATCGGCATCCAGATTCAGCAGCAGTTGCAGCGCGGCCAGCAGTGATTCAGCAAAATAATTCATTTGCCAGATAGTAACGCTTAGCGGTCAAGCAAGCCCAGTCGTTCACAAACGGTCAGAACCGGCTCAGATTTGTTCATACTGTAAAAATGCAGTCCGGGAACTTCGATTTCCAGTAACTGTTCAGTGAAATCAGTCAGGAAATCGGTGGTAAATGCCTGCATCGACGGAATGTCATCGTAATAGGCTTCCAGCTTTTTGCGCAGCCACCGAGGAATCTCAGCACCACAAGCAGCTGAAAAACGAGCCAGTTGTGAATAATTATTGATAGGCATAATGCCCGGGATAATCGGAATATCAATACCCGCCTGCATACAACGATCAGCAAAATACAAATAAGCATCAATATTGTAAAAGTATTGGGTAATGGCACTGTCAGCACCAGCATCGACTTTGCGTTTGAAATTATCAAAGTCGCTATTAGCATCCTGTGCCTGCGGATGGACCTCCGGGTAAGCGGCAATCTCAATGGTAAAATGATCACCGGTTTCCTGGCGAATAAATTCCACCAGTTCGTTGGCATAACGAAAATCGCCGGGATCACGCATGCCTGACGGTAAATCACCACGTAAAGCCACCAGTCGCGAAATACCGTTGTCGATATAGGTTTGCAAAATTTTGCGAATCCGTTCACGTGACGAGCCTACACAAGATAAGTGTGGCGCTGCATCAATACCGGTTTCAGCAGCACGCTGCTGAATCGCCACCACGGCATCCAGTGTATTGTCCTGTGTAGAACCACCGGCACCGAAAGTGACTGAATAAAAGGCTGGATTCAGTGCCGCCAAATCTGCTTGCACCCGTAATAAATTACTGACGCCTTTGTCGGTTTTCGGGGGGAAAAATTCGCAACTGATTACAGGGGATGTCGCCATGGTTTTGTTTTACTTCTCTGCAAAGAAAAAGGGCTGACATGGTCAGCCCCAATAAGTAACCGTCTAGTAACGGTAATGATCAGGTTTGTACGGGCCGGTTTGTTCCAGACCCAGATATTTTGCCTGCTCTGGCGTCATTTCGGTGATATGGGCACCAATTCGACTCAAATGTAACCGCGCGACTTTTTCATCAAGCCGTTTCGGCAATACATAGACTTTGTTTTCGTAATTTTTGTGGTTCTCCCACAATTCAATCTGTGCCATCACCTGATTGGTGAATGAGGCTGACATAACAAAGCTTGGATGCCCCGTTGCGCAGCCCAGATTCACTAAGCGGCCTTCAGCCAGCAGGATGATGCGTTTGCCATCCGGGAAAATAACATGGTCAACCTGTGGTTTGATGTTTTCCCACTCGTAGTGACGCAGTGAAGCAACATCAATTTCGTTATCAAAGTGACCGATATTACAAACGATAGCTTCATTGCGCATCGCCAACATATGATCATGATTGATAACGTTGATATTGCCGGTAGCGGTCACAAAGATATCGGCTTTATCAGCGACTTCATCCATAGTGACGATCCGGTAACCTTCCATCGCCGCCTGCAAAGCACAAATCGGATCAATTTCGGTGATAAATACTGTTGCGCCCATACCGCGGAAAGCCTGCGCGCAGCCTTTACCAACATCGCCATAACCTAATACGACACAGATTTTACCGGCAACCATGACGTCAGTCGCACGCTTGATACCATCAAGCAATGATTCACGGCAGCCGTACAGGTTATCGAATTTCGATTTGGTAACCGAGTCGTTAACGTTGATGGCCGGGACTTTCAGGGTGCCGGCTTTCATCATCTCATACAGACGGTGAACACCAGTGGTGGTTTCTTCGGAAAGGCCACGAACATCGTCCAGTAATTCCGGAAACTCGTTATGCATGATTTGCGTTAAGTCACCGCCATCATCGAGAATCATATTCGGCCGCCAGCCATTCGGGCCAACCACCGTTTGACGAATGCACCAGACCGCTTCTTCTTCAGTTTCGCCTTTCCAGGCAAATACCGGAATACCCTGATCAGCCATCGCTGCTGCTGCATGATCCTGCGTTGAGAAAATATTGCATGATGACCAGCGCACTTCAGCGCCCAATTCCACCAGCGTCTCAATTAACACAGCAGTTTGAATGGTCATGTGCAGGCAACCCGCAATACGCGCACCTTTTAACGGTGCTTTGCCAGCATATTCTTCACGCAAAGCCATCAGACCGGGCATTTCGCTTTCGGCAATTTTGATTTCCTGATGACCCCATTTAGCGAGTTTAATATCAGCGACTTTATAGTCGGGTTTTAGGTTTTCTACAGTTTGTGATTGCATGATAAATATCCTGTTAATTATTTAAGACCGGCAGCGTCGCGTAAGACTGGTGCAAGGTCGGTTCGTTCCCAGCTAAAGTCGGCTTCTTCTCGGCCAAAGTGGCCATATGCGGCGGTTTGTTTATAAATGGGGCGGACCAGATCCAGCATTTTGATAAGACCGACGGGACGCAAATCAAAGTGTTCACGAACCAGCGCGACCAGACGTTCTTCACTGATTTTGCCAGTGCCAAACGTATCGACGCTGATAGAAGTGGGGTGGGCTACACCGATGGCATAAGACACCTGAATTTCACAGCGATCAGCAAGGCCAGCGGCAACAATGTTTTTCGCGACATAACGGCCGGCATAAGCGGCGCTGCGATCCACTTTGGATGGATCTTTACCGGAGAAAGCACCGCCGCCATGACGGGCCATACCGCCATAGGTATCAACAATGATCTTCCGTCCGGTCAAACCGCAGTCACCGACAGGGCCACCGATAATAAACTGGCCGGTCGGATTGATATGAAAACGGGTGTTTTTGGTCAGCCATTCTGCTGGCAATACCGGTTTGATGATGTGTTCCATCACCGCTTCATGTAGATCTGATTGTTTGATTTCGGGATTATGTTGCGTCGACAACACGACGGTATCGATACCGACTGGTTTACCGTCTTCGTAAATAAAAGTGACCTGGCTTTTGGCATCGGGACGCAGCCATTTCAATTCACCAGATTTGCGGATATGGGCCTGACGTTTCACCAGACGATGGGCGTAGGTGATTGGCGCCGGCATCAATACTTCCGTCTCATTGCTGGCATAACCGAACATCAGCCCCTGATCACCGGCGCCTTGTTCCTCGATGCTGCCGCGATCAACACCCATATTGATATCAGGAGATTGTTTACCGATAACCGACATCACACCACAGGTCTGACCGTCAAAACCGACTTCAGAGCTGGTATAACCGATTTCACAGATAGTATCACGGACGATTTGTTCGAGATCGACCCAGGCAGACGTAGTGACTTCTCCGGCAACAATCGCCACACCGGTTTTAATCAGCGTTTCGCAGGCAACCCGGGCTTGCGGATCCTGTTCGATAATGGCATCGAGTACTGCGTCGGAGATTTGATCAGCGACTTTATCTGGATGACCTTCTGAAACCGATTCAGAGGTAAAAAGATAAGCACTACTCATAGACAACTTCCTCATTATTTAATGTAGGTAAAGATAGTCGGACTATGAGAAAAGTTCGGAAACTTCGTCCATTACTACCAGTGACCTGTTAATAATGAACGCCGTTTGAAGATTTACATTGGGTAAGCCTAGCAGAGGTCAACTCTGTCGCAGCGTTCCTTACCCGAGGGACATATCATAATAGAAAGTCGAAAAAAAACAAGTTAATCAAGGCTATCTAGAGCATTAACAACTGCCCATGTTGTTTCAGCCACTTGCGATGAACGCGGTAATCAGCAACAAACTGTTCAACCAATTGCCAGAAATTCGCGCTGTGATTCATCTGCTGTAAATGACAAAGCTCATGAATAATGACGTAATCAATTACTGCCGGTGGCGCCTGAATCAACAGCCAGTTCAGTTGCACTTCGCCACGGGCGTTACAACTTCCCCAGCGGGCCTTATAGTTACGCAGCTGAATTTTTTTCGGTTGCAGACCGGTTTGCTTCGCTAATTGCTGACAACGCTCCGGCAAATAGACTTCCGCCAGTTGGCGGTAACCGCGAAAAAAAGCGTTTTTAATGACGTCAGCATGGCTGTTTATCGGTAACTTTAAATTGAATTGCTGATTGTTAAAAATCAGTTGCCGGCGCTGTTTTAAGTCGGGATCCAGATGCACTGGATAATCATTACCCAGGTAGGGTTGTCCGCTTTCGGCGTTAAAAACCCGTTTGGCTTGTCGGCCGGTTATCAGTAATCTGGCTTGTAACCATTCCTGTTGTTTGGCAACAAACTGTTTGCCCAGCCATAACGGTACCCGCCTGGGCAGGTGCAGCGAGACTTCATCACCGCGCACTTTCAGGGCAATGGTTTTACGACGAGCATTGCGTTTGACGGCAATAGTGAGGCCGTTCAGCTCGAAAAAACTCATTTAAGAATAGTGAAAAAAACATTCATACGGGCATTTTACCGGCTGATTTGCGAAAATAACCGATTAAAATCAAAAAGCCTGCTTGTGAATACTGAACTGACAACCGCTCATCGCCTGTCCGTGGCGCCAATGCTCGATTGGACCGATCGGGATTTTCGCTATTTATGCCGGTTAATGTCGCGGCATACGCTGCTGTATACCGAAATGGTGACGACAGGCGCGCTGTTGCATGGCGTTACTGCGCGATTTTTGGATCATGATGCGGCGGAATACCCACTGGCTTTGCAATTGGGTGGCTGTGACCCTAAGGATTTGGCTACCTGCGCCACATTAGCGCAAGACGCTGGCTTTCAGGAAGTTAATCTGAATGTCGGCTGCCCCAGTGACCGGGTGCAAAACGGCCAGTTTGGCGCTTGTTTAATGGCCAGTCCCGATTTGGTCGCCGACGGTGTGGCGGCGATGAAAGCAGCAGTGGATATTCCAATCACCGTTAAAACCCGGCTTGGCATTGATGAGCAGGATAGCTATGAATTTTTGCATCAATTTGTCAGCGCTATTGATAAAGCCGGCGCTGATGCATTGATTTTGCATGCCCGAAAAGCTTGGCTGCAGGGCCTAAGCCCAAAACAAAACCGTGATATCCCGCCACTGGATTATGAACGGGTGTATCAGATTAAAGCCGATTTTCCACAGTTACATACCGATATTAACGGCGGCATTCATAGCCTTGATGAAGCTTTGCAGCATTTGCAAAAAGTTGATGGTGTGATGATGGGTCGCGCCATTTATCACCAGCCCTATTTGTTGGCGGCTGCGGATAAACAGATTTTCGGTGATGATTCACCCGTTGTCAGCGAACCGGATATTGTTGAACAGCTGTTGCCATATATTGAGCAGCGGATGCAAGAAGGTAGGCCATTAAAATCGATTACCCGACATATGCTGGGCTTTTTTCAGGGGCAACCCGGTGCAAAACGCTGGCGGCGATATTTAAGTGAAAATGCGCACTTGCCCGGGGCAGATATTAATGTGATCCGGCATGCTTTAAAATTAATTGGCTGATATCTTTTAATTTCGTAATCCGGTGCCTTTGTGCAATAAGTGTAGGGCATACCAGATCAGCGACGCTATAAACAGCACAATAATGCCAAACGCCCAGAATACCGAAACATCGGAAATACCCAGCAGGCCATAGCGAAAAGCATTGACCATGTACAAGACTGGATTGAGCAGCGATACATTTTGCCAAAATTCCGGCAATAAATTAATTGAGTAAAACACGCCGCCCAGATAGGTCAGCGGCGTCAGGATAAAAGTCGGAATAATCGAAATTTCATCAAAACTACGCGCATAAACGGCGTTGATAAAACCACCCAGTGCAAACAATATGGCGCTTAATAACACCATTGTGAAGGTGATCCAGTAATGCTGTACGGTCAAATCGGTAAAAAATAATGCGACCACCGACACAATCAGGCCAATACACAGCCCACGCGCTGTGCCACCGGCCACATAACCGGCCAAAATCAGATAATTCGGTACGGGAGCAACAATCAGCTCTTCAATATGGTTTTGGAATTTGGCACTGAAAAATGAAGACGCCACATTGGCGTAGGCATTGTTGATAATCGCCATCATAATCACGCCCGGCGCAATATACTGCATATAGGTGAAGCCTTCCATCTCACCAATCCGGCTGCCAATCAGGTTGCCGAAAATAATGAAATACAGCGTCATGGTAATTGCGGGGGGCAATAAGGTCTGTGCCCAAATCCTTAAAAAGCGGCGGATCTCGCGGATAACAATGGTTTTAAATGCGATCCAGTGTTGTGGATGACGGCTTGCAGACATCAATGTTTCTCCGATGGTTCTACCAGTTTCAGAAACAGCTCTTCCAGCCGGTTAACCTTGTTTTTCATACTGGACACGTGAATGCCACGTTCACTGAGAACGCTGAACAAGCCATTAAGACTATCACTGCGGTTGAGTTCGATTTCAATGGTGGTGCTGTCTATCTGATGATGGTCAATGCCATCCAATACTTTGCTATCAGTCAGTGGCTGTTGTAAATCGAGGACAAAAGTTTCTTTATCCAGCCGATTAAGCAGCGATTTCATATCGGTATTTTCGACGATCCGGCCTTTATCAATAATGGCTATATTGCGGCACAGATTTTCGGCCTCTTCAAGATAATGCGTGGTCAGAATAATCGTTGTGCCCTGACGATTGATATCACGCAGGAACGTCCACATCGATCGGCGCAATTCGATATCAACACCGGCAGTCGGTTCATCAAGGATCAATAATTTCGGATCGTGAACCAGCGCACGGGCGATCATCAGCCGGCGTTTCATACCGCCAGATAAAGATCGCGATGGACTGCTGCGTTTTTCCCATAAGCCGAGTTGCTTGAGCAGTGCATCAGCACGGGGTTCAGCTTCTTTTGCCGGGAGCCCATAGTAGCCTGCCTGGGTCAGCAAAATATGTTTGACCTGCTCAAAACCGTTGAAATTAAATTCCTGAGGCACCAGACCAATATAGCTTTTAGCAAGCTCGGTGTTTTTGTCTAAGTCGGCATCAAAGACTTGTACCTGACCAGACGTTTTGGTGACTAAAGAGGTAATAACGCCAATGGTGGTGGATTTACCTGCACCATTAGGCCCCAGCAGAGCAAAAAAATCGCCTTCTTCGACGTCAAGATTAATGTCTTTCAGCGCCTGCAGGCCATTGCCATAGGTTTTGTTGAGATGTTCGATGGTCAGTGCGGTCAAAATATTGGGTTCCGAGCATAAAACGATGGGCTAGATTATCATGCCCGTATGTCAGATGAAATTTACCGCAGCCAAGTTCCGCCACAATCCGAATCAGAATTGATGCAGCGTTGCCAAACAATTGCCGGGCAAACACTTGGGCAACTGGCGGCTATGTTGAATATTGCGGTGCCAGCAGATTTACGCCGACATAAAGGCTGGGTAGGCAGTTTATTGGAAAAAATACTCGGCGCTGATGCCGGCAGTCATGCAGAGCCCGATTTCACCGGGCTGGGTATTGAGCTGAAAACCTTACCGCTGGCTGCCAATGGTTTGCCCAAAGAATCGACCTATGTGTGTACGGTCAATATGACGGAAACCGGCCAATTGCGCTGGCAGGAAAGCTGGCTCTGCCGTAAGTTGTCAAACGTATTATGGTTGCCGGTTGAAGCTGATAACACAATTCCGCTCGCTGAGCGTTATGTTGGTGAAGGCTTTTTATGGCAGCCGGATGCTGAGGAAACAGCGCTTTTAAAACAAGATTGGGAAGAGCTGATGGATGCGCTGGTACTCAGTGGTCAGTCCGGCTTATCTGCAAAGCACGGTCAGGTGCTGCAAATTCGTCCTAAAGCCGCCAATAGCCGGATTTTGGCACAAGCGATAGCTGACGATGGCAGCCGGAATCTGCAAAATCCACGTGGCTTTTACCTGCGGAGTGAATTCACCGCCAAGATCTTACAGCGCAATAAGGCTTGCCGTTTACCCGTTTGAAAAGGCAGAATGACGGCAATGGAGAAGGAATCGCCTGTGCAAAACCTCAATGCGTTAGTGGTGGATGCGTCCGCCGAGTTTCGTGAAAAAGCAAAAAAAATACTGGAGTTTGCTGGTTTCAATGTCGAACTGGCAGAAAATGGTCAACAGGGATTGGTTTTGGCTAATGCCTCGCGGTTTCGTCTAGTCTGCTGTAGCGATGATTTACCGGATATTGCCGGTAGTGAATTTTGTGGTCAATTGCGCGCTGTCAACGGTTACGACTTTGTGGCCGTTTTAGTGCTGACTGAAAATGACACAGCACGCACGCTCAAACAAGCGTTGCTGGCCGGTGCTACGGACATCTTCAGCAAGCATGATGGTAAAGAGCTGGAAACCTATGTACAGCGACTGGCAGAACGTGAAACCCGCCATTTATCGGGTCGCGTGCTTTTTATCGAAGATTCCCGGGTATTGCAAACCATCATCATCGATTTACTGACCGATATGGGACTGGATGTTGATGCCTATACCTTTGCTGAAGAGGCCTGGGAAGCCTTTAACGGCGGTGACTACGATCTGGTGATCACCGATATCATGCTTGAAGGTAGCATGAGCGGCATTACCCTGGTGCGGAAAATCCGCCGGTTACGTGAGGAGTACGGTAATGTGCCGATCATCGCGACTTCCGGGTTTGATAATATTTCCCGCAAGATCGAGCTGTTTCATCTCGGTGTCAATGATTTTGTGTCCAAGCCTATCGTCCGTGAAGAGCTACGCCAACGGGTATTTAACCATATCACCAGTTATCAGAATGTCCGCGAACTCCGCGCCCAGCAAAATTCTTTATACAGCCTGGCGATGCTGGATCAGCTGACCCAGTTATTTAACCGGCATGCGTTACGGGAATTCGCCGGCAAATATTTTAGTGAGGCTTACCGGTTTAAACGTGATTTAACGATGGCGGTACTGGATCTTGATAACTTTCGGGCACTCAATGATGAACACGGTCATATAAAAGGTGATCAGGTGCTGGCGGAGCTTGGCAACTGGTTAAAACGGCATGTACGTGATGTGGATATGGTGGCGCGCTGGGCGGGTGAAGAATTTGTTATGTTACTACCGGGTTGTGACGCACAGGAGGCCGCGGCATTGATTGAAAGAATGCAAAAACGTTTGTTACGCTTTAAACCGGCCAATCTGGATATTTCCCTCAGCGTCGGCGTTGCACAATTACGCCACGATCAGCAGGATAATTTAAATAGTCTTTTTGAAATGGCCGATCGGGCCATGTATCAGGCGAAAATGGCTGGACGAAATTGTGTCCGGCTATATCAACCGGAAACTGCCTAAAAAAAGATTAACGGTTTTTGGCAAAGGCCTGACATTGAGGCTGCGTCAGCATAAATATGCCGTGACCACCATGCTCAAAATCCAGCCACATAAAATCCATCATTGGCCATTTTTCGGACACGGCTTCATCACTGTTGCCGACCTCGACAAATAACAGTCCGTCCGGCGTTAAAAATTCTGCAGCGCCCATAATAATCTGCTCGACTAACGCCAATCCATTGTCGTCGGCGTGCAACGCGGTGGCCGGTTCATGACGATATTCTGCTGGCAGGGTCGCCATTTCAGCATCTCCCACATACGGCGGGTTACTGACGATCAGATCGTACGGCTTTGTTTTGTCTAGTTTTGCCCATAAATCAGATTCAATTAATTGCAGCCGATCCGTCAATTGGTGTTTTGATTGGTTGATTGTGGCAACGTCCAGCGCATCTTTACTGATATCCACGGCATCAACAACTGCCTCAGGAAAAGCATAAGCCAAGGCAATGGCAATACAAGCGCTGCCGGTACACATATCGAGAATGCGTGTGACGTTTTCCGGTGCCGAAAGCCACGGTGAAAAATCGCTGGCAATCAGCTCAGCAAACGGTGAGCGGGGGATTAACACCCGATCATCGACGAAAAACGGCAGACCGGCAAACCAGGCCTCATGGGTCAGATACGGCACCGGTATCCGCTTATCAATACGTTGTTGAATTAGTTTTATTAACGTTTTTTTCTCATCGTTTGTCAGCCTCGCATCAAGAAATATGTCGGGCATTTCGCTGACCGGTAATTGCAGACTGTGCAGAATTAACTGCGTTGCTTCGTTAAAGGCATCATCATTGCCATGCCCATAAAACAGCTGTGCTTCATGAAAGCGTGAGGTGGTCCAGCGCAAAAAATCGCGCAGCGTAACAAGCTCCGCCGCTGCAGTTTGATAATCAGCCGTCATCAATGCGCCGTAATATCAACAAAGTGACCTGCAATCGCGGCTGCTGCTGCCATCGCCGGGCTGACCAGATGGGTACGGCCACCCTGACCCTGACGGCCTTCAAAATTACGGTTGGATGTTGAAGCGCAGTGCTCTCCGGCTTCCAGTCGATCGGCATTCATGGCTAAACACATTGAACAACCCGGATCGCGCCATTCAAAACCGGCTTCTATAAACACTTTATCCAAACCTTCTTTTTCTGCTTGTTGTTTAACCAAACCTGAACCGGGTACGACCATGGCTTGTTTGACGCTGCTGGCAACCTTTCCGCCTTTAATGGCCGCGGCCGCTTCCCGCAAATCTTCGATACGCGAGTTGGTGCAGGAGCCGATAAACACTCGATCCAGTGGAATATTAGTGATTGGCTGGCTGGCTGATAACCCCATATAATTCAGTGCTTTTTGCATACCATTGCGCTTAACCGCATCTTGTTCAGCAGCCGGATCAGGGATATTTGCATCAACGGGCACCACCATTTCCGGTGACGTACCCCAGGTAACCTGTGGTTTGATATCGGCAGCATTTAACATCACCACTTTATCGAAATGTGCGCCGGCATCGGAATGCAGATCCTTCCAAGCTGTGACGGCTTTATCCCAGTTGTCGCCTTTGGGCGCAAACGGCCGATCTTTTAAATAGTTGATTGTGGTGTCATCAACCGCAACCATACCTGCGCGGGCACCGGCTTCGATAGTCATATTACAGACCGTCATGCGGCCTTCCATCGATAAGGCCTGAATTGCTTCACCAGCAAATTCAATTGCAAAACCGTTACCGCCGGCAGTGCCAATTTCGCCAATAATCGCCAGCACAATATCTTTGGCGGTAATGCCGGGTTTCACATGACCTTCAACACGAACCTGCATGTTTTTTGATTTACGCTGAATCAGACATTGGGTAGCCATGACATGCTCAACTTCGGAAGTGCCTATCCCAAATGCCAAAGCACCAAATGCACCGTGAGTAGAGGTATGTGAATCACCACAGACCACGGTCATACCAGGCAGGGTGGCACCTTGCTCAGGGCCGACGACATGGACAATACCCTGACGCATATCGTTAAGACCAAACTCGGTAATACCAAATTGGGCGCAGTTTTGATCCAGCGTTTCAACTTGTAAACGTGAAATCGGATCAGCAATACCCTGATCGCGATGACTGGTCGGTACATTATGATCCGGCGTTGCTAAAATTGAACTCAGGCGATAGGGCAGACGACCAGCCAAACGCAGGCCTTCAAAAGCCTGAGGTGATGTGACTTCGTGGACCAGATGGCGATCAATATAGAGCAATGCAGTACCGTCGCTTTCGCTACGTACTACATGTTGATCCCACAATTTGTCGTAAAGTGTTTTGGCGGTCATGGTTTTAGACTATAAATTTGAGTAAACAAGTCATTATACAACGATAAGTGTGGGCACTCTATTGGCAGTTCAATTGTTAGCTTTATTAACGATTTTCAGGCAAAAAAAAGGCAGCCCGCAGGCTGCCTTTTTCTGGCATATGACTTCAGGAAAAGTGGTTATTCCATATTAGCGTGTCTATACCGCATATCTTCTTCTGCAATATCTTTCTCGTGAATCAGATAAGAAATAGTCGCTTCCAGAAAAATCAATGTCGATAATTCAAACATGGTACCCATAGGCATGCCTTTCGTTGTGGCAAAGCTATTGTCGTTACCGATTTGAATCGTTTGATCTGCTATATCACCAATCGTTGATTTTGATTTTGAACAAATCAAAACTACTTTGGCGCCCTCGGACTTGGCTTTGTTGGCAAAAGAGACCAACTGCGTTGTTTCACCTGAACCCGAAATGACGATCAATAAATCGCCACTACGGATGCTGGGTGTGGCAACTTCACCTTGAACGTAGGTTTCATAACCACTATGCATCAATCTCATACCTAGGAAATTACCTACTAACTTTGAGCGACCCGCACCAGTAATAAAGATGCGATTGGCTTCATCACACATTGAAACCAGTTTGGCTTCGTATGAATCGTCGGTTGCGCCGAGGATGTCAGTAAATTTGTTTAAGAGTAGATCACGATGCATGATTTTATTTCCTTATTTTAATGCTTAGGCTGCGTCAACCAGAGCACGCAGTTCTTTAGCAGATTCTGCTGGAGAAGGCGCACCGTAGATTGCTGCACCAACAACAACGATAGCCGCACCTGCTTTAACGCAGCTTTGGATAGTGTCTTTGTTGATACCACCAGCAACAGAAACTTTAACATTCAGACCCAGACCAGTGATGGTTTTCAGATCTTCGAATGGTGTTTGACCTGCAGCTTGAGCGTCCAGACCAGTGTGAACACCGATGATGTGCGCACCATTAGATGCTGCTTCTTTAGCAACAGCAGATTTATCTTCAACACCGATCAAGTCAACTTGGGCTTCGCCACCGTTAGCATTAGCAGCTTTGATAACGCCATTGATTGTAGCCATATCAGAAGCACCCAATACAGTAGTGATATCACCACCAGCTTCGAAGAAAGGAGTTGCTTCGTATTCACCAGCATCCATAGTTTTCAGGTCAACCAGGATTTTCTTGTCTGGGTGAGCCGCTTTCAGCGCTTTAACCAGTTTCAGACCGTTGTACTTGATGCAAGGTGTACCAATTTCCAGGATGTCAACATAAGGAGCGACTTGTTCAGCCAGCGCCATAGTTGCGTCAAAATCCAATGAATCCAGAGCCATTTGAATTTCAGCCATGTTTTTTTCTCCTATTAATTTAAAAATAATCCCGTATTTATTGTGGGACTTTCTAATCAGCAATCAGAACAGCATGCTGTTCTAAGAGACTGTGTTGTCCCGCCGCTAAAACGAGCGGCGGGACGGGTGCTAATAAACTGCGATTAGCCTTCCAGTTCTGCCAGCCGTTTAGCCAGCAGGTCTTCTAATGATTCCAATGCTTTGGCAAAACCATCAATACCTTCTGACAGCTTCTCAGCAGCCATTCGGTTATCTTGATGCATTTTGTCGAAGGTGGCTTTATCCATGTTGATCTTCTGAATGTCAGCTTTAGCTGCTACTTCAGGAGACAATTTACGCTCCAGCGTGCCTTCAGTACTTTGCAATTCATCCAGCAGTTTGGGTGAAATGGTCAGCAAATCAACGCCGGCCAGTTCGGTGATTTCACCAACGTTACGGAAGCTTGCGCCCATAACTTCAGTGTTGTAACCGAATTTTTTGTAATAGCTGTAGATTTCTGTGACTGACAATACACCTGGATCTTCATGGGATTCATATGAATCACGACCAGTGTCATTTTTGTACCAGTCAAGAATACGACCAACAAATGGTGAAATCAGGGTAATGCCATTTTCAGCACAAGCAATTGCTTGATGCAGACCGAATAGTAAAGTCAGATTGCAGTGAATGCCTTCTTTTTCCAATACTGCAGCGGCTTGGATACCTTCCCAGGTAGAAGCAATTTTGATCAGGATGCGATCTTTAGAAACACCTGCTGCTTCGTATTGCGCGATAATTTCGCGACCTTTAGCGATGGTCGATTCAGTATCGTAAGAAAGACGCGCATCCACTTCGGTTGAAACACGACCTGGAATAATATCGAGAATTTTCAGACCAAATGATACTGCTAAACGGTCAAATGCCAGCGTTGCGACTTCTTTAGCTGCAGCATTGTCGCCCAGAGATTGGCGGGCAGCTTTCAGCGTGTCATCAACAATGCTTTGATATTGTGGCATCTGCGCGGCAGCAGTGATCAGCGATGGGTTAGTCGTTGCATCGCGCGGCGTGTATTTTTCGATGGCTTGAATGTCACCGGTGTCGGCGACGACCACGGTCATTTGCTTCAGTTGATCAAGTAAGTTCGCCATGTGAGTACCTTTTTCGTAGCTAATTAAAATAGTTTTCTGTCACTGTTGGGTATGCTCAGTAAAAAGTGCCGGCTCAGGCCGGCAGTTTTCAGAGCAAAACGCATCAGCGATAAAACGCTGATGAAGGTCGAACTGATGATAAATGCTTAAGCTTTGCTACGGATGTAACTCTCTACACCAGTCATAGGTTTGCCATTCGCATTTTTACGGATGTACTTCTCAACGCCAGTCATCGGTTTGTTGTTGCTCATCTTTTTACGGACGTAGCTTTCAACACCTGTTAATTGCTGGCCGTTTTGCGCTCTATTACGGATATAACGCTCTACACCTGTCAGACCATCGTTCGCTGATTTTTTTGCAGCATCTTTACCGCAGCAATCATTACTGTCAGATGATGAAAACAAGCCTTTGAAAAAGCTGCAGATAGACGCTAATAAACCTTTATCACTCATGAGAAATACCCCTGTTACCTTTATTCGAACCCCATCTGCCCAACAGTATGTGAGGTTGGTGCAACGGGTAAATTACTATTTTAGGTTTATTGTGGCAAGCCAACCCATATAAGTAGATCTTTTATTATAGACCTGCTTCATTGGGTTTGACCACTGTCACCAACTTACAACTAACGTTGTCTTCATTTGGTGCGCTTAACCCGGTGTGAATGAACTTTGATAAAAAAAACGAGTGACCTTGAGCCACTCGTTTAATTTACATCGTGCTTGTCAGGTTCTGCTTATGCAGCGTCAACCAATGCACGCAGTTCTTTAGCAGATTCTGCTGGAGAAGGCGCGCCGTAGATAGCGGCACCAACAACAACGATAGTTGCACCAGCTTGAACTGTTTTCTGAATGGTGTCTTTGTTCAGACCACCGGCCACAGAGATGCGAACACCCAGGTTCAATGATGCGATTGCTTGCAGGTCGGCAAAGGGAGTTTGACCAGCTGCTTGCGCGTCCAGACCAGTGTGAACACCGATGATTTGTGCGCCGTTTTTAGCCGCTTCAGTTGCAACAGCTTTTTTGTCTTTAACGCTGATCAAATCGATTTGCGCTTCTGCGTTGTTAGCATTGGCTGCTTTGATAACACCGCCCATTGTGGCTTTATCAGATACACCTAAAACCGTACAGATATCAGCACCAGCTTCATAGAAAGGTGTTGCTTCATATTCGCCAGCATCCATTGTTTTCAAATCAACCAGAATCAGGTTGTTTGGGAATTTGGCTTTCAGCGCAGTAACGATCTCAAGACCGTTATACTTGATGCAAGGGGTACCGACTTCAAGAATGTCGACGTAAGGGGCAACTTGTTCTGCAAGTGCGAGGGTTTGGTCGAAATCCAGAGAATCCAGAGCCATTTGAATAAGTGCTTTTGCCATGCTGACATGCTCCTAAAAATTGATTTAATTTATGGTTTTACGTTGAAAATACGCTCGCAGACTATAAAGCACATACTTTAGGCCTGTCAATTTTTACGGCATAGTGCACACTTTTGGCGTTGCCGTTTCCTGGACAGGATGAATTCAATTGTGCGAGGCTTTGCCTCAATTACAGCCCGGTGTTGATTGCCGGTTTTCAGGCAGATTGAGTATTTTTATGACACAAATTATCAGCAATATTGGCGGCCTTATAATCGATATGGACGGTGTACTCTGGCATGGTAGCAAGCCTTTGCCGGGGCTCAGTGATTTTTTTGACACCTTACGACAACTGCAAATCCCGTTTGTATTAGCTACCAATAATGCCAGTCTGACCCAACAGCAATACATGGATAAATTAGCCGGCATGGAAGTTGAAGTTGGAGCAAATGAAATTCTCACATCGAGCATGGCAACGGCGCGTTATTTAAAAGAAAATCTACCCGAAAATCAACGAAGAGTGTATGTCATTGGTGAAGTGGGATTAACGGAACCCTTACAAAAGCAAGGCTTCACCCTAACTGATTTATATCAGGTTAATCAATCAGATAAAGGTATCAATAACGAAGGTGCCGATATTGTTGTGTCTGGGCTGGATCGCAAATTAACCTGGGATAAACTGGCCACCGCAACACTCAATATCCGCGCCGGTGCAGCATTTTATGCCACCAACGCTGATACCACTTTGCCAACAGAGTTGGGGGAAGTCATGGGAAATGGTGGCGTGCTTGCCGCGTTAACCGCGGCAACCGGCCAAACCCCGACCGTGATTGGTAAACCGGAACCGATTTTGTATCAACAGGCTTTTGAAATTCTCGGTACTGATCAACACAACACCATTGCGATTGGAGATCGCTTAAATACCGATATCCTCGGTGCCGTTAACGCGGGGATGCGCAGTTTGATGGTGTTGACTGGCGTTTCCAATGAGGCGGATATCGCCGAAGTGGACTATGCACCGGACTGGATTTTGCCGGATATTCAAGCCATTACTGAAACGCTTAAAGCCAGTGTGTAATAAAGCGCAGCTTATTAAGGAAGGCCACCATGAAAAAAATTATCAATGATACTGAAACGCTGCTTGATGAAAGCCTGAATGGTTTTGCAACGGCGCACCAGAATATTGTCAGTTTTAATGCCACTCCACGATTTGTAAAACGCAAACATCTGGCAGATAAGCCCAAAGTAGCATTGGTTTCCGGTGGCGGCAGTGGTCATGAACCGTTACATACCGGCTTAGTCGGAAAGGGCATGTTAGATGCCGCGTGTCCGGGGCAGGTATTTACCTCACCAACCCCCGATCAAATGCTGGCAGCTGCTGAAGCAGTGGAAAATGGGGCTGGTGTTCTGTTTATCGTTAAAAATTATGCTGGGGATGTGATGAATTTTGAGATCGCCTCAGAAATGCTCGAATCGGATAACGCCACCGTGTTGGTGGCAGACGATGTGGCATTACCGGCGGATCACAGCACTGGCCGTCGCGGTGTTGCCGGTACACTGATAGTTGAAAAAATCGTGGGTGCCGCCGCTGAACAAGGCCGGGATCTGGCGGCATGTAAAGCGCTGGGCGATAAAGTTGCTCAAAACACTGCCTCAATGGGCTTGGCTT
>JAWWAG010000023.1:0-21487 GCA_033721795.1 Methylophaga sp. | reverse complement strand
GCTTCCCGGATTTTTTCCAATGTATCAGCGCCGTTATCAACAGCGGATTTTATGGCATTCACGTTTACGTTGTTGCAAACACAGATAATCATGTCGGCGGCTCATTTAGATAATGATACAAATGATAATGATTGTTATTTAATGAGTCAATTGATTTTTACCAAAAGTAACAACCTTTCGCATAACACTTGCAAGGCTTTTGAGAAAATCGTAACGTGCATCTTTATTGATAACCTCATAACCGACGCTGACTATGAAAATTCCTGCTGCCACCATTTTAATCGTTGAAGATCATCGAGATTTGGCAGCAAATGTCGGAGATTTTTTAGAGGCAGGCGGCTTTACTGTTGATTTTGCGGCAGATGGTATCAGCGCGCTGCAATTATCGGCAGAGAATCATTATGATGCTATCGTGCTAGATGTCATGCTGCCTGGTATTGATGGTTTTGAGGTTTGTAAGAGACTACGCCAGGAACTGCGTCTAGATACGCCCGTTATCATGCTCACCGCGCGCGATACTATCAATGACAAAGTAAATGGCTTTGATGTCGGCGCCGATGATTATCTGATCAAGCCCTTTGAGTTACGCGAGCTTGAAGCCAGGCTTGCAGCATTGATTCGGCGCCAACGCGGCGAATTGGAAGGCGGCCAGTTACAGGTGGGTGATCTGCGTTTTGATCTCGAAACCATGCGGGTAAGCCGTGACGATAAGCCGATAAAGCTCTCCCCTATCACACTGCATATTTTACGAATTCTGATGCGCGAATCGCCAAAGCTGGTGAGTCGTGAACGACTCGAAGCTGAGGTCTGGGGTGACGATACGCCGGATAGCGATACACTTCGCAGTCATTTATATAATTTACGGAAAAATATCGATAAACCTTTTGATAAGCAATTGATGCATACTATCCCGGGTGTAGGCTACAAAGTCTGCTTACCAGAAGATGTATAACGATCAGCGGCTACGCAATTGTGCTTTGGGAAAATGCACACTGACCTCCGTCCCTTCGCCCATTTTGCTCGACAGGCGTAAACTCCAGTTATAACGATTACAAAGACGTTTGACGATAGTCATACCAATGCCATAACCCGGCGCTTTATCTTCCTGGCCCCGGTAAAAGGGTTTAAACAGCTGATTAAGTTGCGCTTTGTCCATACCAATGCCACTGTCCGCGACTGAAAAGCCATCTGAATAAATGCGAATAATGACACTGCCTTGCTGCGTGTAATTGAAGGCATTACGTAACAAGTTTCCAATCAGAATGGGCAACACCCGCTCAGGGGCATCGACCAATAGCATCCCCGACTCTTCCACATTGACGCTGATCGGCTTGTCATGATGAATAATCCGTAAATTATCCAGCTCAGTGCTGATTAAATCATTGACGATAACCTGTCGCAGCGGCAGTGATTGTGCTTGTTCCCGGGCCAACAGCAGCAACGTTTCAATCAGCGATTCCATATCGTACAAGGTACGATACATTCTATTCACTTCCGACGACGCCGCATCACCGTATTTACGCTCAACCAGTTCCAGTGCACCACGAATCACTGCAATTGGCGTACGTAATTCATGGCTGACATCACGGGTAAAGTTACGCTCACGCTCAATGAAGTTTTCCAGCCTCCCGGTAAAATGATCCAGTGCCCTGACCAGGCTTGTGACTTCTTCATGAGGAATATGACGAATATCTGCCAAATCCAGTTGCGGCAGATTTCCATCACGAAAATCCACTTCTTCAACAGCCCGGGCCAGTTTAACAATCGGTGATACCGCTTTATGTGATTGACGGTAGGCAAACCAAGCTAATAAATACAGCACCACCAGCACCAGAGCCAGTGGCAAAATACCAAATACCAGCGCCAGTCTCGAGACTTTAACTTCGTCAAAAATAAGAAATAACCGCTGACCCGCCTTATCTTCCACAAAGACAATCGGCTCCTGACCATTCATTTGCGTGCGTTGCAAGCCCGGCGTCAAATCTTGTAGGGGCTGCGGCAACGATTGCAAATTATCGGTAGCTGCCATGTGAGCTTGTAAATTCATGGTGTTGGGTAGCGGAAAATCAGGATTTTCACTACGCATCAGCCAAAAATGCTCGGCTTCGCCCTGCAATGCCGCCCTGACTAAAACATCCTCAAGTGTCGCCTTAGCGGCATATACGCCGGCAAAAGTGACCAGGCTTATCAATGCAATCTGTACTAAAAAGACCTTTATCAGTTTGGCTTGAAGGTTGGTATTGGCTTTGGCCATGCCTTAATTCACTTGTTTATGAAATAAATAATGGCCTACCAGCCATTCATTGCCCTGTCGATAACCAAACAACTCGGCGCAGGCCATGAAAAACAAACGCCAGCGTTGTACCCAAATTGCTCCTTGACCAACACCGTATACGTCGTCAAAAATCGCGCTGATAGCTTTACTGTTTTTGTCGGTATTTTCTAGCCAGGCTTCGGCTGTTTTTTGATAATGCCGGCCATCCACCAACCACTGTTTTTCAATGCGCAGGGCATCCTGAAAATGCAGTAGCGTATCGGCTGAAGGCATCAGTCCGCCAGTGAAGAAATAACGCCCCATCCAGTTATCATCACCCTCGGTTTCAAATGGATAAACCACACTGCGGTGGCAAAAAATATGGACAAACAATTTACCGTCAGCACGCAACCAGCTGCCGATTTTATTAAACAGTTGCTGATAATTACGCATGTGCTCAAACATTTCGATCGACACCACCCGATCAAATTGATCTTCAAGCGTCAGTTGATTAACGTCTTCGGTAATAATCCGGATATTGGTCAGACCGCGTTCGTGAGCCTGTTTTTCGATGTGCCGGCGTTGTGAATGCGAATTCGAGACACCTGTAATCCTTGAATATGGAAAACGTTCTGCCAGATA
Organism: Methylophaga sp.; assembly: GCA_033721795.1. Lineage (GTDB taxonomy): Bacteria > Pseudomonadota > Gammaproteobacteria > Nitrosococcales > Methylophagaceae > Methylophaga. The sequence continues at coordinate 18,591 of JAWWAG010000023.1, read as the reverse complement.
TAAGGTCAGAGATCCCCACCCACAGCCCAGCTCCAATATATCCTGGCCATTTTCAAACTGTCCCCGCTCAACATAACGCTCAAGCATCGCTTGCTCAGCTTCATCCAGTGTAAATGTGTATTCATCCCACCAGCATCCACTGTATTTAAGATGTTTACCTAAAGCTAACTCATAAAAAGCAGCCGGCACTTCATAATGTTGCTGATTGGCAGCATCGGTTTCAATCGCAATGGGGCTTTGTCGCAACATTTCAATGCAACGGTTTTTCTGCTCACTGGCAGCCTGCAAATCATCAGCGCGTTCATCCTGAAGACGCTGCTTGAGTAAGCGGCGAATACCTAAACGAATCACTGCATCGGGCAGTAATCGCTTTTCAGCAAGATTAATAACTGACATGTTTTTTTCTCCAGGGAATAAACGGACTGGTGGTTTGCTGATAGCGTCTGTAAGCATCACCGCGGCTGCGAATCGACTGTTGTTCGGTATAGGGAATCCCCGTCACAAAATACAAAAACAGCAGCATTATCAGGGGCGCCAGCCACAACCAGAGACCGCCGGCAATACCGGTAGCCAACAGCGGGTAGGCAAACCAGTGTAACCATTCAAAAAAGTAATTCGGGTGCCGGGAGTAATACCAAAGACCTTGTTCACACACTTTGCCCTTGTTGGTCGGATCTTCGCGAAAACGCTGTAATTGGCGATCTGCCAATGTCACACCGCAAATAGCGATCAATACGACAGCAATACCTAAATATTGTGGCCAGCCAAATTCGCTAAGCTGACCCTGGCTGATGACATAAACCGGCCAGGCAAATCCCCAGGCCAGTAATGCCTGAAATTGAAAAAAGAAAAAATAATAAAAACCGGCTTTATCGCCCCAATACTTACGTAAATACTGGTAGCGGCCATCTTCATCTTCCCCTAACACCCGATGCGCCAGATGCCAGCCCAGACGTAAATACCATATGCCCATCACCAGACCTGCAATGAGTCTTAAAGCAAAATCACCATCACCGACAAACGCATAAAAAAAGGCCAGGCCACTGAGACTGAATGCCCATAAGACATCAACAATGCCTGCGTTTTGGGTGTGTTGTTGCCATAACCAACCCAGCAACATTACAACTGAAACTACTAAAAGACTAAGCCAAAGCATGTTTTATCACCTGTTCCCGCTTACGCCAGTAATTTGCCAGCGTGAGTAAAAATGGCACTGCAATGGCCCAGGTAATCGCTGAAATGACAATCAGCATTTCCGGTTGTAACCAGTTAAGTGCACCCAGTTTCTGGCCTGCGAAATATGACAAAGGGCTGCCAATTGCCGAGATAAATCCTGCCAGCCATCGCCGTTCCAATAACCAGCTCAGTGAATGATTCAACGTCAGCATAAAATTGACCCACAAGCACAGAATCCACCACGGTGCGATGGGCGGCAAAGACTGCCCGCTATATGCCATCAAGCCTGACGCTGAATAAGCAGTATCCAGTAATAAACCAACAAACACACCGGCAATCATCAAGCGAAAATCTGCATATCGCCAGCTAAAAAATCGAAAATGTATTACAACAAACACTGCCGTCATCAATACGGCTGGCAGGTTATTATCGGCAGCACCGGACAACACACACACTAACCAGCTGATTTGAAACAGCACAAAATTAATGATGTTTTTCTTAGCCACTGCTCGGCACCCATTGTGGCCGGCGGTTTTTCGGTTTGCTGAACAGTAAGTGCACATCGGCGATGCTGCGTTCAGCAAAGCCACCTTCGCAATAGCACAGATAAAACTCCCACATCCGGATAAAGCTATCGGGATACCCGAGCGCACGGACCTTATCTAGCTGAGACATAAACCGCTGCCGCCATTCTGCTAAGGTCAGTGCATAGCTGGGACCAATATCTTCTAAATTGGTCAGTTTTAATTTGGCTTTGGCGGCCGAATTGCTCAGTACCGTCACACTGGGAATAAAACTGCCGGGGAAAATATAGCGCTTAATAAAATCGACTTCTTTCACCGCCTGTAAATAGCGATGATCTTCAATGGTGATTGCCTGAATAATGGCTAGCCCATCATCTTTAAGCAGCGCACTACAGCGGGCAAAATAACCATCTATATAATGATGACCAACCGCCTCTACCATTTCGATAGAAATCAATTTATCGAACTGACCGGTTAAGTCTCGGTAATCTTCGAGTAATACCGTCACCTGGTTTTGCAACCCTTCAGCTTTGACCCGCGCTGTTGCATGATTAAACTGTTCACGGGAGATGGTGGTCGTGGTGACTTTACAACCGTATTTTTGGGCAGCAAATATCGCACAGCCTCCCCAGCCGGTGCCGATTTCCAGTAAATGATCACTGGGTTGCAAATCAAGTTTGTCACATAGTCGTTGCAGTTTTTGCGCTTGCGCTAGCTCGAGACTTTCATCACCTTTAAAATACAATGCTGATGAATACATCATCCAGTCTTTATCCAGAAACAAGCTGAATAAATCATTGCCGAGATCATAATGCGCCGCGATATTTTTACGACTGCCCCGCTGGCTGTTGCGATTAAAAAAATGCCAGCCTTTCATCAGCCAGCCGGCGAGTCTCGCCAGACCTTTTTCCATCTCATCGGTGAGTTCCTGATTGCGAACCAGAATCCGCACCAACGCCGTTAAATCACTGCAATGCCAATCACCGGCCATGTAAGACTCTGCCGCACCGACACTCCCGCCACGTATGACGGAATCAAAAAACTGCCGGTTATAAACCGTCAGGCTAACCGATAAATCTGCTTCACAATCCCCCAACTCATATACTTTTTCAGTGGTGTGTAAATGAATACAACCATATTGCAATTGGCTGAGCTGATTAATCACCAGTTTTTCGTAAAGTCTTGAACCACGGCTGACTTTTTCAAGCCTAGCCGGTGGCGAGAGTGGTTGGTTCATTTTTTCTCTCCACTGGGTGTGACAGATACATCCCGTTGTTTGTCAGGATGACTGAAAAACGGCGTATGTTTACCCCACAAACGCAGTGCCTGCCAGTAAATCCGAAACACCACACTGAGTGTTTGCAATGGGAACCGAATCGGCAGCCAGCGCATATTTTGAGTCGTTAACGGCTGCATAGCCGCTTGCATGGTGGCATCAAAATGCCGCTCACCGTCATTAATCATCACCATCTGAATATTGATGGCATCAGGCTGAAAATTAAATCGCCAGTGGTATTGCACATCCATGGGCATAAACGGTGAAATATGAAATTGTTTATCAAAGACAAAATTCAGCGGCTGCATAGGATTTTCTTCAACTTTCAGCACATAGGCATATCGCTCATTCCATGGAGTGTTGTTAATTTCAGCAACAATATATTTCAGCGAATCCGCTTCACTGCAAAAATAAAATGTCACGGGATTAAAAATAAATCCCAGATAACGTGGATGGGTCAGAATTTTGATTTGACCACTAAAGTGCTCACCGCAACGTTGTTTGATTAACTCACTGACCGCGGTTTTTAAATCGGCAGTATCACTGCGTAAATAATCGCGGCGATAAAAACTAATCAGATTAAAACGTTCGATTGACCAAAGTTTTGAGCGCGAAAATCGCTGTTGCAATTCGTCCAGATCCAGCATCAACATCGCCAGCGGATATTTAAAACGATGGCGATGTGGTAAATGCCGCTGATGCTGTACCCAACCCTGATAAATACCATCAGGCAACATTCGACACATCCTGTATTTGTTGTTCCAGCGTTTCGATTACCCGCAGGGCACTCTTGACCCCATCTTCATGAAAACCCCAGCCCCAATAAGCACCACAGTAATAGGTATGCTGATCTCCGGCCAGTTCTGACCAGCGCTTTTGTGCCGCTAGCGTGGCAGCGTTATAAACAGGATGTGCATAACGACGACCAAGGAATACTTTGGTAGGATCGACCAGGTGATTACTGTTGAGGGAAACTATAAAATCCAACGGTGCTTCAATGCCCTGCAGGGTATTCATGTGATAGTTGACGGTACACTGATTGGCAAGCTCAGGACAGACTCTGACATTCCAACTCGCCCAGGCTGTCTTTTTACGGGGCAAAACCTGTTTATCAGAGTGCAGCAACATATCATTTTGCTGATAAGCGATGGCGCCCAGAATCTCTACTTCTGCCCTGCTGGGTTTCTCCAGCAAACGTAGCGCCTGATCAGAGTGGGTGGCGATGACAATTTTATCAAAACGCTGCAACTCACCATTGACACGGACAGTCACGCCATTGGCATCACGACTGATTCCCTGTACAACCGCCGCAGTGTGAAATATAGCCGAGCAATTATGTATCAGTTTATCAACATAACGCTTGGAACCATGACTGACGACGCGCCACTGCGGTCTGTCGGTCAAATTCAGCATGTTATGATTGTGCATAAAACTGATGAAATAACGCGCCGGAAATTCGCGGATTGCAACACCGGGGCCGGACCATAATGCACAGGCCATCGGCATCAGGTGTTCATCGATAAATACTTCGCTGTAGCGATTTTTGCTTAAATAGTCACCGATGGTCATGCTATCGTCATCGCTATCGAGCAGTTGTGGTGCTTCACGATAAAACCGCACTAAATCCCATAGCATCCGGTAAAAACGTGGACTTAAGATATTGCGCCGCTGACAAAATAAACGATTTAAATCGGTGGCATTGTATTCCAGGCCGGTCAGCACATTGCTGACACTGAAACTCATTTCGGTCGGTTTACTTTCCACCTGAAGTTCATCTAAAAGACCACTGAAATTTGGATAATTCTGCCGGTTAAAAACAATAAAACCGGTATCGATATCATAAATCTCACCGGCCACCCGAATTTCATGCGTATCAGTATGACCACCAAGATAATTATTAGCCTCAAACACCGTTACATGGTGCTGTTTGCTCAGATAATACGCTGATGATAAGCCAGCAATACCTCCGCCAATGACTGCAATCTTCATTTGCGCTGCACCTTATTGTCAGCGTGTAAAGCACGACGCTCAGCCGGTACTGTCCGCAATTCCCAAATCAATCCAAGCTTGGCCATACATTTAAGCAAGTAATAACTGATATCTACCTCCCACCAGTAGAAGCCCTGACGCGCTGAAACCGGATAATGATGATGATTGTTGTGCCAACCCTCACCAAGCGTTAACAAGGCAAGAAGTGCATTATTACGGCTGTCATCACCGGTGTTGTAACGCTGTTTACCAAATCGATGTGCGAGTGAATTAATGGCCAATGTTGCGTGTATCAATACAACTGTGGAAATAAAAAAGCCCCACACCAACATTTGTGCACCACTGGTACCTAATTGTGGCTGGCTGTGTTCAAGAAAACTGCCAAATGCAAACAAACCAATTGCCAGTAATACCGGCATCAAAATGTCAAAGCGATCCAGCAAACATAATTCCGGGTATTTTTTTAAATCTTTAACAAGCGAATAATCTGCCTGATAGTAACTGTTTGATAAAAACCAGCCCATATGACTCCACAAAAATCCCTGTCTGGGCGAATGAGGATCTGCTTGCTGATCGGCATGACGATGATGTTCGCGGTGATGAGCAGCCCACCATAGCGGACCACGCTGTGTGGCACTGGCGCCCAACAAGGCAAAGATAAATTGAACTGGGCGTGAAGTTTTAAACGCTTTGTGAGAAAAATAACGATGATAAAAAGCGGTAATGGCAAACATTCGCAGCAGATATAGCCCAATAGCTGTCACTACAGCGATGGTTGAAATACCTACAAAAAAAACGGCTAAACAAGCCAGATGCAAGCCTATAAACGGAATGATACGCAACCAGTCTATTTCACGGCTGCCCGTACGAGTCGGAGGCGCCGCATCGCCGTTATCAAACCATCTTAAAATCGCTTTCATTGGCAAACTCTCATCAGTGGCCGCAATGTAGAGCGATCAACGTGAATTGTATGTGAAAGTAAGCCAGTGTTTGTTTTCACTGTAATTTCACAAGCCGGCAGTTTAACTAATTGGTGTTTATAAAAGATACTCCGGGGCATATCTTGAAATTTCTAAAATGCAGCCTGCTGATCATAATGACTATTCCAGTGCTTAACGCCTGTAGCGGTTCTGCAAATAAATCCTCTTATTATCAGGCCTATCAACAAGCATTACAGGATACAGAAGCCTCTGCTGTCAGTGACAGCACCGTCAAAGCCTTTGGGAAGATTTTTGCTAATCTGCAAAATGATGATTTGGCCGACATTATTAATGAAGTTTATGCTGATCACCTTTATTTCAATGACACGTTTCGCACCTTACGCGATAAACAAGCTTTGATCCGATACCTTACGAAAACCGGGGAAACGGTCGATTCTCTTGGCGTCACCATAATGGACATAGCTCGAAGTGATAACGAGGTCTATATTCGCTGGTCTATGAACATGCAATTTACTGTGCTGGGTAAAGCTATCAAGAGTGACTCTGTCGGCGTCACGCATTTACGCTTCAATGATGCCGGGGAAATTATCCTGCACCAGGACTTTTGGGATAGCGCTGATGCTTTCTACCAGCATATACCCATCATCGGCATGTGGGTGAGACAGATTCGGGGACAATTATGAAAAGTACACTAGCAGCCGTTTTGGCATTATCCAGTATCACTGCTTATGCGGCAGAGTTTGATAAAACCTACCAGTTGGGTAATAAAACACTTGAATTATGCGCACATACGCCAATGAAGAAGATGCTGTTTAATCTGGGTGATGTGGCTTTGTATGCTCAAGACTGCTCATCCGTTAAAGCTGATTCACTGACTTCACAACCGGTACATTTAACCTTCAAATATGAACGGGGATTTGATGGTGAAGACTTTATTAAATCTGCTGATGAACTCATTAAACGCAATACTGATGACCAGGAATATCAGGCTATAAAAGCCGGTCTGGACAAATTCAATGCCAATTATCAGGCAATTGCTGACGGTGAGCGATACGATATCAGCTGGTCAGAAACGACCGGAATGCTACTTAGCAAAAATAATCGCCAGCTCAGTCAGCATGAGTCAGCAAAACTGGCTGACGTTTATTTTCGTATCTGGTTTGGTGATGAACCTTTCAGCGAAGACATGAAACAGGCATTACTGAACGGCAAGAACCGCTGAGTAGATTTTTATTCACTACTTGGGAAGAGAATTTTCTGAAGCCCTGGATGCCCTTGCAGTGGTTGCAAAGCCGGCTCCTGGGTTATTTCGTCGCGATAACTTTCACTGCGCTGTATCGCTTCTTTCAGATAATACAACGCTTCTTCAAGCTGCCCAAGTGCAGAATAAGTACAAGCTAGCTGGTAAAAAGCATGACTGTTTTCCGGATCAATAAGCAAAGCCTGATGACATAAGTTTGAAGCCCACTGCGGTTCACCCAATTCCAAGACTGCATCGGCTTTATAAGTCAGCGCTTCACAATCATCACGTTTTATTTTCAGGATCTGATCATAAATAGCAATTTTGTGCGCTGCCCTGTTTTCCTGTGCTGCGCGTAACCATAATGATTGCAAATCCTGAGTACGTTCAATTTCTTCGCGGTTTTCTTCGATATGCAGCGTTTTCTGATTCAGTTGCAACTCAATCGCATGCAATCGATGCTCGTACTCGGTTACCAGTTTGGAAATCTCTTCATCAGCCAGCGAATGCACACGTTCACGTATTTCACGAATTGACGTCCAGCCAACCAAGACCAGAATAGAAGTCGCACCGGCGATCAAATAAAAGAAATAGGTCACCGTATTAGTTGAATAACTGACTGCTTTATCAACAGCATTAATTTCCCGGTCAACTATCTGCTGAATCATTTCATGACGTAAGGCCGCCATATCGACACGCAGCTGTTTTAATTCGTCAAGTACATAACGCTCAATAAAAGGTGAATATACAGGCTCGCTGAGGGCTTCTACCTCGGCTTCAAACTCTGCTATCTGCGCATCCGGCAAAGGTGCCACCTGCACCTCCGCCGGATCGGCATTTACCAATAATGGCAGCAAACATAAAAGTAGTCCTATCAACCGGCCAGACATATTGCCCGTCCATGGTCATGAATCTCAACCAGGTGACTATGCAGACTCTTGATTGCATCGGCATAATCATCTTCATCGATAATAAATTGCATATCCACCTGACGCATTGATTGGTGCATAGCTAAAACGCTGATATTTTTTTCTGCCAGTGCTGCCACTGTTTTTGCCAAAATCCCCGGGATTTTCATATCGCTGCCAATCGCTGAAACAATCGAGACTTTTTGCTGATTGATTTCTGCTTCAGGGAAAATTTCCATTAATGCATCACGAATACGACGAATCGTTTTAAGATTAGTTGATATGTAATGGGTAATCGTATTGGCGTTAATATCTTTAGAGATAATATGAGCTTTGAAACGACGAATTTGTGCCAGAATTTCACCATCGTATTTGTGAATATTTCCAGCCATGTCCTGATCAAACACCTCAAACGCAAATACGCCTTTGCAACCAGCAATAATTTCAACACAAGGTTTGCTGCTGACATAATCACCGGTGATCAGTGTACCGGCATGTTCTGGTTCAAAGGTATTACGCACCCGCAGTGGAATATCATTTTGCCTTAATCCTTTTGCCGCTTTGGGGTGAATTGCTTCCATCCCCAGATTAGCCAGTTGATCAGCAACGTCATAATTGGTCCGACCAATTGGTACAGCATTGTCTTCGCCAACCAATCGGGGATCGGCACTGCTCAAATGAAACTCTTTATGTATGATCGCTTCATTCGCTTGGGTCAGCACGGCAATACGACTAAAGGTCATTTCGCTGTAACCCCGATCAAATGCAGACATCAAGCCTATTTCACTATGGGCATAACCGGTAACAATCGGTAACTGCGTTTGTAAATCAATGTTAGCAAAAGCGTTTTTGATACGTGTATCTAAAGACATATGCTTATCAGTTTGCCAACCAGTTAAATCAACAAATACTGCATTAATGCCGTCTTGCTTCAACAACTGTGCTGTATTCCATGCACTGTGGGCTTCGCCAATACTGGCCAGCATTTCACGCACCGTGGATAAATGCTGATCCAATGCAAAATGACCATGCTGACACAGTCGCTGTAAGTCGGCTAAAACCCGTCCGGCATCTTCCAGACGTTCCATAATATAGGCATCAGCCTCACTAGCCAGTTTGGTTTCACCAAATAGATTTTTATTGATTACCAATACTTCGGCTTTAAGTTTTTCTAAAGCTTCCTGCCAAGTATCATCATTGACACTGTTTGCAAACTCGGCATAAACACCGGCCTGACCATTTTTTTTGTGTTCCAGCAGCATATTGGTAATGCCACCATAGGCAGACACCACAAAAATCCGGTTGTACAGACCTTTATCGTGTACAGGTTTCAGAATGATATTGTCACGCACTGCAACATAATCACTCATTGAGGTGCCGCCAATTTTTTCAACGGTATGAAAAGTCATAAATCGCTCTTGTGGAAAAAATAAGTATGCTGATTATTTGCTGACAGATTCGGCATCTAACTCGTAAGCACCTTCCGCGTTGTGTACTTCTTTACCATTTAATGGTGGATTAAATACACAGGCCAGTTTCAGTTCTTTAAACGCCCGCAATACATGGCGATCATGCTGATCCAAGTTATATAAGGTTCCTGGCGTGATTTTATAAACCTTGCCATCATCAAGCGTTTCTACCTCACCCTCACCGCTGATGCAGTAAACCGATTCCAGATGATTCTGGTAATGCATACGAAAATCAGCACCGGCAAAAATCGTGGTGATGTGGAATGAATATCCCATATTATCGTCTTTCAACAGCATCCGGGTGCTTTCCCAGTTACCATCAGGTGAGGTAATACGGCGGTTGGTTTTTTCGGCTTCTTGTAATTGTCTGACAATCATTATTGCCCCCTTTTACTGAACTGAAAGCGAACGGCCCGCAGGCCGCCGCAGAGGATACAGGCTATTAACCGTTGGCTTTTTTAACTTCATCACTAACCGAATAGTCACCTTCAAAAAAGTCTTTTTCTTCAGGGATATTGTCGGTTTTGGCACAGACTTCTTTGATAGCCTCTTCCAGAATATCGATACCTTTTCTCAGGCTGTCATCACTAATCGTCAGTGGACATAAGAATTTGACCACATGGTCATCAGCGCCACTGGTTTCGATAATCAGGCCTTTCTGAAAACATCTATGGGTGATTTTGCCGGCAAGTTCACCGCTGACACAATTAATCCCACGGAACATGCCCCGGCCATGAGAGTTGAAATTGCCCTCGCCATATTCGGCAACAATTGAGTCAACCCGGTCTGCAATATACTGTCCTTTACGCTGGACTTCTTTGGCAAATTTATCGTCTTTCCAGAAATTATCGATCGCCGCTTTGGCAGTAACAAACGCATGATTATTTCCACGGAAAGTACCGTTATGCTCACCCGGTGACCATTGATCTACTTCCGGCTTCATCAACACCACGGCAAGCGGCAAACCATAGCCACTCAATGATTTCGACAAGGTAACGATATCCGGATAAATGCCGGCTTCTTCAAAGCTGAAGAAAGTACCGGTACGGCCACAACCGGCCTGAATATCATCAACAATCAGTAACACATCATGACGTTTACAGATTTCGGAAAGACTTTTTAACCAGCCCATTGAAGCGGCGTTAATCCCGCCTTCACCTTGGACGGTTTCCACAATGACGGCGGCCGGTTTATCAACACCGCTGCTGGAATCAGACAGCATCTTGTCCAGCAGATTGGTGGTATCAAAATCATCCCCTAAATAACCATCGTATGGAATACGGGTTGAGCCATGCAAGGCAATACCAGCTCCGCCGCGATGCTTTGAGTTACCAGTTACTGATAACGCACCTAAGCTTTGACCATGCCAGCCGTTAGTGAAAGAAATAATATTTTCACGACCCGTTTTCTTACGGGCTATTTTCAGTGCCGCTTCAACGGCATTAGTACCTGTTGGGCCGGTAAACATGACGATATACTCAAGGTCACGTGGCTTTAGAATATTTTCATTAAAGCTCTCCAGAAACTCACCCTTGGCACGACTATGTAAATCTAAACCCTGAGTAATGCCGTCTTTTTCGATATATTCGAGTAATTTCTTTTTAAAGACAGGATGATTATGACCATAGTTTAAAGAACCGGCGCCAGCCAGGAAGTCGATATATTCATTGCCATCCAAATCGTAGATGTGCTCGCCCTGAGCCCGGTCAAATACCCGCGGGAACGCTCTGGCATATGAGCGTACTTCCGATTCAATTTCTTCAAAAATTTTCATATCTATCTCCTGTTAATAATATCGGGTAAACCTGACCGGTAATCAGGCTTGAATCGCTTTAAAAGGACCGACTTTAACCAGCATTTCAGTTTTGTGCTGGCCGGCAAAGTGACGGTCTTTATCAAAAAATACGTTGCTGGAAATTTGGGTATCGAGCTTGCGTGCTAGTCCCTCAAATAAAGCCCATGAGGCTTTGTTATCCGGGGTGATGGTGGTCTCGATACGCTTGATATCCTGATTCTCAGGTCGGCCGAGTATGGCTTTCAGCATCCGCGTGGCAAGGCCCTGACCGCGTGCTTGTTCGCCAACAGCAACTTGCCAGATGAATAGGCTATCTGGCTGTTTGGGGATCCTGTAACCGGAAATAAAACCAACAACATCACCATCAAGCAATGCCGCAACGGATGTATCAGCAAAATGACTGCTCTGTAATAAATTGCAATACATGGAATTAGTATCGAGTGGGGGGCAATTGGCTATCAAATCATGCACTGCAGCGCCCATCTCAGCATCCGGTGCGGTCAAAGTAATATCCAGTGCCTTAACTTGTGGTTGTGTCATATTTAAATTCAACTCTATTATTTATAGAACGATTAGAAAATCAATCAACTCTTGTATCAAATATTAATTTTATTGGCTTTATATGCGCTTATACGCCGGTTAGCTTTCAATTTAAATGTATAGTACACTAAACATTATTAAATTCCAAATCGACTTGCTTAGGCTGATGTATGTAGATGTCATCAAAGTGACAACGTAATTACACAGTCTGAATTTGCGAAAAAATGTTAAGGGTTGTATCGCCAACTAAAAAAAGTGGGACAATATGTTGAATCAAATACCGATAAATACTGAGCAGATTGATGATCTGGGGCTTAGCCATTCGCAGAAGGAACATTTGTTGAATCATATTGAAGAGGTGCTGGTCGCCCTGCGCCGTGTAATTCGGGCCACTGATCTGCATTCAAAATATCTCGCTAAAACCACTAGTCTGACGGCACCACAAATTTTGTTACTGCAAACTTTGCGTGATAAAGGTCAGGTAACGATTGGTGAACTGGCTGCTGATATGAGTTTAAGTCAGGCCACAGTGACTACCATTCTGGACCGTCTGGAAAAACGTCAGTTGGTGTTTCGTAAACGTTCACAGTCAGACAAACGTAAAGTGCATGCTTATCTGACCGATGCTGCGCTTGAAATGTTGAAAAATGCGCCAATACCGTTGCAGGATCGTTTTACCCGTGAGTTCAGCAAACTTCAGGAATGGGAACAGACGATGATTATTTCGTCATTAAAACGTGTGGCACAAATGATGGACGCCCAGCATCTTGATGCTTCACCAGTGCTCGATATTGGCATGTTGGATCGTCATGACAGTGATTCTGAAAACGCTATTTCTAAGGTGCAGGATTAGGCTGACGTTGATGAATCGCTTCGATACGCTCCAGCAACTCAGCTGAAAGGGTTAGATCGCTACTGGCAATATTTGTCTTCAATTGGGTCATTGAGGTTGCACCAATAATAGTCGATGCATTGAAAGGCCTGCTGTTGACATATGCCAAAGCCATTTGTGAAGGATTCAGGTCAAATTCCTTCGCCAATTCCACATAGGCACGCGTCGCCGCTACAGCCTGCTCATTACTGTAACGCGCATAATGGGGCCATAAATTCAGTCGCGCATTAGCCGGCGCATTAGAATCCAGATACTTACCTGACAAAACGCCAAACCCCAGCGGTGAGTAAGACAACAAGCTAACTTGCTCACGAAAGCTGATTTCCGCACAGCCTACTTCATAACTGCGATTTATCAGACTATAAGGGTTCTGCACCGAGACAACCATCGGCAAAGCCATTTCTCTGGCAACGCTGATAAATTGCATGATGCCCCACGGTGTTTCATTTGATAAGCCGATATAACGTATTTTGCCGGCATCAACATGCTTTTTCAGCGCTTGTAATGTTTCAGCAACCGGCGTCATCAAAGCTTCGTCCACCGGTTCCTGAAAGCCCAGCTTGCCGAAATAATTGGTCTGCCGCTCCGGCCAGTGCAATTGATACAAATCGAGATAGTCGGTTTGTAACCGGATCAGGCTCTCGTTTAAAGCCTGATCAATATTGCTGGCATCAAAACGGCTATGACCGCCACGAATATGCGGTATCCAATCAGGGCCAGGACCAGCCATTTTACTAGCCAGAATTAAATCATCTCGCCGGCCGCGTTGTTGCAACCAGTTACCAATGATGACTTCCGTCGCACCATAAGTTTCGGCTTTGGGGGGAATAGCATATAACTCAGCGGTATCAATAAAATTCACGCCTTGAGACACCGCATAATCTAGTTGTTCGAAACCTTCAGCTTGGCTGTTCTGCTCACCATAGGTCATGGTGCCGAGACAGATTTCACTGACTTGTAAATCACTGGTGCCGAGACGATTGAATTTCATTGGTAATTACTCCGGTTTACCAGACTCAGAAACAAAATGACGCCCCGAAAGGCGTCATTTACATTGCATATTGGTCGGGACAACAGGATTTGAACCTGTGACCCCTTGCCCCCCAGGCAAGTGCGCTACCAGACTGCGCCATGCCCCGACAAAACTGGTTTTGTGCTGCATTTAAATGCAGCTGCTTTCAGGAAGCGCCATCTTAGCAGATGCCGCCACCTTGCTCTACTAATGTTTTGACAGGCGCTGCCAAGTACTGACGACGGTATCAGGGTTCAGTGAAATACTGCTGATGCCCCGATCCAGCAACCATTCGGCAAAATCCGGATGGTCTGATGGCCCCTGACCACAGATACCCACATATTTACCCGCATCAAGGCAGGCACTGATTGCCATTTCCAACATGGCCAATACCGCTGGATTTCGTTCATCAAATGAACCTGCGACCAGTGCCGAATCCCGATCCAGTCCCAGTGTTAATTGCGTCATATCGTTGGAACCAATCGAGAAACCATCAAAGAATTCCAGGAAGTCTTTGGCCAGTACTGCATTTGATGGCAGTTCGCACATCATGATTAAACGCAGACCATTTTTGCCCCGTTCCAAACCATTTTCTTTCAGCAGGTTAACCACCGACTCGGCTTCTGCCAGCGTACGAACAAACGGAATCATCAATTCAACATTGGTCAGACCCATTTCGTCACGGACCCGCTTCATGGCTTCGATTTCCAGCTTGAAGCATTCGGCAAAATCCGGTGAGCTGTAACGTGACGCACCACGGAAACCAATCATCGGGTTCTCTTCATGGGGTTCAAACTGCGTGCCACCAATCAAATTGGCATATTCGTTAGATTTAAAATCTGACATGCGGACAATAACATTCATCGGATAGAACGCTGCCGCAATCGTCGATACACCTTCTGCAATACGACTGATATAAAACTCAACAGGGTCACCATAAGCCGTAGTGCGTTCTTTGATGAGCTGCTGAATATCAGCATCCATCTGTGACGGATCCATCAACGCTTTCGGATGGATACCAATCATATTGTTGATAATGAATTCCAGACGTGCCAGACCCACACCACGATGCGGTAACTGAGCAAAACTGAATGCCCGGTCCGGATTACCAACGTTCATCATGATTTTTAAAGGTAATTCCGGCATTTCATCGAGCGATTCGACACGGTGTTCAAATTCAAGAATACCTTTGTAGATTTCACCGACATCACCCTGAGCACAGGAAACGGTAACATCATCGCCTTCTTTGACTTTATCAGTGGCATCACCACAGCCAACAACCGCCGGAATACCCAGTTCACGTGCGATAATTGCCGCGTGACAGGTACGACCGCCACGATTAGTGATAATCGCTGAAGCCCGCTTCATAATAGGCTCCCAATCAGGATCCGTCATATCGGTCAACAATACATCACCGGCCTGGAATTTATCCATTTGATCCAAACTGTTTAGCACACGAACTTTACCCTGACCAATTTTGCGGCCAATTGCGCGCCCGGTGACCAGAATGTCGCTTTGCTGTTTAAGGATAAATTGTTCTGTAACGTTTTTAGCCTGGCTTTGCACTGTCTCCGGCCGTGCCTGAACAATATAAATTCGGCCATCGTTACCATCTTTAGCCCACTCAATATCCATCGGACGCTGGTAATGACGCTCAATCGTCACGACCATTTTTGATAAGGTTTCAATTTCAGCATCGCTAAGGCAGAAATGCAGACGCGCGTTTTCATCGACATCTACAATTTTGACCGGGGATTCGCTATCGCCGGAATAAACCATTTGCAGCGCTTTCTGACCCAATGTACGGCGTAATACGGCCGGCCGGCCGGCCTCCAAAGTGTTTTTGTGGACGTAGAATTCATCAGGGTTTACCGCGCCCTGCACAACCATTTCACCTAGTCCATAACTACCTGTAACGAATACCACATCACGGAAACCACTCTCGGTATCCAAAGAAAACGCCACACCGGCACTGGCTAAATCTGAACGCACCATTTTTTGAATACCGGCTGACAGCGCCACTTCACTGTGATCAAAGCCCTGATGTTCACGGTAAGCAATCGCGCGATCGTTAAACAAGGACGCAAATACCTCACGAATGGCTTTTTTAATATTGGCAAGGCCAGCAACATTCAGGAAGGTTTCTTGTTGACCGGCAAATGACGCATCCGGTAAATCTTCAGCAGTTGCTGATGAACGCACAGCCCAACTGGTTTCAATTCCGTAATCTTTTTCCAGCGTCTGATAGGCGTCATCAATCGCCGCTTCCATTGCAGCAGGAAACGGAATACTCATAATCCATTCGCGGATCTGCTGACCGGTTTTCTGCAAAGCGGTAACATCATCTATATCGAGGTCACGCAGTGCATCGTTAATTTTCCCCTGTAAACCATCATGCAATAAGAATTCACGGTAAGCATCGGCAGTAGTCGCAAAACCACCCGGAACCGAAACCCCAAGCGGTGCGAGATTCTGTAACATTTCGCCCAGTGAGGCATTCTTGCCACCTACTCTGTTGACATCCTCCATGCACAACTTTTCAAGAGAAATAACATATTCGGTCATAACTACTACCTTGTTTTTTTGGATTTATTAAATGTAATTGTCGATTCGCGTATACGTTCCCGGGCCAACCCCAGTGAGCGCACTACACGACTAGAAATTTCTTCAATGGAGGTATTGGTGGTATCAAAGACCGGGATGTCCACCTTTTCAAACATTGACATTGCCTTATTCAACTCAGCCTGGCAGATTTCCAAAGAGGAATAACTGCTGTCCGGCCGGCGTTGCCGACGAATACGGCTTAACGGTACAGGCTTAATAGTAAGGCCTGCCAGCTTATGCTGATGAACTAACAGATAGTCCGGTAATTCTTCAGCATCAAGATCCTCTACTGTCAGCGGGTAGTTAGCCACTTTCAGTGAAAAATTCATTGCCAGATATAAACTGGTCGGTGTTTTGCCGCAACGCGATACCCCGACCAAAATAACATCGGCTTCTTCATATTGATCAGGGCGAACACCATCATCATGGGTCAGAGCGTAATCAATCGCATCCAAACGACGCTGATAAGTGGTATCACTGATTGAAATCCTTGATATGCCCTGCTTTTGCGACGCTTGCATGCCCAGAAAATTTTCCATTGAGCCAATAAAGCTGTGAAATAAACTGATCACATAACCGTCACAGCTTTCTATTATAAATTGTGCATCATCATGAACCAAGGTGCTGAATACCAATGGTTCAAATTCAGACTGGGCACTCAGTGCATTAATCTGCGCCCGCGCATCTTCAGCCTTTTCGGTTGTATCAACAAAAGCCAGTGTAATCGTCTCAAATTCGATATTTGGAAACTGCGCCAGCAAGCATTTTCCATAGGATTCAGCGGTTAAACCAGTTCGATCAGATACGAAAAAGACGTTTCTAACTTCGTTGCTATTCTTTTCTGCTGTGTCAGTCATCGGGTAATAATGTGCTGAAATGCCCCCGTTGATCAACAAAAAATTTAGCTATTGGATTGATCTGTTGCGATTTTTGGACTGACTTCACGACGTAAAATTTTACCATTTTTGGTTCGTGGCAAGTCCTGAGCAATATAAATAATTTTAGGTGCTTTATAAGCGGCCAGATGTTTTTGTCCAAAAGCCAACAATTCGTCAGGACTGACTGGCTGATCTTGATGCAATAAAACATACGCGACCACCAGCACCTTGTCTTTTTCAATGCTTTCGCCGACGGCCGCACAATCACCGACTGCCGGATGCGATTTGAACACCCTTTCAATTTCATAAGGTGAAACACGATAACCAAAGCTTTTGATAATGTCGTCTTTACGTCCTAGGAACCAGACATAGCCATCGTCATCATAGCGAGCAAAGTCACCGGTCAAAAACCAGCCGTCGCGTTTAAGTTTGGCGGTTTCCTCTGGCAGGTTCCAATAATACAAAAACAATCCCGGATCGTTATCCGGCACACAAATCATCCCCTCTTCACCCTGTTTTACTGGCTGTAGTGTTTCTGGTTCAAGCAATTGAATGGCATGACCCGGCTGCGGAAAACCTGCGGAGCCGGGGCGAATCGGCCGCGATTTGGTTTCGCTTAAATAATAGGAAAACTCCGACATACCGACCGCTTCATAGATATCCATATCAAAGCGCTGCCGCCACAAACTCAGTACCTCGTCAGATAAATGTTCACCGGCGCTCATACAATGCCGCAGGCTGGGTACATCCTGTTGACTGAAGTTGGTTTTTTGCAGGATCTGCCGGTAAATGGTCGGCACACCAATAAAAATCGTCGCCTTGTGTTTGGCAATCAGTTGAGGCCATAGCATCGCGTCATTTTTACCTTCATGAACAATGACTGTTTTGCCCAGATAGAGCGGGTCCATTAATCCGGAGCCCAATACATAGGTCCAATTAAATTTACCGGAGTGCAGAATACGGTCCTGCTGTTCATCAGCAAAATCAAACCAATAGTGTGAGGCCGGTGTACGGCCGATCAACGCGCGATGCGCATGTAATACGCCTTTGGGATAGCCGGTGGTACCTGAGGTATAAACCAGATACGCAGGATCATCAGCGCGGGTTTGACAAGCGGGTGCCCAGTCAACAATAGCCGCCAGACTGTCAGTTAAATCCATAACCTTTAAACCGGCTGGTGCCAGACCGGACTTGCCGGGACCACTTAATAAAACCAACCGCAAATCAGCACATTGACTGATATGTTCACGTAATTGTGGCCACATGGTGTTATCAATGACCAGTACCTGTGCTGCCGAATCCTGCGCCAAATATAATACTTCTTCTACTGTCAGCAGCGTTGAAGTC
>JAWWAG010000022.1:0-21728 GCA_033721795.1 Methylophaga sp. | reverse complement strand
TAACGCATCCAGTTTATGCATGCCGGTCACTTGCCAGTAACGCTGGTTAATGGTGGTGACGGTAGAGGTTTTGCTTTGGATACGGACTTCAACCGGATCTTTCAGATATTTTTGTGCGACGCGGTGAATGGCGCCGGGCATCGTTGCTGAAAACAGTGCAACCTGGCGGTTTTCAGGGGTTTCTTTGAGGATGGTTTCGACATCGTCAATAAAGCCCATACGCAGCATTTCGTCGGCTTCATCAAGCACAAGGGCTTCAAGTTTAGCCAGTTTCAGCGTGCCACGGCGAATATGATCCAGAATACGACCGGGCGTACCGACCACAACTTGCGGATTACGCTGCAATGAACGCAGCTGAATGCCCATGCTCTGTCCACCGTAAATCGGCAGAATATGGAAGTCTTTTAAATGTTTGGCATAGCTTTGAATGGCTTCTGAAACCTGAATCGCCAGTTCACGTGTGGGTGCCAGTACCAATAATTGGGTGGCTTTGTTTTTAACATCAATACGGCTTAATAAAGGCAAGGCAAAAGCGGCCGTTTTACCGGTACCAGTTTGCGCCTGACCCAGTAAATCGCGGCCAGCTAACAGCGGCGGAATACTTTGCGCCTGAATTGGTGAGGGGGTTTCGTAACCGGCTTGTTGCACGGCTTGAAAAATAGCGGGGGCCAGCCCTAACTCACTGAATGAGGGCGTCTCTTGGATCTGTTCTGTAGACATGGAGTAACCTGTGAAGTGCAGTTTTAAATGTAAAACTGTTTGGAGATGTATGCAAGACGCGCATTATACCGATCTAACAGCGTAAAAGATAGCAAAATCATTTGTTTATTAATGTTGCTTGGGAGGATTAAGATGGAGTTAACAGCTACTTAAGGAGCAGTTTGTGGATCCGTTTTCGATTGATGCTTATAGTCCTACTGAAGTAGCCAAACGTGTTGAACAGGCTAGCCTCAGTAAATGTACCAATGACCCGTTTCGGGTGCTGGCATTGGCGGTATTGGCCGGGGCATTTATTGCTCTGGGCGCGGCATTTTATACACTGGTGATTCATGAGCCGGGCATGATGCCTTTAGGAGTATTGAAATGGCTGGGCGGATTGGCATTTTGTTTGGGATTGGTTCTAGTGGTGGTCGCTGGTGCCGAGTTATTTACCGGCAATAACTTGCTGGTCATGGCCTTTGTGGATGGCAAAATCAGCGGCCGCCAACTGCTTAATAACTGGTTGATTGTTTATTTCGGCAATTTCGTCGGCGCATTAGGCATATTGGTGTTGATTGCGTTATCAGGACTCTGGTGGCAGGGTGATGGGGCATTGGCTGCCAAAACAGTGGCCATTGCCGAAAGCAAAGTTAATTTAACGTTTTGGGAAGCGTTTAGCCGCGGCGTACTATGTAATTTGCTGGTGTGCCTGGCTATTTGGCTGACCATGGCGGGACGCAGTGTTACCGACAAGATTTTAGCGGTGTTATTGCCCATCAGTGCCTTTGTGGCACTAGGCTTTGAACATAGTGTCGCCAACATGTTTGTCATTCCGGCCGGCATGCTGGCCAGCAATATGCAAGCTTGGCAGGGCATGGGACTGAGTGTTGCTGAGAGTTTGAATATCAGCGGCTTTTTGTTCGGCAATTTACTGCCAGTGACCCTGGGCAACTTGGTCGGAGGCAGTATTTTAGTGGGTTTGTTTTATTGGTTTATTTACTTGCGTGACAATAGGAGAAATAATGACTGAACATACTTATAAACATATTGAGATAACAGGCAGCTCAACCGAAAGCTCGGATAAAGCCATTGAAAATGCCATCGCTAAGGCGGCAGAAACCGTGCATATGATTCACTGGTTCGAAGTAACAGATACCCGTGGTTATGTTGAAGAGGGCAAAATCAAATACTGGCAGGTAACCATCAAACTTGGCTTTCGTCTGGAAGACTAATTCATCCGCCGAAACTGATGCAGCCAGACCAATGCGTCTGGCTGCCATTGCATGCCGGGATGCATGCGTAAAATCAGTTGTTGGTAATCACTAAGACTGGTAAACCCCTCGGCTTTGGCATCCGCTTCGGTCATATCACTCAGTGCCTGACGGCTAACGGTAGTGATTTCAAAGTCAATACCATCGAGTTGAAAGCCCTCGCCCGGATAGCCATAAATGCCATTACGGCGTTGTTGTGTTTTATCTCCGTTTATCGCCATGGCAATCAACTTTGGTTGTGTTACCAGCCGATGCAATTCACAGGTTTTGGCAGGAAATTCAGTATCAGCCATTACTTACTGATACGCGTGAATTTTGAGCCTTCCAGCGTCAGATTAAACATCAGACCTTTGTTGCCAAATACAAAACCGACAATCGGATCTTCAAGATTGATAGTGTTGATGTCTTCACCAACGCCCCACTCAACGACGGCCACTGAGCCATCAACGCCGGCTTCCCAACCTTTACTGGATTGGAAATACTCTAGGGCTTTATCTTCCAGAAAAACAATAACGAGTGATTTACTCTGTACGCCAAGCTGAAATCCAATTGACGCACCGGCAGTATTGTAATACGCAACCGTTTTACCGTCGATACGCAGCGCACCCTCACCATATTCGCCGCCAATACCAAAACCGGCTTTTATCACATTCGGAAATACCAGAACGCCACTTGCGTTGGCTAAAAAAGCTTCGCCGCCCGGGATCTCTTGTTTGAAGCGACTGAGCGTATCATCGACTTTGATATCAATTTCGGCGGCAGTGGCAGCAAAGGCCGTAACCGGCAGCATATAACTGAATATAAGTAGCAGAGCAGGGGTAAGCAGACGGGTTAACATGGCATTATCCTCAGCGATAAACAGATCGCTAAAGTATCATGGAATTATGACCTTACGAAAGCAAAAAAGCCTGCTTGTGGCAGGCTCTGAATAGCTGAGGTTATGCGATGCCCTGACTACTCAGGTAGTCGTCGTAACTCCCGTCGAAGTCAGTAATACCCTCGTTTTCCATATCAAAAATTCTGGTCGCCAGAGACGATACAAATTCCCGGTCATGCGATACGAAAATCAACGTGCCTTCATACTGATCGAGCGCCATATTCAAAGATTCAATCGACTCCATATCCATATGGTTGGTCGGTTCATCCATGACCAGAATGTTGGGTTTTTGCAGGATCAATTTACCAAACAACATCCGACCCTTTTCACCACCGGACAGCACATTCACTTTCTTATCGATTTGATGACCAGAGAACAATAAGCGACCCAGGGTGCCGCGGATCACCTGTTCATCGTCTTCGGGTGCTGCCCACTGACTCATCCATTCAAACAATGTCATATTGCTTTTAAACAAATGGTCGTGATCCTGAGCGTAGTAACCGATATTGGCATTTTCAGACCACTTAACATGACCCGCTTTGGGCGCTATTTCACCGACCAGTGTTTTAACCAGCGTGGTTTTACCGATACCGTTGGGCCCGATAATGCCGATTTTTTCTCCGACTTCAGCCATAAAGCTGAATTTTTCGAAAAGCTTATGTCCGTCTTCATAGCCTTGGGTCAGGTTGCTGACTTCCAGTGCGTTGCGAAACAGTTTTTTATCCTGATTAAAGCGGATAAACGGATTGACCCGGCTGGATGGTTTGATGTCATCGAGCTGGATTTTCTCCATTTGTTTTTGCCGGGAGGTCGCTTGTTTCGCTTTAGAGGCGTTAGCTGAGAATCGCGAGACAAACTCCTGCAGTTCTTTGATCTGAGCTTTTTTCTTGGCGTTGTCAGATTGCAGACGTTCCCGCGCCTGAGTTGAGGCAGTCATATATTCATCATAATTACCTGGATAAATACGCAGCTCACCATAATCCATATCAGCCATATGGGTACAAATACGGTTTAAGAAATGCCGGTCATGTGAAATGATGATCATAGTGCTGTTACGCTGGCTTAAAATATCTTCCAGCCAGCGAATGGTGTTGATATCCAGATGGTTAGTGGGCTCATCAAGTAACAGAATATCCGGGTCGGCAAATAACACCTGCGCCAGCAAAATCCTTAGCTTCCAACCCGGGGCGATTTCGCTCATCCGCCCGTAATGCTGTTCAACCGGAATACCGACGCCGAGTAATAATTCACCGGCACGCGATTCCGCAGTATAGCCATCAAGCTCGGCATACTCGCCTTCCAGATGCGCGACTTTCAGACCATCTTCTTCGCTCATTTCCGGCAGGCTATATATGCGATCCCGCTCGTGATGCACTTCCCACAATGCTTTATCACCCATAATGACCACATCAATGACCCGTTGATCTTCGTAGGCGAACTGATCCTGCTTAAGCACCGCAAACGATTCATTCGGATCGCGCATCACATTGCCGGAAGTTGGCTCCTGGACGCCGGCAAGAATCTTCATAAACGTTGATTTACCGCAACCGTTGGCGCCAATCAGGCCGTAACGATTGCCGTCACCGAATTTGACGGAAACATTTTCGAACAGGGGTTTGGCCCCAAATTGCATAGTGATATTAGCGGTGCTGAGCACAGATGACCTCGCTTAAAGCGGTATGAAGCGGAAAAACCCACCATTATACCTGCTTTAATGCGTTGCCGATAAGTTGTAATTTGGCCTGTCGGGATAACTTCTTGATAGCGGCTTCCCGGCGGCTGGCACTGCTGCGATCCGGGTGATTTTCCTGATAAACCAATTGTTTGGCGGCGCTGCTGTGAAAAAACTTGGCACCGCCGCGGCCGCTTTGGTGTTGATTTAACCGGCGATCTAAATCCGTGGTAATGCCGGTATAGAGATGGCCGTTTGCTGCTTCAATGATGTATAGCTTCCAGTCACTTTTTGTCATTAAAATCGATTGCTACTGAATTGATGCAATAACGCAACCCCGTGGGCGGCGGGCCATCATCAAAAACATGGCCTAAATGTGCATCACAGGTTTGACAGCGCACTTCAGTGCGATTCATACCATGACTGTGATCGGCATGATGACTGACCACACCATGTTCGATTTGTGACGAAAAACTTGGCCAGCCGCAACCGGCATCAAACTTATCATCAGATTTAAACAGTGGTGTGCCACAGCAAATACAGTGGTATTGGCCTTTTTCCCGGTGATCGTAATATTGTCCTGAAAAAGGTGCTTCGGTACCAGCTTGCCGGGTAACACGATATTGCTCGGCAGTCAGTTCAGCTTGCCAATCAGCATCAGATTTTTGCAGTTTGTTAGACATGGTTTACAGCCATCGTTGGTTTGCAAAATAGTGTAATGCAATGACCATTAATATGCAGCTCGGGTTCGAAATTAATGGTTTTATTGATTATCCGGCTGGCTGGTAATTTTCAAACTGATAGCATATGCAACAATCGAGTAGGAGAATCTTTCATGGCCCTGGAAAAGGCACCCGAGTGGCAGGCGCAATTAGCCGGTGAGTTTGAACAACCTTATATGCAACAGCTCAAAGAATTTTTACAGCAGCAAAAGCAGGCTCACAAAGTTATTTTTCCACATTCCAATAATTGGTTTCATGCACTGGAAACTTCGCCGTTATCTGAAGTGAAAGTTGTGATTCTGGGGCAGGATCCATACCACCAGCCGGGGCAGGCGCATGGTTTGTGTTTTTCGGTGAAACCGGGTGTGGCCATTCCACCGTCCTTAAATAATATTTATAAAGAATTAAAAAGCGATTTAGGTATTGAGCCAGTCCGTCATGGCTATCTGGAAAGCTGGGCACAGCAGGGTGTGTTGTTACTGAACGCTGTACTGACCGTTGAACAAAATCAGGCCAATGCCCATCAGGGCAAGGGCTGGGAGCAATTTACCGATAAAGTGATTGCCACCGTTAATGATGTGCGGCAAAACGTGGTTTTTATGCTCTGGGGCAGTTATGCACAAAAAAAAGCCGCGATGATCGATGCTGATAAACATCTGGTTTTAAAAGCGCCGCATCCGTCCCCGCTGTCAGCGCATCGCGGATTTTTGGGTTGTAAGCATTTCAGTCAGGCCAACCAATACCTACAAAAACACGACCAAACGCCCATCGACTGGCAATTGCCAGTCAGCGTTTAAAAAATCCCAAAGCGGCAGCAGCGGCTATCCGATACAATTCGCGCCATGACAATTCTTAACGAAGCCAAATCACAGAGCCGATGGTTGCTGCGGAGCAATAATGCATCATGATTAAGCTAAGCCAATTATCTTTGCGGCGTGGGCCACGGCTGTTATTTGAAAATGCCAATCTGCTGATACACCCTGGACAACGGGTTGGCCTGACGGGTGCCAATGGCACCGGAAAATCCAGTTTATTTGCCATGATCCGTGGTCAATTACATGCCGACCAGGGTGAGCTCAGTTTCCCGGGCAACTGGGTGATTTCCCATGTGGCACAGGAAACGCCGGCTGTCGATACTCCGGCATTGGATTATGTCCTGGAGGGTGATGCGCAGCTTAGTCAATTATTAACAGCGCTTGAGATTGCTGAAGCTGCAGGGGATGGCCATGAGCAAACCCATTTGCATGATCAATTAGCGCTAATTGACGGTTATACCGGTCGCAGCCGTGCGGCGAAATTACTGCATGGCTTGGGCTTTACCCCCGAACAACAGACGCAGCCAGTGCGGGCTTTTTCCGGTGGTTGGCGGATGCGCCTGAATCTGGCGCAGGCCTTAATGTGTCGCAGTGATTTGTTGTTGCTCGATGAGCCCACCAACCATTTGGATTTAGAAGCGGTTTATTGGCTGGAAGAATGGCTGCGCCAGTATCCGGGCACGTTGCTGGTGATTTCGCATGATCGCGAGTTTCTGGATCGGGTCGTTAATCAGGTTGCTCATATTGAGCAGCAAGCGATCAAACTTTACAGTGGTAATTACAGCGATTTTGAACAGGCACGCGCTGAACATTTAGCCAATCAGCAGGCAGCCCACGTTAAGCAGCAACGGGAAATTGCCCATATCCGCAGCTTTGTGATTCGTTTTAAAGCCAAAGCCACCAAAGCCAAACAAGCGCAAAGCCGGGTTAAAGCGCTGGAGCGGATGGAGAAGATTGCCCCAGCGCATGTCGATTCGCCATTTCATTTTCAGTTTTTTCAGCCGCGCCGCTTAACAACGCCAATCTTAGCGCTGGATAAAGCCAGTGTGGGCTATGGTGATGAGCCGTTAATTAGCAATATCAAACTAAATCTTAATGCTGGCGATCGCATTGCATTACTTGGCCCCAATGGCGCCGGTAAATCAACATTAATCAAGCTGATTGCCGGAGAATTGACGACCATGTCTGGCAAGCGCCGCGAGGGCAAAGACATTGAAATCGGCTACTTTGCCCAGCATCAATTAGAACAATTGCGTCCTGAAGATACGCCTTTGCAGCATTTGCAGCGACTGGATCGAGAAGCCAGTGAACAGGAGTTACGTAATTTTCTGGGCGGTTTTGGCTTTCATGGTGACAATGCCCTGCAACCCGTGGCGCCATTTTCCGGTGGTGAAAAAGCGCGTTTGGTATTGGCATTATTGGTGTATCAGCGGCCGGCTTTATTGCTCCTTGATGAGCCGACAAACCATCTCGATTTGGAAATGCGCTTAGCCTTAACCATGGCCCTGCAAGAATTCGAAGGGGCTTTGGTGGTGGTGTCGCATGACCGTTATTTTCTGCGCAATGTCAGCGATGATTTATGGCTGGTCGCCGATGGCAAAGCGGAGGTATTTAACGGTGACTTGGATGATTATCGTTTACTTCGCTTAGGCAAAGACAATAACGATAATGAAAAAACCAGCAGCATGAATACCAAAAAAGTGGACCGCCAGGTCGCTGCGCAACAACGGCAAAAATTACAGCCGCTTCGAAAGCAAGTACAGGCCGCTGAAAAAAGCATGGATAAGCTGCACCAGCAATTATTGGATTTGGAAACAGCGCTGGCAGACACCACATTATATGAAGTCGCCAATAAAGACCGGCTAAAAACTTTGTTACAGCAGCAGGCAGATTGCAAAGCCGAGTTGGAACAAACCGAACATGACTGGCTAGATGCCAGCGAACAATTAGAGCGCGCCGCGCAAGAAGTTAATTAATGGCCTTATTACAACTTAAACAACTCACCGTCAGTTTTGGCGGCCCGAATTTACTAGACCACATCGATTTTCAGATCGATAAGGGAGAGCGGGTGTGTCTGGTCGGCCGTAATGGTGCCGGTAAATCGACGCTGATGAAAGTGATTGCCGGTGATATTTTGCCCGATGCCGGTGAAATGGCCGGTATTAACAGTCTGAAAATTGCCCGTTTGGAACAGGAAGTACCCGCAGGCACGAAAGGGAGTGTGTTTGATGTGGTGGCTGCCGGTCTTGGCAAAATTGCACCACTCTTAGTCGATTATCATCACATTGTCCAGCAACTTCAGCATGACCACAGCGAAGCGATTTTGGCGCGCCTGGAAAAAGCCCAACATAAGCTGGAAGCAGCTGATGGCTGGAGTCTTGAGCAACAGGTTGAAACGGTGATTTCCAAATTATCATTGGATGCTGATGCTGAATTTGCCAGTTTATCAGGCGGGATGAAACGCCGGGTGTTGCTGGCGCAGGCGCTGGTCAAAGCGCCAGATATTTTGCTGCTTGACGAGCCGACTAACCATTTGGATATTGCGTCGATTACCTGGCTGGAAGGCTTTTTGAAAAGTTATGGCGGCACCTTGCTTTTTATCACCCATGACCGGAGTTTTCTGCAGGCGTTGGCAACGCGTATTGTTCTGCTCGATCGCGGTCAGATAAGCAGTTATCCCGGTGATTACCGTAACTTTCTGGATAAACGTGAAGCGATGCTGGCTGCCGAGGCCGAGCAACAGGCACAGTTTGATAAAAAGCTGGCGCAGGAGGAAGTCTGGATTCGTCAGGGCATTAAAGCGCGCCGCACTCGCAATGAAGGCCGGGTCAGAGCGTTGAAAAAACTCCGTAAAGAACGCAGCCAACGCCGTGACTTGCAAGGCAACGTCAATATGCAACTGCAGGAAGCCTACCGCAGCGGCAAACTGGTGGTGGAAGTCGAAAATATTGCCCAGGCCTATAGTGGCCGGACCTTGTTTAAAGACTTCTCGACGCTTATCCAGCGCGGTGATCGCATTGGTATTATTGGCCCTAACGGCTGTGGTAAAAGTACACTGTTGTCCATTTTACTGGGCCGTGAACAGCCCCAATCGGGCACAGTAAAACTGGGTACCAATTTACAAATTGCCTATTTTGACCAGCTGCGCAGCCAGCTTGATGAGCAGGCGAATGTCGTTGATAACGTCGGCCAGGGCCGTGACTTCGTCGAAATTAATGGCAGCCGCAAACATATCATCGGTTATTTGCAGGATTTTTTGTTTACCCCTGAAAGGGCACGTACACCCGTCAAAGCTTTATCGGGCGGTGAGCGCAACCGTCTGTTGCTGGCAAAATTATTCACCCAGCCAGCAAATTTATTGGTACTGGATGAACCGACCAATGACCTTGATGCCGAAACGCTGGAGTTGCTGGAAGATCTGTTGCTGGGATTTGCCGGCACTTTGCTGCTGGTCAGCCATGATCGGAGTTTCCTGAATAATGTCGTGACCAGCTGTATCGTTTTTGATGACGATGGTGAAGTGCGTGAATATGTCGGTGGCTACGACGATTGGTTAAACCAACGTCAAAATCGCAGTGAAAAGCCGGCTGTGAAAAATACGGGGGGTGCGGCATCGCAGCCCGCAAAAACTGCAAAGAAAAAATCGACGCTGACCTATCAGGAGCAACTGGATTTGAAAGCGCTGCCACAACAAATTGAAAAACTCGAGCAGCAACAAGCCGCCCTGACCGAAAAAATGAGCAATCCTGACTTTTATCAGCAAGCTGCGGATAAAATTACTGAAGCGCAGCAGCAATTGGCGGCACTGGAAGCAGAGCTTGAAGTGACATTTGATAAATGGGCGGCGCTGGAAGCCAAACATAATCAGTGAGGATGGATGCCACTGTTGAAATATTGCTAGACCACCAAACAGTAGACGGCGGCAAGATTCGGGTATGGCAGCAGACGAATCAGCGTTATCTGGATTTTGCTGATGGCTTATTACAATCAGCGATAGATTTAAATAACCCCGGTGTTTTACCACTGCCGCTGAACCGGGCGATGCTGGCTGGTTTAATGTTTGCAGACATTAAGCGGGTTTTGCTGGCTGGCACTGGCGGCGGTGCGACAGCAAGGTTTTTAGCGCAGCGGGCGCCACAGGTTCAGGGCGAAGCAGTTGAGCTTTCAGCGAAAGTTGCTGATATTGCAAAACAATATTTTGATTTTCCGGCCAACTGGCCAATTCATATTGAGACTATTCAGCAATTTCTGGCGCAGCCACAGGCGCCCTTTGATCTGATCCTCGTGGATATTGCGGCTCAGCAAAAAACACCACAATGGTTGTTAAACAGTTATTTTCTGCAGCAATGCCGTGACCATTTAACAGCCACAGGTCATGTGGCCATAAACCTGTTGGTTGATGATGACAAAGGCTTTTTGACTGCCATGAGAATAATCCGGCAGGTATTTGATAAACAAACACTGTGTTTATCACTGGAAAACCACCGTAATATTGTTGTATTTGCCTTTAATGCTCCGCCTGCTTTTTTACCGCCAATAGCAGCTAAACGACTGCTACAGCTTGAACAGTTCTGGTCAATTGAATTGGGTGAGTTTTACCAACGAATGCAAAAAGAAAATCCCGCGGGTAGTGGGATCTTCTAGTTCAGCGACCATGGCATTCTTCAATGCTTTATTTTTCTGATTAAGTAAGAGGCTAAATTTGAGACTGTTGCTCAAGCAGCGTCATCACCTGTTCAGAAGGAATTGGCTTACTAAATAAGTAGCCTTGATAGACGTCACATTTTTCTTTTTTAAGAAATTTGAGCTGACTTTGGGTCTCTACGCCTTCTGCAATAATTAACAAGCCTAGGCTTTTTGCCAGTGTAATAATCGCTTTACATATTGCAGCATCTTCTTTGTTTGAGTCACATTCCCGAATAAAGGCTTGGTCAATTTTCAACACATCAACAGGAAAACGCTTCAAATAGCTGAGCGATGAGTACCCCGTTCCAAAATCATCAATTGATAATCGGCTGTTCGTTTTCTTAAGCGAATTCATGGCATCTAAACTGATGTCAGTATTTCCGGTCAGGACACCCTCAGTTATCTCAAACTCAAGAAGCTCCC
Source organism: Methylophaga sp. (assembly GCA_033721795.1). Lineage (GTDB taxonomy): Bacteria > Pseudomonadota > Gammaproteobacteria > Nitrosococcales > Methylophagaceae > Methylophaga. Next base: position 10,563 of record JAWWAG010000022.1, on the reverse strand, counting down.
CACTGATATCATTCTCTGTGGTGATTTTCTCTACAAATTTTGTCAAGGTTTGCGAATGTAAATGATGACCGGAAATATTAATTGCAACTGGCAGCAAGGTGACGCCCAGCATTCGCCAAGACACCAAATGCTCAATAACTGAACGAATAACCCATTCGCCCACATCTATGATGAGATTGGTCTCTTCAATTACCGGAATGAAATCACCAGGCATAATCAGGCCATACTCCGGGTGTTGCCAGCGAACCAATGCTTCAAAGCCTACGATTTCATTGGTAATGCACGAGACTTTGGGTTGGAAATGCAGGAAAAGCTGATTTTTCTTAATAGCATCCGGCAATGCAAACTCTAATTGAAAGGTTTGCAGTGCTTTTTCACTCATGTCCTCAACATAGACGCGGTAAGTATTTCTGCCCGCTTGTTTTGCCTTGTACATGGCGATATCTGCAAATTGCATCAGACGCTCAGCGTTAATAGCACCAGAATTAGAAATAGCGATACCGATACTGGTTGGCACAATAAGGGGTTTATTATTCAGTTCAACTGTTAGACGCATTATATTTAATATGTCCTCGGCCTTTTGTTCCGCAATCTCTAATGAAATAGTGCCAGATAATGCGATCACGAACTCATCACCGCCCCAACGGCCAACCAAATCGCTCTCTCGAGTAACTTTACGCAAGCGGCGCGCAACTTCACAAAGTAACTCATCGCCAGCTTTATGGCCCAGGTTATCGTTAATCTTCTTAAATTGATCTAAATCCAGAAACATCAGCACTACGGAGCCGGGTATTGTCTGATGCATCGCAATACGCTGCTTCAGGTTGTTCATAAAATAAGTACGATTAAACAACCCCGTTAATTGGTCATTGTAGGCGAGATGTTTGAGGCGATTCTGCAGCTTGATTTGCTTAGTGATGTCGCGAATATGCAGTGTGTATTCAATATTTGGATGGTTGCTGTCTGATGTTTGCGTAATCACAACCTCAGCAGGAAACTCCTCACCATCACTTCGGCTAAGCTCAGTAATATTGTGGCGTTTCAAAACCAGGCCATCACCCGCACTAAACCCCTGTGACAAACTGTTTACAGCAGCAGCTTTAGCATCCTGAGAAATAAACAGCTTGAAAAAGTTATTCCCCATGACCGATTTTTTGTTCATGCCAAAGCATTGTTCTGCGGCAGGGTTAAACTCAATAATATCACCGCGTTTATCAACCGTTACAATACAATCCATCGCGGCCTGAAGAATAGCGCCTTTTCTAAACTCACTCTCCTTGTAGGCGTTAAACGCGCGATCACGCTGTTTAATCTCTTGATTTACTTTATCGATAACTCGATTGTATTGCTGTGCAATTTGACCAACTTCGGTAAATGGTTCGACCGGCACACGCTCTGAAAAGTCTGATTCTTGTTGCTGATATTGCATGGCAGCCAATAGGTCAAAGACTTCAGTACTTACGCGATGTTCAGCGACATTCAATCCAATAAGTTCTGCCTGGGCGGGGACACGTAGACTATAGATGCGGTTTATAAGCCGGAAGACCACGTAAGAGACAATAAAACTATAAGCACCTATGGCGATGATGCCTACGATTTGCGTCTTTAATTGTTGGAATTGAGTGAGCCCAGTACCAATTTGATCTACATTTCCGAACAGGGCCACTGCCAGTGTGCCCCATATTCCAGCAAACAAATGAACGGGAATGACGCCCACGGCATCATCAATTTGTTTTAAATCAAGTAACCGTTCGCCATAAAAAACAATCAGGCCACCCACCACACCTATCAAAGCGGCCTCATTGGGAGTGACCACATGGCAATTGGCAGTAACAGACACTAACCCGCCAAGCACACCGTTAATGATCATTAATACATCAACATAACCATCAATGAAGTACTTCAACAAGGTTGTGCAGATACCACCCCATATTGCGGCAAGCAGCGTATTAAGGAGAATACCTGGAACATTATCACCCCAGGCCAGCGTACTACCGCCGTTGAAACCAAACCAGCCAAACCAAAGTAACATCCCGCCAAGGACAGCCATCGGTAAGTTGCTTCCGGGAATCCGACGATTATTTGCATCATAACGACCAATTCTCGGCCCAATAACTAAAATGGCCGATAATGCAACCCAACCGCCAACGGAGTGGACAACGGTCGAACCGGCAAAATCAACAAAGCCCAATTGTTCTAACCAACCAGTCGGGTTGCCCTCAACGATTCCAGCCCATGCCCAATGACCCGTAATGGGATAGATTAGCAAGGAAATGGTAATGGTGATGATGACATAGCCGACATAGGTTGTTCTTTCGGCTATGGCACCAGAAACCAAGGTTGCTGCGGTGCCACAAAACATCATCTGGAAGATGAAAAAGGTGATCATCGGTGCTGATGCAGATTGACCAAACATAAAATCACTAGCACCAAAGCCACCCAGCAGGCTATCACCAAACATGATGCCAAAGCCGACTAACCAGAAAATGGCACTTGAAATAGAAAAATCAGTAATATTCTTAGCAGCAACATTGATGCTATTTTTGCTTCTGACTAACCCGCTCTCAAGGCACAGAAAACCTGCCTGCATAATAAAGACCAAGAAGGCAGAGCAAAGCAACCAAAGAATATCCACTCACGTTTCCTGATTAAATAGTTCGCAACGATACTTACGCTAAACAGCAACAAAGACCATACGTAATTTATCGGATAGAAAAATAATTTTGTGAATTAAGTTTTCGGATCTTTAATTATGACGATCAAAAAAGCCACAACAAATTAATGTTGTGGCTTTTTGATTGAACAATGGCACAAATGTTTATTCGTCTAACAGTGCATCACGATGATCTTCGCGTAGTCGTGGCAATATCCACATTTCATACATAGAGACGATCCACATAAAGCCGAAAGACAAGGCCATCGCGCCGCCCGCAACCAATACAAAATAAGCAAAGTTGGGGTGCAGCTTGGTCAGCCACCAGGCAGAAATATCAATCAAAAGGAAGATATATGGCATTGAAATGACGGTGACTTTTAACGCTTTAGGCACCCCGGCTGCCAAACTAAAAATAAGGCCGACAAACATAAAGATAAAGGCGATACCAAATAAATGGATATGTGATACCCGTGCCAATGATGTGATACTGGCGCCGGTATCGACCAGTGCCCGGTCTTTAATAGCCTGAAAATCTGAATAATCAGGGATGGTTCCACCAGCATCTGCGTTGTGGCAGGTAATACATTTTGCCTCGAAGATCTCTTGAACCCCGGTAGATTCATAGGCATCTTCACTTGCGCCACTGTGAATCCACTCGATAATTTTTTCCCGTTCTTCTTCGGTTGCCATCGGCTTCATGGAACCGTGAAGTTTATTTTCCAGCAGTGAGTTATTGCGGTTACCGTAATAACTATAAACGATGTCATCCACCGACAGACCATATTTACCATCGGCCAAACCATGCGTCAGCTGAATTTGCACCAAAGCCATCAAATAACCGACCGCAACGACAACAAGGTAGCCGGTAAACAATGCTTTTAATGAAGTGCCCTGACTGGCAAGATTGAGTCTATGAACGGATGCCATTTTTTGATTCCCTTATGAATTTTGTGTTTATTCTAAAACAATACGCCGTTACTGAGTAGCGCTTTAAACGATTACCGGGCAAAAACTTTCTTCAGTAATTCAGTACTGCGAGCCGCTGGATTTTCACGGATTTTCTGTTCTTCTTCGGCCAGCATAACAAACAGGCCTGTTAATGCCTGATCAGTAACATATTGTGTTAAATCCGTATTGAGATTCTGACCGAGCACCGGGATGGCCTCCATCTGTTCATCAAGCTGATTGTAATAACGTGTGGCACCCACCTGATTCAGTGAATCCTCAACGACCGGCGAGAATAATGTCGCCAGTTGTGGCCGGGTCTTGTCTTCAAAATAGCGTGTGGCCGCATCATTTTCGCCTTGTAAAATCTTTCTGGCATCTTCGATGGTCATTGCTTTGATGGCGTTAATCATCAGCTCGGTGGCCTGCGGTGCAGCATTTTCAGCAGCCCGGTTGATGCTGGTTTCAAAATCATTGGCTAATTGGCTCATGCCGAATTGTTTCATCAAATCAGATGCCTGCTGCACCCGTGGCGGCAGCGGTATACGGATTTCAGGATTATTCAGATAACCGCCTTGCTGACTAACAGTTGAAATGGCTCGGCGACTACCAATTTCCAGTGCTTCACGCAGGCCATTAATCAGCGTGTCATTGTCTAGCCCAGCTGTATTGTTGTCCTGTCCGAGCATAGATTTACCCGCGTCTTTGAAATCCTCGAGCATTTTGCCCCAATCTGCCTGTGCAACGGGTGTAATCAGCAGTAGTAACAATAGCGACAGGCTTGATGTTTTCATATCAGCATCCTTGTGCAAATCCCAAAAAATTCATTGTGCGCTTTCAAAGTAAATCGTCAAGTATGAAAAACTATCAGACAAAAAAAAGCCGGTGACGCGCACCGGCTTTATGCAAAAATCGTGAAATCTTTTAGCTTGGAACGACGTTTTCTGCTTGTGGGCCTTTTTGACCCTGCGTCACTTCCATGGTAACCGCCTGACCTTCTTTTAATGTTCTGAAGCCATCAGATTTGATTGCACTGTGGTGGACGAAAACGTCCGGACCATCAGCACGTTCAATAAAACCGAATCCTTTTGCGTCATTGAACCACTTAACTGTACCAGTAACTTGCTCTGCCATATCAACCTCAATTTCTAAAACATTGCCGATCTAACTCCTAAACCGGCTTTCTACTGTCCCCTAAAAGGGACTGACTTCATTGTACGCCCAAAAAAAGGCAAAAAGTCACGTTTATTTTCGTAATTTGGCTAATTTTTTTTATGTTTTTTTTGCAATAATTGACTTATTCCAAACTTATTTTTGTTGTAACCTTTTGTTTTTAATTTAAAATATAGGCTGACTTGCTGGCGGGAAAGAAAGTCAAGATTTTGTTTTTAGGTAAATCAAAAACCCGACATTATTCTGCCATTTGCGCGTTATTAGGCTTTTTTATCACTTTTCAGGGACAAAATCAGCTGGTGGCGTTGAGCCTTCGCCGAAGAAGAATTTCTCCATTTCGGTTTTTAAAAACGCCTGAGATTTTGGATCAGCCAACGACAGCCGATATTCATTAATCAGCATCGTTTGTTGGCTCAACCACATTTGCCAGGCTTCTTTTGAAACAGATTCCCAAAGCTGTTTACCCAGTTCACCGGGGTACGGAGGAAAATCCAGACCTTCAGCTTCTTTGTCGAGTTTGATGCAATGTATAGTGCGTGCCATTAAAAACCTCTAGCTAATTGTTGTACTAATGTCTTCACCGGGGCTGGTAGGCCAAGTGATGCAATGTTTTCTATTTTAACCCAGCGTTGCTGGTCCGTGTCACGGATTGCCAAAACCGGCTGATTGAGTGCAATCAGCAGCGGCGTAATCGTCAGCCGGTAATGGGTAAAAGCATGCTGAATATCCGGCAATGACTGAAAGTCATTTACATTTGCTTCACTGAGCATAGAGCTCAGTTCTGCCTCTACCGGCATTTCTGGAAAGCTCCATAAACCGCCCCAGATTCCCTTTTCAGGCCGTTTTTCTAAAAAGAGTTGGCCATCATACTGAAAAAGCAGCCAGCGAAACTGTTTGTGAGGAATGACTTTTTTAGGTTTACTGACCGGATAGGCTGTTGGCTTGCCAGCGAGATAAGCCTGACAATCTTCATTTAAAGGGCAATCCTCGCAGCGTGGTTTACTTCGGGTACATAACGTTGCACCTAAATCCATCTGCGCCTGAATATAATCATTAATGCGCTGCTCAGGTAATAAACGCTCTGCCAGTTGCCATAAATCGGCTTCTGCCTGTTTTTCGCCGGGCCAGCGCGACTCGGCAGTGTAACGGGCAAACACCCGTTTCACATTGCCATCCAGGATAGGGTAAGGCGCTTTGAAAGCCAATGCCATAATTGCGCCGGCAGTTGAGCGGCCAATACCGGGTAGTGCTAGTAACGCCTGAAAATCAGCCGGCAGTTTACCCTGATGATTTTTAATAAGTAATTGCGCAGCTTTATGCAGATTACGTCCTCGGGCGTAATATCCCAGCCCGGCCCAATACTGCAAAACTTCATCAGCGCTGGCGCTGGCAAGTGAGTCTATATCCGGAAAACGCTCGGTAAACCGCTCAAAATAAGGGATGACCGTCGTCACCTGGGTTTGTTGCAGCATGATTTCGGATAGCCAGACACGATAGGGCGTAGCTGGTTGCTGCCATGGCAAATTCTTACGACCGTGCAGGTCAAACCAATGCAGTAAACGCTGACTGAAATCTTCGCTGATGGTCATAACAATGCTGCCGCAGCATGATGCTGCGGCAGGAGCGGGCAAATCAGAATAAACCTTTTAATTTATTTTTAACGTCTTCTTTAAGCTGTTCTTCAGGAGAGAGCGTTTCGGCAGGCGCTTCCTCAGCTGGTTCTGATGTTTCATCAGCTGTTGCAGGTTCAGTACTTTTAGTCTCAGCCGCTGCATCGGCTTCAGTCGCTTTTTGGCCACCTAAAGCGCCCCCCAATAACCCCCCCAGATCATCACCGAGTTTTTCTTTGAGTTTTTCTTCAGCCTTGGCTTTAAGTTCTCCAGACGCCTGTTCTTTAACGATCGCCGCTAAATCTACACTTGGTTTAGGCTCGGAAAAGGTACCGGTGATTTTGATTGGAATAGTCACGCCCTTGAGCTCTTCCAGTTCCTTACCGCCCTGACCCTTAGAAGTACCAACAATCGAGACCCGCAGGCTATAGTCGATGGTTTCCTTTGGCAGGCTGGCATTGCCTTTGCCGTTGACACGCAAGAGTGGCGACATCATTTCGAGATCATCATTATTAATGATGCCATCATCAGCGGTGAAAGAACCGGTCAATGAACTGAAATCCGTCGATTCCGGTGTGCCGGTGTCTGCTAGCTTTTGGCCGCTTAATGCGGCTTTGGCTTTTCGTATGGTTTCAGCAATATTAATACCTTTTAACGCGCCATCACTAAACGAGAAATTACCACTACCAGATAGCGTTTTCTTAATAGCGTCAATGTCTTTACCGCTGCCATTAAGTTTGATGTTGGCATCTGCTTTACCCGAAATTTTGTCATCACCGGTCAAATCCTTTAGTAACGGACCAGCCTGAATGCCTTCCAGGCGTTCATCAATCGCTAATTTCAGTTGTTCACCACGCGCATCAACACTGACGTTACCCCGGTATTTACCCTGATACAAATCAGCTTGCATAGGATTTAGCTTAATAAGGCCATCTTTGGCATCAATAGTCACCAGCACATTTTCGCTGGTGATACCACTCGCTTTGAGTTTGCCAATTTTCAGACTGCCCTTGGCATTGATGTCACGCAAAGTGTCCAATGGTAATTCAGCTGCACCGCCCGCTGCAGCACTGGCTGGTGGGGCACTTTTTTGATCACCATCCTTAACCGGTGGCAGATAACGATCAGCATCGATTTCGTCTAAGCTCAAATCAAAGCGATAACCAGGATTGGCAAAATTTTCTACGCCAAATTGTCCAGTAATCTGACTTTGGTCTAATGTCAGCTGCAAGCCGGTAGCATTGATATGATTGTTAGAACCCTCTAACTGGGTTTGCAAGGCGACATTTTCCAGCGTGTTATTGTCAGCCATTTCCGGCAGTTCGATGTTCATATCCCCAGCCAGCTTGCGAAGGTTAAATGGTCTGATTTGGATATTGCCATTAAAGATTGGTTTTTCGGCAAGAATATCGCGGGCATCGATCTTACCGTTAATCATCAGATCCTGAACTTGCAGCGCTAAATCAGCTAGTGTCAGCGTTTGTTTGGCTAAATCAGCACTTAAATCCGTACTTAATTTAAGATCGGCACTGCCACCCGGCAGGGCTGGATCACTGATATTGCCATCTACCGACAAATTTTTAACGGTATATAACTGACTGGCCAGATTACCATCGACTTCACCGGTTAGTTGTGCTGTGACTTTCTGCTCATTGTTGCTGGCGATGGTTTCCAGATTAAAGTCACGTAAGGTGGCCATTTGCTTGGTCATATCAGCAGCAATATCAGCATTCAGCTTGAGATTAACTTTATCAACGGGTAGCTCTTTGCCTTCGGCAAGCGTGGTTAAGCTCAGATTATCAAGTTGGTATTGCTGCTTATCGATATTAACCATAAGCTGCGTCGCCAGTGTGATATAGGCTTTCGCCTCTGGTTTGGCACTGATTAAATCAAAATTCATATTGAGTGCAGTGGGTTCACCCGGCACCAATGGATCGGTTTCGAGATTCAGATTACGTAATTGATAATTTTCGCCTGTCTGAGCATTTGACCAGAGAATATTTGCGTTGCTCAATTGAACACCGGCAATGCTAATAGCGGCCAGCGCTGGCGGAGCATCTCTGGCAGGTTTGGGGGTTGCTTGCTTGGTTTCGGCTTCTGCCTCAGCATTAGATGTTGTCAGACCCTGCCAGTTGGTATTGCCATTTTTATCGGTTTCCAGATTGAGCACCAGACCATCAAGCACGATGGTATCCATTTCCAGCTCTTTCTTTATCAGCGGCAATAATTTGATGCGGATCTGCGCGTTATTAACCTGCGCGAAGCTTTCGGATTTAAAGCCGCTGGCATTGCTTAGAGATAATTGTCCCATTTCTAGGGCAATCCAAGGAAAGACCGAAAGACCGATATCACCCTGAATCGTCAGTTGCCGGCCAGTGGCTTTTTCGACTTGGCTGGCAATTTCATCTTTATAATCATTAGGGTCAACGACAAAAGGAATGGCTGCCAGAGCTGCAACGGCCAGAACCAAAACAATAACGATGACTTTGATAAGGGTGCGCATGATGAAGTCCTGTGCTAGAAAATCCTAAAAACATGATAAGCCATGGGGACGGGATTACGAAATCTTCAAGACTTTATAACTGAAATAATCGTAATCTAGCGTGCTGTCATAACGTTGACCGGCTTCAACCAATAATGGCTCGTCGTTGGTTTTTAAACGGAGTTTACGTTTAGGGCTAAATAAACCTTTTTCGGTCAGCAAGCAGGATTTATCCGTCTCTGCCATTAATAAGGCGAGCAACTGTGCTGCTTCACCATCTGGCGTACAATACCCGGCACTGACTTCACCGGCCAGTAATGCCAGACCTATTTGCGTTTGATTGTTGCCGATATGTAACCAACGAACCACGCTAAGTTTCGGCAATAATGGTGATTCACTGATAGCCAGCAAATCACCGATATGAATATTTTTACAATCGGCAGTATTACGCGTCAGCATTAATCCTTCCGAACCTTCATTTAACATTAACCATTGTTGTTGCGTTGCCAGCATATCGCCGGATAACAAGGCATGTATGGATTTAAGACCGTAATTGACCCCAACGGTTCGCGGTTTTGGCAATGGCAGCCTGTCACTGCGCCGCTCATAACTACCGTTTAATTGGGGAATCGCCTGACTTAATAACTGGTTTTCGATAGTGCTAAGCGTTTGATGCTGTTTGATCAATTTATCGAGTTGTCTTAATAAAGGCTGAACATTGAGTAGCCGGGTTGTCTTCGCCATGCGAATCTCCGGCGCTGTCCGTGCCATTGCCTGCGGTAAATTATCAGACTGACAATCGACACAAAAATGACCGGTCAGCAAAAATTGACTGGTAATATGCATCTGTTTTTCACTGAGCAGGCTCATCTCAGTATCGGCAATAAACGGGGCCAGCAATTGAAACATTTTGGTCACTGAAAAACGTGGCATGCTGTATGGATCAGCAATACCGGTCAACAGAATTTGCCCGTAAGTAGTATAAAAGTCACTGATATTTGCCGGTTTTTTATTAAATTCAGGAGTGCGTTTCAGGCAGCCCGCAGCTTCTAAATACAGGTAGAGCTGGTGCAACTGCCAATACCCGTTGTCAGGTGGCTGTTGATAATGCTGGTAAGCATGCAAGATTTGAGAGGCCAGAACTTCAGCGCCATGTAGCAGGCACAACAAATAAAAGTTATTTTCGGCAGGCCGCTGACCACGTTGATATTGTTGACAGGCACAGCTGAGATATTGCGTAGCAAGTAAATGCATTGACTGTTGGAACTGACGTAAAAATTTACGTTTTTCAGTCAGTTGCCTGCTGTCAGCACGAAGTGCTGCAGTGTCCCGTTCGAACACCATTTTATTCAGCGTCTGTTTGTACTCATCGAGCAACGGCAGTTTTTTTTGCGCGCTTAAACTGATTTCACTCAGTGCTTGTAAATGACTGAGCAGCGTACTGATTTTTTGGTGTGGATCGGCTGGTAATTGTTGCAGCCAAGTGGCCAGCAGCGCCGTATCGGTAAAAGTGCCGGTCTTTTTACCGGGGGGAAAGCTGGGTAGTTTTATATTTAGTGGTGGCAAATCGCTCGCTGGTTTACGGCGTGCCAATAATTGTTGATTTAACTTTGCAGCCCAATCAATCAGTTTTGAGGGTTTTTCCGGTTTAGAGGACCTGACTGCTGGCATAGCTGCTGATGGTATGATTTTTTGCG
>JAWWAG010000021.1:0-22622 GCA_033721795.1 Methylophaga sp. | reverse complement strand
GCAGATCAGATGTTTTCATGGCGAAAAGTATCCTTGAGCGCCGAGGGTTGAAAAAATGCTTTTCAAGATTGTTTGTAACATAAATTTCAGGCCTGACATAGGCTATGGTCTATTGAACTTTTATCGCCACCCCTGCTAAAGGCTGTTTTTTAGTTTAATAAGGCGGAAAAATAGTCCCAGCCCTGCGGGTTGTGCCTGAAAATCTACCACTCTGTGTTGCTCGTCATTTATTACGAATGACTAAATTACATTCCTCGCGCCTTAATTAATGGATTTTAAGTCACAAAGAGGCTGCTATGAAGGATCAATAGAGCTTGGTGTTATCAATGACAGTTAATTAGTGCAATGGTTTTCAACAAACAGGTTTTACCAGTTGGATTGCGTTTGCGTAAAAGTTTTTGAACAATCAATTAAGGTTGAGACATCTTTTTTGATGGTGTTCACAAAAATGCAATGCCGACAAAACCTAAAAGTCATGGTATTTTTGCAACGGTAAAAGTTTGTTTTAGCAGTAAAAATGGATGTTGTTTGCGTCAACTTCATTGTTTGGCGGCTGATAGGGCGGAATGCCATGGGTAAAGCCGGATGATCAACTTTCTGGATGCCAGAGCACTATTCGAGATTTCATTACTGTTTTCAGTATTGATGTCACTTGTGTTTTTTGTCATTGCGCGCGGCGCCGGGTACGTCGTGAATGGTCTTAAAGCCTTCGCCTATGCTTATGCTGCCTACTGTGTTTTTGGTGGGTTGTTACTCCTGCGTGGCATATTGCCCGACTTTGTCACCATTGTTATTGCTGATATGGCGCTGGCGCTGGCGATTTTGCTGATTTATGACGGGATGTCGCAGCTTAATGGTCTGCGTCGTCGCTGGCATTTTTACCAACATTATCTATGCTGGTGTCTGGCAGGGTTCATTATGTTTACCTTTGTAGTACCCAGTTTCCGTGGCCGGATGACGGTCGTTCTGCTTTGCATGTTAATTGTCTTTACTATGACATTGACGGTGCTGCGTGATCGCTCCGTGAAAAACTGGCAGGCAGGGGAATGGATTGTTGCCTCATCATTGTTGGTATCTATTTTTGCTGGGTTGTTACGGTCTTTCGAGAGTATGCTGCATCAGCTGGCGATTGCCGAAACCTCAATATTTGCTTATCAGGGTAGTCAGGCACTGTATTTATTGATCAATCTGATGGCCATTGTGTTTATCGCAATGGGATTAATTGTACTCAGTCAGGATCGGTTGCGGGCGGATCTGGAAAATATTGCTGCCCAGGACGCATTGACCGGTGTACAGTCACGCCGGCTGATAATGCAATTGTTAGATAAATTGCTGGCCAGTGTCAGCCGTCAGGGCATGCCCTTGGCAGTTTTAATGGTCGACATTGATTACTTTAAGTCGGTGAATGATCAATATGGTCATCGTGCTGGCGATGAGGTATTGGTTTCAGTGGTGCGAACGCTTGAGCGTAATATCCGGAAAGATGCTTTTATCGGTCGCTATGGTGGTGAAGAGTTTTTATTGTTATTGCCTGATACCGATCTCTGGCAACTGGAATCAATCGCAGATCGTTTGCGACAGTCAGTTGCCTGCAGCAGTTATAACTATCGGGGAAATTTGATTCAGGTCACCATCAGTATCGGTGCAATTGTGGTCGATAAACATAATGTAAATGTTCTGGAAGATCCCTTGATGCTTGCTGACAGAGCACTTTATGCTGCCAAAAAACAAGGTCGAGATTGTTTTGTTATTTACGGTGAAAATAAGATTAATGCACAACAACAGGAGTTGCGTGCCAGTTAATTACCCAAGCTGCTTAATTTTAATGAACGGCATAAACCGATAATGCTTAGGCTGGCAGCTAGTAAAACGTTGTTTACCGGCATGATAATGACGATGGGTTTGCTATTGCTGGTAGCAGCCATTTATGTAAATCATGTTGTACAGGATCGTAATCAAAGCGCCTTGTTTGCCGAAACACAACAACAGCTGAGTCGGTATCACAATCAACTGGTCACGAATCTGCAAAACCATATCCAAATTGTCCGTGGTTTGCCTGGCCTGTTTGCTGTCAATCCGGCTTTGACACAGGCAGAATTTGAAATCGCCATGGCGCATTTGCTGGATGGTCAGAATCAACTGCGGAATATTGCTGCTGCGCCCGATATGGTGATTCGTTATATGTATCCGGTTGCAGGGAATGAAGCCGCGATTGGTCTGAATTATCAGCAAAGCCCCGAGCAGTTCGCCGCTGCTGAACGAGCCCGAACTAGTGGCAGACTGGTACTTGCCGGCCCCTTGCAATTGCGCCAAGGTGGTAATGGCTTGATTACGCGAATCCCGGTGTTTCTTGCGGGAGAGCAGGAAGATAAGTTCTGGGGCATTATCTCCGCTGTTATCGATAGTGATGCTTTTTTTAAGGCATCAGGACTGGTTGCCGGCGAGATGCCGGTTGAGCTGGCAATTCGAGGTAAAGATGGTTTAGGTGAAGATGGCGACATGGTATGGGGTGATGCCGCGTTGTTTGAGGATCCGCAATTAACCATGCAGTTAGATTTGCCGGACGGCTATTGGCAAATGGTGGCCCAGCCCATTGGTGGCTGGCAATTCAACAATCAAATGATTTGGCAGATACGGGTTAAGGTTTTTGGTGCTGCCCTTGCTGTATTTGCCTTATTGACCGCTTTTATTCGCTTTATGTTTACTGCCTCGCTAGCAAATCTTAAGTTTCGCAATCTGATTGAAAGCTCACCAATCCCCTATTTACTGATCAACCGTAAAAAACAGCTTAGTTTTATCAACCAGGCATTTACTGATAATTACCAATATCAATTGACAGATTTGCCATGGCTTGAGGACTGGTGGGCAAAAACAGATATTAGTCAGCCCATTCGTCAACAGCTTAATAAATGGTGTGAAGACGCTATTGTTCCGGAGCTTTTAGCACAAACTCCCACCGAAATTAAAATTGATTGTAATGATGGTAGTCAACGGGTTGCGCTGCTCAGCGCCTCAGCACTGCAAGATACTTTTAGTGATGAACTCTTGCTGGTCGTTTATGACATCACGGTGCGAAAAGCCGCCGAAAAACAATTGCGCTTTGCAACGCAGATATTCGAACAGGCCCATGAGGGAATCATGGTCACCGATACGGATGGCAAAATTCTTGATGTTAATCCTGCTTTCAGCATCATTACCGGCTATTCCCGTGAGCAGGTTATTGGTCAGTCAACCAGTCTGTTGAAGTCAGGCAAACATGATGCAGATTTTTACGCTGCGATGTGGCGGGATATAGACAAATATGGCTTTTGGCAGGGTGAGATCTGGAACCGGCGGCGAAATGGTGAGCTTTATGCGGAGCTGTTGACCATTTCAGCGATGACCGGGGGGGATGATTCGCGCCAGCACTATGTCGGGTTATTTTCTGATATTACCCAAGCCAAAAAGCAGCAGGAAGCATTGGAGCTGATGGCGCATTACGATGTATTGACCGGACTGCCCAACCGCGTGTTATTTGCGGATCGTTTTACCCAAGCCATCGCGCACAGTAAGCGGACCAAAACCTGGCTGGGTATCTGTTTTATGGATCTGGATGATTTCAAACCGATTAACGATACGCACGGGCATAATGTCGGCGATAAAGTTTTGGTGCAGGTTGCTCAGCGCCTTAATGAAAATGTTCGTGAGGAAGATACTTTATCGCGCTTTGGCGGTGATGAATTTGCCATTATATTTCGGGATATTGAATCTTATACGCAGTGCGAACATATGCTGACACGCATTCATCAGGCGCTGGCTGAGCCTTATCAGGTTGGTAATTTGCAATTAAAGCTCAGCGCCTCGAGTGGCGTTGCCATTTATCCTCTGGATGATGCCGATTTAGATACCTTACTGCGTCATGCTGATCAGGCGATGTATCAGGCGAAACTCACCGGCCGCAACACCTATCGCTTGTTTAATCCGCAACAAAACCAGCAAACCATCGAGAAACATGCTTTGCTTGTTGCGTTACGCCAGGCGATTAACGCGGATGAGTTGACACTTTTTTATCAGCCGGAAATTAATATGCGAACCGGTCAGGTGGTGGGTATCGAAGCTCTGCTGCGCTGGCAGCATCCACAAAAAGGCCTAATACCACCAGCGACTTTTTTGCCGGTGATTAACGGCACTGAGCTGGAAATCCTCGTCGGTAATTGGGTGATCCGCCATGCTTTAAAACAACTGGCTGAATTGCAAACTGCCGGCCATGATGTGTTTGTCAGTATCAATATCGCCCCCTCTCATATACAAACCCCCGGTTTCACCGACAATTTGACTGAGGCATTGGCCAATTACCCGCAAATACCACCAAAACGTCTGCAATTGGAAATACTGGAAACCAGTGCCCTGGGTGATGTGCGGGCAATTAGTCAGATCCTGCGGACCTGTCGTGAGCAAATCGGTGTGCAAGTGGCATTGGATGATTTTGGCACCGGTTACTCATCTTTGACGCATTTGCGGCACTTGGCAGCGAATTCCGTCAAAATCGACCAGAGTTTTGTTCGCGATATGCTCGATGACCCGAATGATTTCAATATTATCGAGGGTGTTGTCGGCTTGGCCAAAGCATTTAATCGCCAAGTAGTGGCCGAGGGAGTAGAAAGCATCGACCACGGCAAAATGTTGTTGTTACTTAACTGTGATTTGGCGCAGGGCTATGCTATTGCCAAGCCGATGCCGGCTGAAGCACTGGCAGAATGGTTGGATAATTTTCAAGCCGAACCCGCCTGGCTGGCATTAGCGGCAGAAAACTTATCGCCCGCACAACGGGGTTTGCGTTTATGGTCGCTGATTATTGGTCGGTGGCAGCAGCAACTGCAGGATTGTGCCGATAGTGCCAATCCCGCCGATAATCTGCCGGTACTGGATAGTGACCGGTGTCACTGCGGTAGTTATCTTGCAGAATTACGCCAGCAACAAATGTTGCCAGCAGAGCTATTAAATCAACTGGAGCAGTTACATAAGCAATTGCATGATCGCGGCTTGAAATTAAAGTTGGCTTTGGAGCAGACACCTGATTTGGTTGTCAGTGAGTTGCAGCACTTTAATGCAATTGCAGCAGAGCTCAAACAAGCAATTTCGCAATATAGCTAACTTGTTTGGCGTGCCGGTATTTTTGTCAGATTATTGAATCAGCATAATCCTGAGCCTAATGAGGCAAAGCGCTGATTTGCCAAACGATGCGTTTAGCTATTATGTGTTTCAAGTCAGCAGTTGCTGATCTTTTAACTAAGGAGTGATTGTTATGTGGACTAAACCAGAATATTCAGATATGCGTTTCGGTTTTGAAGTGACGATGTACATCTGCAACCGTTAATACGCAGCTAATGCTAAAAAAGCCCCGACCAGTTCGGGGCTTTTTTTTGCCTGCTTTTCGCAGTTTATGAGTTTTCCAGCGTATAGTTAAGTCAGAAAGTTCGCCGTGAGGTGTCAATGCTATATATCGGTCAATCATTGCGGGATATTGTTGATATTGCCACCTGACCCGGGATATGTCTCACGCACGCAGACCAATTATTTCACGAACAAAATCAGCTTGGTTATTGCGCTAGTGTCGTGACGCAATAAATGACCTGCAGCCAATCTCGGTTAAATCCCCCTTATCAACCTTATGCTAGGCTATACATCATGTTTAATGACTGCAGGATCTGAGTTAAATGAGCGCTGATAAGATAATTCAGCCCGGTAAAAACTGCTGGCAAACTGCACGTGCGCAGCGCGCTAAATTACTAATTGATGGCGAAAATTATTTTCCGGCAATCCATCAGGCAATTCAAAACGCCCGACATGATGTGCTCATCCTTGCCTGGGACATCGATAGCCGAATGCGGCTGACTCGGGGGGATGATCCAAATCAGCAACCGCAGGAATTTGGTCACTTACTGTGCAAAATGCTGGAGGAGAAACCGGAGCTCAATGTTTATATTCTGAATTGGGACTGGGCTATGCTCTATACATTTGAGCGTGAGTGGTTACCAACTTATCGGCCACTATGGAGGAACCAGCAACGTTTACATTATGAACTAGACGGCGAGTGCCCCGCCACCGCCTCCCAACATCAGAAAGTGGTGGTAATTGATAATCAAATCGCTTTTTGTGGTGGTTTTGATCTGGGTAAGCATCGTTGGGATAGCCGCGAACATCTGCCTGATGATTCGCGGCGTATTGATCCCGATAAGCAAATTTATCCCCCGTTTCACGATATTGACTGGTTGGTAGATGGTAAAGCGGCCGAAGCATTAGGTGAATTAGCCCGCCAACGCTGGCAACGTGCAACCGGTCAACAGCTTGCAGTGGCGGAAAATCCAGCAGATTGCTGGCCGCAAGACATTACCCCTGATTTTACCGATATTGATATCGCGATTGCCCGCACGCAACCGGCTTTTCGGGAGTGGCCGCAAATTCGTGAGGTCGAGCAGCTTTATCTGGACAGCATTAAGTCGGCTGAAAACCTTATTTATATTGAAAATCAGTACTTTAGCAGCCATTCGGTGACCAAGGCGCTGGTGGAGCGTCTGGCCGAAAAAGATGGCCCGGATGTGGTGATGGTGTTGCCTAAAAAGACCGGTGGTTGGCTCGAACAACAAACGATGGATGTCTTGCGGGCTCGTTTGATGCGTCAGCTCCTGGCTGCAGATGAACATCAACGTTTACGGGTGTGTTTCCCGTACCGTGAAGCATTGGGTGATGGTTATATCAGTGTACACAGCAAAATGATGGTTATTGATGACCGTCTGTTGCGTGTTGGTTCAAGTAATTTGAGTAACCGTTCCATGGGGCTGGATAGTGAATGTGATTTAGCTTTTGAGGCACAAACGGCAGCGCAGCAGCAGGAGATCGCAGCTTTCAGGCATGACTTATTAGCTGAGCATTTCGGACTTAGCCAGCAAGCGTTAGTGTCGGCTTTAAAATCTGCCGGTTCACTGAGGAAGTTGATCGATATTCGTGCCAATGAAGCACATACCCTGAAACAACTCGATTGTAAGGTGGCGGAGTTGAGCGATGAATTGTTGCCCGATGCCAGCGTGATTGATCCCGAAAAACCACTGGAGGCTGAAGATATGGCCAGTTTGCTAGTGCCGCTTCAGCAACGGAAAGCTTTCAGAAAACAATGGTTGATGAGTGCCGGTGTTCTATTGTTTGTGGTGTTGCTTACGGCTATCTGGCGATTTACCCCACTGGGCGAATGGCTCAATGAAGACAATTTGCGGTCAGCTGCGAGCATGATTGAGCAACAACCATTAGCACCATTAATGATTGTATTGGTTTTTGCTATTTGTAGTTTGCTGGCCGTGCCGGTCAGTTTGTTAATTATTGCCACGGTCGTGACTTTTGGTCCATGGACGGGCAGCGCCTATGCAATGGGCGGTTCAATACTGGGCGGATTATTAGGTTTTTGGCTAGGCCATCTGCTTGGCCGGGGGGGCGTCAGTCGCCTTGCCGGCGCACGCATCAACCGGCTTAGTCGGCGATTAGGGGAGCAGGGTTTGCTGGCAGTAATTACCGTCAGGATTGTTCCGGTGGCTCCATTTACCGTGATCAATATGGTGGCTGGTGCATCACATATAAGATTCCGGGATTTTCTCTGGGGCACCGTGCTTGGTATGTTACCGGGAATTATTGCTTTCTCTGCTTTTGCTGATTCACTGATTGCGACACTGAAGCAACCACAACCTCAACAGCTGGCAATTCTTGCTGGCGTGGTGATGGCAATTATTGCGATGACACTGGCGTTGAAGAAATTCTTTGCGGCAAAATCTGCCAAAGTCAAATAATTGCAAGCGTTGGGTATGCAGTTACGGGTTGCCAGTTTCAATATTCATGCTTGCATTGGCACTGATGGGCGCTTTGATCCGGCGCGGATTGCGGCGGTGATTCGGGAAATCGATGCTGATGTTCTGGCCTTACAGGAAGTCGAACACCATTTGCTGGATAATGAAGACTTACTCGATTATCTGGCCAGAACCACCGGCTATCACGCAGTTGCCGGACCGACACTGATGCGGGAAACGCGTCATTATGGCAACGCGCTGTTAACGCGTTTACCGGTCATTAATAGCCAGAGCCGGGATATTTCTGTGCCGCCCTACGAACCCCGTGCCGTGATTGAAGCGCGGTTGGGCGCTGGCGAAAAAACGCTGACCGTGATGGCAACCCACTTAGGGTTATGGCCTGCAGAAAGGCGAATGCAAGTCAGACAAATATTGTCATTGTTGGAGCAGCAACCGACCGATATGACCGTGTTGCTTGGCGATCTGAATGAATGGTTTTTGTGGGGCCGACCATTACGCTGGTTGCACAAACATTTCAGAACATCGAGACACATCCGCACATTTCCGACAAATTTTCCGTTATTTTCATTGGATCGCATTTGGGTGACCCCCGAAAACCATTTGCTGGAATTACACACACATCGCACTGAATTAAGCCGCAAAGCATCAGATCATCTGCCGATTGTTGCTGAAATTCAGTTATAAGTTTAATTTATAACGGCAGTGTTTTGATTGTTCTGTGACCTATTAAAATCTACCTTACCCTGGATTAATTAAGAGATGACCTACTGTTTAGCAATGTCACTGGATGCTGGTCTGGTTCTGACCTCTGATTCCCGCACCAACGCCGGTATTGATCAGGTCAGTACCTATAGCAAAATGTTTGATTTTAAAACCGATGCCGGACGTGCTTTGATATTATTGAGTGCTGGTAATCTGGCAACCACTCAGTTTGTTGTTGAACAAATCAAACGCGATATCTCGGAAAATCAGCCGCGTAACTTTAACACGCTCAGTTATATGTCAGACACTGCGGATTATGTCGGCGAAATTCTGAGCAGCCGTATCCGCCGCTATTCCGAAAACGAAGCGAGCGGTTTTGCACCGGAGGCGACTTTATTGCTGGCCGGCCAGATCCAGGGCAATTCACCACAGATATTTATGATTTATCCGCAAGGTAATCACATCACGACCTCAATGGAAACACCGTATTTACAAATTGGTGAGAGCAAATACGGCAAGCCGGTGCTGGATCGTTTTATTCGGCCGGATACCTCGTTACTGGATGCGGCAACCTGCTCGCTGATTTCCATGGATTCCACCATGCAAAGTAATGTCAGTGTCGGCCCTCCGATTGAAGTGCTTATATACAAAAAAGACAGTTTTGACATAAGTCATCGCTACCGTTTTCATGCCGATCATCCATATCTGCTTGAATTACGCAAAGCATGGGGCGACAAGCTTCGCAAGGCTTTTACCGAAATGCCGCGATTTAATGAGCAATAGTCGTTCTGAATGAACGATGAAATTAAGTGAGGTGTTTTTTAGTCAAGTGGATGGGGGCCAGTTACGGACGATTTGATCAACAAATTGCAGTTTTTTCTCAACGCCTGGTGAGATCAAAAACGGATAGGCATCGGCATTACCAATACTTCGATTCAGGGCATTTAGTACCAACACTAGTTGCAGCCATTCCGACAACCAAGTTGAAAACGGCACCTTGTCGTTTGGTGCATCGATAACATTAAATGCCAATGCTGTTTCGAGCGCTTCATGCATCAATAAAAAATGTGCCCAGGTTTCAGCCCAGTCTTCTAAAGGATGGGCACTGGCGTAGGCAGAAATAAAGTTTTCCTGCCAGTTGTCAGGTGGGCCATGTTGATAATAACGCTCTAGCGCTGCCGGGTAATCCAGAGCCGGGTCACCAAATAACGCCAAAAAGTCTGTATGAGCCGGTGTGGTCGAAAATTGCTGCCAGTAATAATGGCCGACTTCATGACGAAAATGGCCCAGCAACGTGCGATAAGGTTCATTCATTGCTTCGCGGGTAGCTTCACGATAACTGCCGTCTGCTTCAGATGCGTTTATGGTAATGACACCTCCGGCATGGCCGCTAAGTACCTGACTGAAGCCGTTTTCGGGGTTACTCAGCTGGTCTTCGAGAAAATCAAACTGCAGAGGGGTATCCGGTAAATTGATCGGTAAATTCAGATCCAGTAAACCATAGATCATCCGGCGTTTAGCCGTTTCCAAAACCTGCCAGCGTTTTTGATTATGAAGATAACGTTGATCGGGAATAGTCCGGGTTAAGCGGCAGGAAATACACTGGACATTGGCATCATCGTCAGCAATCAGCCAGTTGCAATTCACTGGTTGACGATGTAACTGGCAGCGGCGAAAACGTAGACTTGGATTATTTTGTGCTTGTAATTCATCGCCTTGTTCGATGACTGCGATCACATCTAATTGCTTGGTATCAAAGCCCAGACTGGCGCCACAATGGTTGCAATGGCTGTTATCAAAAAACAATTCCTGTCCGCAGTTGCAGTGAAAACGTTTCATACGCTGGTGTGATCCGGATAAAACCACTGCGCACTGATTTGACTATTTAATTCAGCGAGTTGAATTTGCAGATCATCCATGCGTTGATGCATCGCTTCAGCCGGAATCACACTATGGTTTTTGTTAAGCAAATTATGCATAACTTGTTTTTGCGTGGCCAACAGGTTTTCCGGGAGTGGCAGCAAACTTAAATGATGACTGATCGCGTTTAGTGAAAAAAATAATGAGCGAGGAAAAGCACCGTCAAGGATCAGAAAATCAAGCACTGATTCCGCCGATACACTCGAACCATTAACGCGAGTATACATTTGCTGAGCACTGAGTGCCCGAAGCAAATGCGTCCATAACAAACCATCAAATGCTCTGACCGGGTCGCTGCGGTTTTCTTTGAGCAGCAGCGACGCCATTTCCAAGATCCGGCTGGTCATATCCGCACGTTCCAGATGTTTGGCGGTTTGTAAAAAATGATAACCATGGTTGCGGCTCATATGATTGGCGAAAATACCCCACACCGTCTGACAACGTTCCATTATCGCCAGCAGCAGATTTTGCCGGCGCCGGCGATTGCTTATAGCCAACATTTCTTCCTTGACCAGTAAATACAGTTCATTAACCTGTTCCCAGGTTTCTTCGGGCAAAATATCCAGCGACGTCCGGGCGTTTTCCCGCAAGGCTGTCAATGAGTGTATCAGCGCCATCGGATTATCGGTGTCGGCCAGCAGAAAATGCATTACATTTTGCTCGCTGATCTGTTCATAACCAGCATGATAAAACACATCCGCATCAAAAATACTGACCAGAGTAAACC
Source organism: Methylophaga sp. (assembly GCA_033721795.1). Classification (GTDB taxonomy): domain Bacteria; phylum Pseudomonadota; class Gammaproteobacteria; order Nitrosococcales; family Methylophagaceae; genus Methylophaga. Next base: position 11,441 of record JAWWAG010000021.1, on the reverse strand, counting down.
AGTCAATCTCGGCTTCTCGAGGTAAATCCATCAATAAGCCGGTATGCACATTAATAAGCCTTGCTGTGTTCTCGACCCGCTCCATGTAACGCGCCAACCAGTAAACCCGTTCAGCAACCCGCGATAACATCAGCTGGTTCCTCCCAATAAGGCTTCATCGACGATCCAGGTATCTTTACTTCCGCCACCTTGCGATGAATTCACGACTAAAGACCCTTCCACCAAGGCCACCCGTGTCAGACCGCCTGGCGTCACATAATGACTTTGGCCGGATAAGATAAATGGCCGTAAATCAACATGTCGCGGCGCGATTTTGTCACCACAACTGGTCGGCGATACCGACAATTTTAGTGTTGGTTGGGCAATATAATTATTGGGGTCACTCATAAGCAGTTTACGAAATTCAGCAATTTTTTCTTCGCTACTATGAGGGCCGACCAGCATGCCGTAACCGCCGGATTCATTGGCGGGTTTCACCACCAGATCCGGCAGATTATCAAGCACATAATGCAAATGCTCAGGCTCTCGGCACAGCCAGGTGGGTACATTGGGCAGCAGCGGTTCTTCATTAAGGTAATAACGAATCATCTCCGGGACATAAGCATAAATCACTTTATCATCGGCCACGCCGCAGCCCGGGGCATTTGCAATCGCCACTTTTCCATCACGCCATGCCTGCATTATGCCCGGTATGCCCAAAGTTGAATCATCACGAAACACCAATGGATCGATGAAATCATCATCAATACGCCGGTAGATGACATCGACTTTTTCAAGGCCATGGATGGTTTTCATATATACATAACCATCATTGCCGACCAGTAAATCGGCCCCTTCCAGAAGCGTTAAGCCCGCTTGTTGGGCTAGCGAAGCATGTTCGAAATAAGCGGAGTTATAAATGCCCGGTGTCAGCAGCACCATATTGGGATTGTTTAAATCTGGTCGCAAAGAAGCCAGCATCGATGCTAAATGTGATGGATAGTCATTAACCGGACTAATATTAAGCAGCTTGAATAATTCCGGCAGCACCCGCTTGGTGGTTTTACGGTTTTCCAGCATGTAAGCAACGCCGGAAGGCACCCGTAAATTGTCTTCCAGCACATACAGCGTGCCATGATCATCTCGGACCAGATCCGAGCCGCAAATATGAGCCCAGACGCCGTAAGCCGGGCGCATGTTATGGCATTGCGGCCGGTAGCCTTTGGATTGCATGACCACATCTTCAGGAATAATGCCGTCTTTAATGATCTGGCCGTCGTTATAAATATCGTCAATGAACTGATTTAAGGCGCGGATGCGCTGGATGAGCCCCTTTTCGGTGCAATCCCATTCCCGTTTGGCGATAATGCGCGGGATAATATCAAACGGCCAAGCGCGATCGATATTGCCGGCATCGGAATAAACGGTGAAAGTGACACCGCGTTCGAGAATCTCGACTTCTGATTCGGCAACCCGTTGATTAAACGCGTCATTCCGCATTGATTGCAAGTGATCCAGCAATCTATAACTAAACGTTCGCGGCTGATGCTGGTCGACCATCAGCTCATCATAAAAGTCTCCCGGATCGTAATCCCGCCACAGATGTGTCATCCGCAAACTCCTTATTCATCACAGGTTTTAAACATGTGACTGCAAGTGTTGTGCCCTATATCTTGGCGAAGCGAGATTTGGCGATTTAGTTTTGCTAGGACGTAATTGCCATCAATACTTCACCAGGTGTCACCCGATCACCTTTTGCAACAGCAACCGATTCGACGGTACCATCAACTTTGGCCAACAATTCGGTTTCCATTTTCATGGCTTCGACGACCATCAGCGCCTGACCACTGGTGACGCTGTCACCGACCTTGACCAATACATCAACCACATTACCTGGCAGTGGCGTGGTGACATGACCGGGTTCGCTGGCTTTTTGCCGGCCGCCACTGCCGCCTTCATTAATATATTCGTTAAGCGCTTCAAAAGTCACTTCTTCGGGCATGCCGTCCAGGGAAATATAGACTTTACGTTTACCGCCGCCGACATCACCGATACCGGTAATGGCAATTTCGTAGGTTTCGCCATGGACGTCGACTTTGAATTCGGTCGCTACGGCATCTGCCGAGCGGTTTTTGGCATCGACCGGCAACAATGTTTCCGGTTTTAATGTACCGTCAGCACGCTGTTGCAAGAATTCGCGACCCAGATCCGGGAACATGGCATAAGTCAGCACATCCTCTTCACTTTTCGCAAGTTCGCCGATTTCGCTACGCAGTTTATCGAGCTCTGGTTTAAGCAAGTCGGCGGGCCGGCAATCCATCACCTCACCATTGCCGATGGCGCGTTTTTGCAAATCAGCATCAACCGGTGCCGGTGGCTGGCCGTAGCCGCCTGATAAATAGCGTTTAACTTCATTGGTAATGGTTTTATAGCGCTCACCAGCGAGAACGTTATACACCGCCTGGGTGCCAACAATTTGTGAGGTCGGTGTGACCAGCGGTGGATATCCCAGATCTTTGCGAACCCGTGGTATTTCCTCAAATACTTCACGGATCCGATCCAATGCATTTTGTTCTTTCAGTTGATTGGCAAGATTGGACATCATGCCACCCGGCACCTGACTGACCTGCACCATGACATCTTCGCGAGTGAATTCGCTCTCAAATTGATGATATTTTTTGCGAACATCGCGGAAATAGTCGGCAATTTCGGTTAACAGGTGCAGATCCAGACCGGTATCCCATTCAGTATCACGTAACATGGCCACCTGCGCTTCAGTCGCCGGATGACTGGTACCACTGGCAAATGACGAAATTGCGGTATCAATCCGATCTGCGCCGGCTTCAATGGCTTTGAGCTGACATTGTGATGCCAGACCCGATGTCGAATGACTGTGAATCACCAGCGGTAAATCCACGGCAGATTTGATGGCTTCAACCAGTTCAAAGGTCGGATACGGTGCCAGCAAACCAGCCATATCTTTGATAGCGATCGAATCAGCGCCCATATCACGCAAAGCCTGGGCCTGTTTTACAAATAATGCCGGTGTATGCACCGGGCTGGTGGTGTAGGCAATTGTGCCCTGAGCATGTTTACCGCTGTCCTTAACGGCCTTCATGGCGGTTTCCAGATTACGCAGATCATTGAGTGCATCAAATATTCTGAACACATCAATACCATTGCTGGCGGCTTTTTCAACGAAGGCTTTAACGACATCGTCGGCATAATGCCGGTAACCGAGCAGATTCTGGCCGCGGAGCAACATTTGTAAACGGGTATTAGGCAGCGCATTGCGCAGTTCGCGCAGACGTTGCCATGGATCTTCTTTCAAAAACCGCACGCAGGCATCAAAGGTGGCACCGCCCCAGACTTCCAGTGACCAGTAGCCAACCTTATCGAGTTTGTCGCAGATTGGCAGCATATCCTCGGTGCGCATCCGCGTCGCTATCAGTGACTGGTGGGCATCACGCAAAATGACATCGGTTACTTCAATTTTTTTCATTACATAATCTCCGGCAAAGCGTCAGATTTACCAGCCGGCATGGGCGGCAAGGGCAGTGGCAATGGCCAGCGCAACAGCGCTGGGGTGGCGTTTTTCAGAATAGTTGAGCAGTTCTGGGTGGCTGGGCACAAAGCTGGTATCAAAATGGCCGCTGCGAAAATCCGGATGTTTGAGGATTTGCTGATAATAGGTTGCAGTGGTTTTAATGCCATGCAGACGCATATCATCAAGCGCACGCTGACCACGGTCCACAGCATCTTCCCAATTTAAGGCCCAGACAACCAGTTTTAAACACATCGAATCATAGTATGGTGGAATCTCGTATCCGGTATAAATCGCCGTATCGACACGGACACCGGGGCCGCCCGGTGCGTAATAGTGGGTAATGCGGCCAAAGCTGGGCAAAAAATCATTTTTGGGATCTTCGGCATTGATCCGAAATTGCAGGGCAAAACCACGATACTGAATATCCTGCTGACGATAACTGAGTGGCAGACCGCTGGCGATACGTAATTGCTCACGGACAATATCGACACCGGTGATCTGCTCAGTGATAGTGTGCTCAACCTGAATCCGGGTATTCATTTCCATGAAATACACCTGATTACCGGTCAGCAAAAACTCGACGGTGCCAGCATTTTCATAACCAACGGCTTTGGCGGCTTTGACACCCAGTTCACCGATATAATCACGCTGTTCCGGCGTTAATTGAGGACTTGGGGCAATTTCAATCAGCTTCTGATTACGACGCTGAATCGAGCAGTCGCGTTCGTAAAGATGCACCACATTGCCATGGCCGTCGGCGAGAATTTGTACTTCTATATGCCGTGGATTAACGATACATTTTTCTAAAAATACTTCGGCGCTGCCAAAGGCTTTGGTCGCCTCTGAAATGACCCGCGGATATTGCTGACGCAGTTCACTGGCTGAATCACAGCGGCGGATACCACGGCCACCACCACCGGAAGTCGCTTTAATCATCACTGGATAACCAATTTCGTCGGCCAGTTTCAGCGCATCATCCAAATCTTTTAAATTGCCATCTGAGCCAGGCGTTATTGGCACGCCGGCGGCTCGCATACTGTCACGGGCGGCGGTTTTATCGCCCATTTGCTGAATGACGCTGGATTTGGGGCCTATAAATGTGACGCCGTGTTGTTCGCAAAGCTCTGCAAACCGCGCGTTTTCCGATAAAAAGCCATAGCCTGGATGAATCGCATCACAGCCGGTTTGCAAAGCTAAATTGACAATACGCATCGGATCCAAATAACCGGCAACCGGATCATCGCCCAGTGAATGGGCTTCGTCAGCGCGTTTAACATGCAGACTGTATTTATCCGCTTCGGTATACACCGCCACCGACCGGATACCCATTTCGGCGCAGGCACGGACGATTCGCACGGCAATTTCGCCGCGATTGGCAATTAAGACTTTTTTCAGCATAGCGGTCTCCCGAATATCATGACTTAAGGGTAGACCAGCCAAGCTATAATTAAAAATTGATAAAATTTTGGGCAGTGATAAGTTATTGCTTATCAATAGTCAGGGAACCGTTATGGCACTGAGCTTACAACAATTACTAAACCGACTCTCTTTCCGGCAATTGCAGATTTTTCAGGCGGTTTATGCGCATAAGGGTTATCGCAAAGCGTCAGAATCGCTGGGACTTACGCAGCCGGCGGTCAGTTCACAAATCCGCAAACTTGAAGAAGCCATCGAAGAGCCGGTATTTGAATACATCGGCCGGACACTTTATTGCACGCCGGCGGGCGAACGCCTTGCTGCCTGCATTGGGGAAATGTTTGGTCAGCTCAGTCATTTGCAAAGTGAATTGCATGCCCTCAAAGGCCAGTTATCCGGCGAGCTTCGATTGTGCCTGGTCAATACGGCGCAATATGTCGTGCCAACATTGCTAAAAACATTTTTGCAGCAGTTTCCGGCGGTTAAAGTTGCATTGCATGTCGTCAACCGGGCCGGTGCGATTGAGCGGCTGGCTAATAACAGTGACGATTTAGTGATCATGGGGTTGGTGCCCTCAGATCGGCCACTGAGTATCCTGCCGTTTCTGGATAATGAGTTGGTGCCGGTGATGGCCGCTGACTTTAAATTGAGTGGTAAAGGCATCATGACATTGCAGCGTTTTTTGCAGCAGCCATTACTCCTGCGTGAGGCTGGCTCTGGCAGTCGTCTTGCGCTGGAGCAGTATTGTCAGCAACAACATTTAACGGCGCAGCCATTTATGGAGATGGGCTCGATTGAAACGCTGAAACAAGGTGTTTTGTCAGGGTTGGGTGTTGCCGTCGTGCCAAGGCTCAGTGTGCAGGCTGAACTAAAACTGGGCCTGTTGAAAATTGTGCCGGTGAAAAATTTTGCGTTGCGTCGCAGCTGGTGTCTGGTCTATCCCAAAGGCAAACATTTAAGCCCGGCGGCGCAGGCATTTGCCGATTATATTCAGGAAAATCTGGCGGTAATTAATAAGCTATTTATCAGATAAGCAGAAATTATAATGTGGATGATGACTGGCACGAATAACGTACTTAACATTAGAATGACACTCAAACAGCCGAATCTTAACCCTGATCTATAAGCCGCTTGGGAGCGAATTTTGCCTGATATTGTTGTGATGTTTTTTTTGTTGGGTTTGCTGAGTGGTCTGATGAAATCAGATCTTGCTATCCCGAAGGCCGCCTATGATGTATTAAGTCTGTTGCTGATGCTGACAATTGGTCTCAAAGGCGGGATGGCGCTTCACGGCAACATGGGTCTGCATCTGTTTTATGAGCTGCTGGCAGTCGCAGCACTCGGTTTTATTATTCCGCTTTGTTTATTTCCGCTGCTGCGCGGGGTAGTACGGTTAAATTTAGCCGATAGTGCCAGTTTTATTGCCCACTATGGCTCGGTAAGTGCTGGTACCTTTGCTGTTGCCCTCGCTTATGCCGAGACCCATCAGTTAATGGTCAGTGGTCAGGTCACACTTTATCTGGTGATGTTAGAAGTGCCAGCCATCATTATCGGTATATTTCTCTATCGGCATTTCAGCAAAGTACACACAGAAACGAAAACCAATGGAATGAGCATATTGCATGAATCACTGACCAACCGGGGCGTCGTGCTTTTGGTTGGTGGCGTTATTATTGGTTGGATGTATGGCCCTTATCAGGGGAGTGGGGTTACAGATTTATATACCGGCGCTTTTATGGGCGTATTAGCCTTATTTTTGCTCGAGATGGGTATTGTTGCTGCCGATTCTTTACGCGTTGTCAGCTGGGATAAAGCCAGGATCATCGTCTTTGCATTACTTGCGCCACTGGTTTTGTCTCTGTTGGGTATCGCGGTCGGCAAAATGCTGAATATGCCGGATGGCTCTGTTCTGGTGTTAGCAGTATTAACCGCCAGTGCCTCATATATTGCGGCACCGGTTGCCATCAGGGCGGCAATTCCTCAAGCCGACATTGGTTTGGCGATGCTGGCTTCATTGGGCGTGACATTTCCATTTAATGTGCTTATCGGTATTCCGCTTTACCACAACCTGATGCTTTAATTTCAGTAATGCAAGGCGAATCGCATTACACGCTAAATTGGCCAATCAGTGGGGGGCTCAACGTGGGGTAACAGGATTATAATAGCTAAGCTTATTCTGTTTCTTGGGCTGCTTTACATTCGTCAAAAACCGTCTGACTGAAATCACCAATAACTTTGTACTGTGCTTCAAGACCCTGTTCCACTGGCTCAGCGTAAGCTCTCAGCAACAAGCCCCTGGATTGATTGCCAGCTGTTTCTTTCATGGCGTCAGCGATAGAGGTGCCTTGTTGCCGCCAAGTCATAAAACTATTGGCTTTTTGCTGCCAGACTTCACAGCTTTCGGCTTCGATGGCATGAACAGACGGTACGCTGAGCATAAAAATTAATATTAACAGGGCTTTCATGGGTTTTTTATCTCATTAGCAATTAACGGAAAAGCTTAGATACCCTTAAGTAAAAAAAATTCGTTTGGGCGAAATTTAATCAGTAAAACCTGCTCTGCCAACTATGGCTGAAAGTCTCCCATAGAAATTAACCATTAAGATAAATGCTGACATGATGCACCTGCTGACCCGCCTGACAGCTTGTGGCGTTGTATAAACTTTGAGTGGTTGTAGTCCGACTAAAAATTACTCTGAATCAGCATGCAGGTTTGCAACCATCTCGCGCACTGCACTTAGAACAAAAACTTGATGCCGAGCGAGGCGACCCAGTCTTCTTCACTTTCTCCGACGTTACGGGCAATTGAGGCGGTACGGCCAAATTTTCTTTCGTATCGCAGATCGATATAAGGCACCAGTTTACGGGTGATTTCATAAAACAGTTTGACGCCAATTTCGCCATCACTGAGACCACGGCCAAGCGACTGTCTGGCGAGATTGTGTGCGGTAAAATTCAATTCATAGTAGGGTTCAAAGCCAAAGCGCTGGGTAAATAACAGATGGTTTTTCTGTTTCAGCCGGGCACTGATATCACCATAATCACTGACAAACAGATGCGCCTGCGTTTCAAACAGATAAGGTGCGAGGCCATTGAAACCCACAACTGCATAGCGGGTTGATTCCGGCTGGCTGTCATGACGCAGACCCAGTTGTAAATCCCAAAAGTCAGCGACATTACGACTGTACAGTGCCCACACTTCACTTTCCTCAAGTTGGCCTTTATGACCTTCAAGTTCACCTTTCAGCCACAGTTTGTGGGTGTCACCGCCTATCCAGCCGTCCCATTCAACATGACTTTTATCACCCTCACGGCCGCCACCATGCTGCGCTTCCAGCCAGAATGCATGATAAGTCGCCCCACCATGGTCTTTATGGATGTCTTCAGCAAAAGCATTGGTAATAAACAGACCGAAAACCATGATAAACAAATTAATTTTAATGATGGTCATGATGGCCTCCCATGTCGCTTGCTGGCGTTGTGACCGGGTCTGGCAGGTCATCGTTATATTCGGCAACCACTACTTTAGACATCATGCCGGCTGCCATGTGATATAGCAGATGACAATGAAACGCCCATTCACCGGGTTCATCAGCGGTCAGTAACACTGAATAGCTATCGCCCGGCGGTACATTGACGGTGTGTTTATTCGGCAGTTTTTCGGTGGGCTGACCGTTTTCCAGTTGCACAAACATGCCGTGTAAATGCATCGGATGCGCCATCATGGTGGTATTTTTAAAGCTTAGGCGTACCCGCTCTCCATAACGCAGTTGTATCGGCTCAAACGTTGGATCAGAAAATTTGCGACCGTTAATGGTCCAGATAAATCGCTCCATGTTACCGCCGAGAACAACTTCGATTTCCCGCGCCGGCGGCCGCTGGTCTTGCTGCTTTTCCAATGCGCGCAAATCACTGTATTGCAGGGCCTTATGACCTTCCGGGGTACTGGCATCGGCCCAGCCGCTTTGCATTTTTGAAGTGTCACTATCGGCCATATTATGGCCGCTGTGATCCATCGCCATATCACCGTGATTCATCTCATCGCCGTCATGATCCATGTCGTGACCCATATCCGCCATGGTTAATAAACTGCGCGGCCGTTTTTCCGGTGCCGGCCCTTTCATGCCGTGTCGTGGTGCCAGCGTGCCCAGAGCAAAACCACTGCGATCAATGGATTCTGCGGCAATCGTATAGGCCTGATTTGCTTCAGGGGTGATGATGACATCGTAGGTTTCAGCAACGGCAAAGCGAAATTCATCAACTTCAACCGGCTCAATATATTGGCCATCTGCCTGCACGACCGTCATTTTCAGACCAGGGATCCGTACGTCATACATCGACATGGCCGAGGCATTGATAAATCGCAACCGAACCCTTTCACCCGGCGTGAAAAGGCCGGTCCAGTTCTGTTGATTGGTTTTGCCGTTGACCAGGAAAGCATCGTAACGAACATCGGCCAGATCGGTGGGTGACATCCGCATCTGGCCCCACTGGCTGACAGTTTGCCATGCAGATTTAAAGCCTTCTTTTTCAACATCAGCGAAAAAGTCACCGACAGTACGTTGCGAATAATTGTAATAGTGCGGGCTTTTTTTGAGATTACTGATAATTTGCTGGCCGGTTTCTTCGCTGAAATCCGATAACACCACCACATAATCACGGTCAGCCTGTACCGGCCCTGCTGCTTTAGGATGCACTATCAATGCGCCGTAATGGCCTTCCTGTTCCTGGGTGCCGCTGTGAGCGTGATACCAGTAGGTGCCGTTTTGTCGTAAATCAAATTGATAGGTAAAACGCTCGCCTGCGGGGATGGCGTCATAGCCACCGAGTCCCGGTACCCCATCCATATCGGGAGGCAATAATAAGCCATGCCAATGCACCGAAGTGGGTTTATCCAGTTTATTTTCAACATGGATAACGGCGGTATCGCCTTCTGTAAATTCCAGAACGGGTCCCGGAATACTGCCATTGACGGTGATTTTATCAACGACTTTACCGGTAATATTGACTGGCTGGCGGTCGATCACCAGTGTGTACTCAGTGGTTGCTGCCACTGTTGGTAACATTGGTAATAGCGCCAGCAGTCCTGCAAAGATTTTTGTAAACAAATTCATAACCAATCCTCAATAAAACGAATCAGCATTACGCGGACATAATGCAGCTCAGGAATTGAAGATTAGCTTCGCGGCGGGCGTTCGAATTTGGGGGGAGATTGGCTGACAGTGTGTTCTGATAATGCTGTCAGTGTGTTAGTTATAATGGTTGATGTTGCAGCTTGATACTGCTGGGATAAAGCCACGTTCGTGTGACAGCCGGTCGCGGCGCAATCACAGCTTTGCGCACAATCGGTACTGTGTTGATGCTGAGACGAAATCGCATGCTCTTCATGACAATCCATGGTCTGTTCGTGCGATGCCTGATCAGACATTGCCATGACATCAGCTTGTGCTACCGGCATCATGAAAGACAGCAATAACAGACTAAGTATCAAATAGCGAAATGATGTAAGCAGCGACGTCATCATTTTTTAAATGTTTGTCCTCATGCATTATTAGATTCAGCGTAATTGAAAAGTTCGTTTCCAGAAAATCATTTATCAGTGCGGTCGACTGAATGGCGAAATTTTTCGAATCAGATAAAAAGCCAGTACGGCAAGCAAAGCACCGGCGAAATTGAACACAATATCAAGCGCTGTGTTGTAGTAGCCGCCGACATTGTTATCGGGAACAGCCAGAACGGCTATAAACTCGATAATTTCATTCAACGCACCGACGCCCATCGCAGCCATCACCGCAATAAAGCCAATCAGGATCTGACTATGCTGGTTAGCAAAGTAGTTTCGCAGCAAATGCAGAAACAGCAATGCCACAATCGCATAAAGATAAAGATGTACAAACTGATCAAACTTAAGAATATACAGCGCGCCACCGCCATCAAAAAACGGGTACATTTTCCAGTTATAAAGCACGCCATCCTCTGTCGGAATGCTGCCTCCCATCATATGCAGCAGTCCCCATAAAGAGAGACCACCTAAAATTGGCGCTGGAATGTTGGTTCTGTCGAGCGTGGCGTAAAGCAGGGTGAAAAGAAAGAAAATCACGCCGATATAGCCGATAAACTCAATATTGAATTGACGAATAAAATACGCAAAAAAAGCAGCGGTATAAACAATAGTAAATATCAGGATGACTTTCTCTGCAGTTGAAAAGTGCTTATTAAACATAATGATATGACTCAGTTTATGTTAGCTGTTTTATTCTGTTGATAAAGTATAGACCGCCAGCAATGATTATTTAACTTAATCGAATGCAAATCATTCAGACAAAAGCATTGCTACCGGGATCCGATGCTTCATCTAGAGGCATGATGCCAGAAATTGATGTTGTTTCAGGGAGCAGCGCTAACCTGAGGTTACGTCCAACTGGATTAATTAGGTACACTGACTTATCTCCGCCACCGAGATAAGCTGCGTGCAATGAAATCTGTCAAAACTATTCTG
>JAWWAG010000020.1:0-23579 GCA_033721795.1 Methylophaga sp. | reverse complement strand
GACGTGCCGACCAGCCAGATGCCGCGTTCTTGTAATTCGCGCAAAACCCGGGCCAGATTAGTCACCTGTACAAATGGCACTCGTTCGGCAGACCCACTGGAAATTTTAATCGCTGTCGTCGTTAAACTCGATGCACGATCTTTCGGCGCAATGACCGCATGGGCACCTGCCGCCTCCGCACTGCGTAAACACGCACCCAAATTATGCGGATCCTGAACACCATCAAGGATCAACAAAAAAGGTGTTTGATTAAGATTATCCAGTAACTGATCCAAATCAGTCTCTGACAAAGGCTCTAACGGCGTGACTTTTGCCACGCACCCCTGATGGCGACCTTCCGGCACCATCAGATCGAGTTCTTTGCGACTAATCTTGTGGGTGACTATACCTTGATTTTGAGCGGCTGAAATAACGGTGTTAACCCGGCTGTCATGACGCTCGTCGGCTAACCAGATTTCAGCAACACGCGGAACAGGCGCTTCTAATGCCGCCTGTACCACATGTAAACCAAAGAGCAGATCTGCGCTGGGCGCGGGGTTATCAGTAACCTTGCGGCGTTTGGTAGGCTTCAGACTCTTGGCCCTCTACAATCGGTTTAACAATAATTTCGACACGGCGGTTTAACTGACGGCCAGCTTCAGTGTCATTAGTTGCACGTGGTTGTAGTTCACCACGACCGGTTGGTTTCAGCCGTTCACTTGCCACGCCGCGTGAGGCAAAATAACTTACCACTGATTGCGCACGGCGCTCTGATAATTGCTGGTTATAGCTTTCTGAACCAGTGCTGTCAGTATGACCGATAACGTGTACGACGGTTTTTGGATAACGCTGTAAGACATCAGCCACTTTATTTAATGTCGATTCAAATGCCGGTTTGATTGCAGCGCTATCAACATCAAATGAAACTTCGTTGGCAATATCAATTTTCAGTGATTCATCTTGTAATTGCTGGATCTGCAATTCGTTGCGGGCTTGTTCTTCAGCAAGTGCAGCATTCATTTCTTTCTGCTGATTATCCATGTAACGACCAACACCGGCACCCGCTAACGTACCGACTGCCGCGCCAGCCAACACACCACCGGCGCCATCATCAACGGCATAACCAACAACGGCACCCGCTGCTGCGCCAATTGCCGCACCTGCTTTCGTGCGTTTATTGGGATCATCTGTTGCACAAGCTGTCAGGGCTGTGGCCATTACTGTCACCAAAAATAATTTTTTCATAGCATTTCTCCTTGCTGATGATTGCATTCTAGACCGTTGCAATTACTCTCACTATACTGTTTTTTTAAAAATCGAACTGAGAACCTGTCGTCATGGCAAATGAATTTATTCCAGTCAACATCGCCGTTTTAACGATTTCTGACAGCCGTAGTGAAACTGATGACATTTCTGGAAAACTGCTGCGCGACAGATTATTGGCTGCCGGTCATCAATTGGCTGACCAGCAAATTGTCCGTGATGATGTATATCAAATTAGGGCACTGGTTTCAAAATGGATCGCCGAACCGGCTATTCATGTCGTGTTGACCACTGGTGGTACCGGCCTGACCGGTCGTGATGGTACGCCTGAAGCGGTCAGTGTGCTTTTTGATAAAGCCATTGACGGCTTTGGCGAGCTGTTCCGGCAAATATCTTATGACATCATCAAAACCTCAACCATACAATCGCGGGCGATTGCAGGTGTTGCCAACGGTACCTTTATTTTTTGCCTGCCTGGCTCTTCTGGTGCTTGTAAAACTGCATGGGATGATATCTTGCTGGCGCAACTTGACGCTCGGCATAAGCCTTGTAATTTTGTCGATTTGATCCCGCGTCTGTTGGAAAAATAATGACCGTTACCTTGTTTACTACTGCCGGTTGTCACTTATGCGATTTAGCATTAGCACAATTACAAACCCTGCAACAGCAATTGCCGTTCAACATTGACAGCGTTGAAATCGGCGATGATGATGCATTGGTTGCTGAATATGGCATCCGGATCCCAGTGGTGAAATGTATGGATAATGCAGAACTTGGCTGGCCGTTTGAGCTGCCACAGTTAAAAGCCTTTTTACAAGCTAACTGTCCGGAACTTTAATTTGTCACAAAGCTCTTAACACTCACGTTCTGTGAGTGACGGAGTCAGTGCAAATGATTCGCTTATTACCAATATTTTTACTACTGAGCATCAGTTCGGTGAGTTTTGCCAGTGAATTCCCCCCCGCCCCCGGCGAGCGATATGATATCGGGGGTTATCAAGTACACATCTACTGTGTTGGTAAAGGTTCACCAACAGTGATTGTTGATGCAGGTCTGGGTGATGATTCCACCGACTGGCTGCCGGTGCAGGCGGGCGTATCAACCAAGAGCCGCATTTGTGTTTTTGACCGTCCCGGCTACGGTTGGAGCGATTTTGGCCCACAACCACGCAATAGCTTGCGAATTGCATATGAACTAGAAACACTACTGGAAAGAGCCGATATCAAACCACCTTATGTGATGGTCGGCCACTCTTTTGGTGGCTATAACATCCGGGTATTCACGGCCAATAATCCTGAAAAAGTTCAGGGTATGGTTTTGGTTGATGCTTCTCACGAAGACCAGTACGAGCGTTTTCAAATCAATCTGCCGCAAAACTATAATCGTCGTAGTAATATCTTGGTGTTGCCCAAAGGATCGGGCGGTGAAGCACATATGAATAAACCTAAAGTACTACGTGAACGGGCCTTTCATGCCGCCCGTGCTGAAATTTCATCGTTAAGCCAAAGTGCTGCACAAGTCCAACAACTTCAAAAACAACCTGATATACCGCTAGTCATAGTCAGCCGTGGTAAACCAGAATGGTTTGGTGATCTCAGTCAGCAAACTCGCGAAAAAACCTGGACGGATCTGCAGCAGGAGTTGTATTTACTGTCTTCAAAAAGTCAGCATGTCTTTGCCAACGAAAGTGGTCATGATATTCCACAATATCAGCCGCAAATCATTATCGATGCCATCAATAATGTTATTGAACAGTCACGCAGCATGAATTCTGAAGGTTAAAACCGTTATACTGTCGGCTTTTTGCGCGGAATTATGACGGTTTTATATATCGATGATGCACTAGCGCTGGCGGCTTTTTGTCAGCAAATTAAATCCAGTGAATGGTTGGCCATCGATACCGAGTTTCTGCGTGAAAAGACTTATTATCCCCAGCTTTGTCTGATTCAAATCGCTAATGACGAGGTCATTGCTTGCGTTGATCCGCTGGTAATTGAAGATTTAACGCCATTGATGGATGTCCTGTACCAGCCGGATATGACGCTGGTGTTCCATGCAGCAAAACAGGATTTAGAATTATTGTTGATGCTTCGTGGCGACTTACCGAAAAAAATCTTTGATAGCCAGCTGGCCGCTACTGTTTTGGGCCTGGGTGATCAAATCGGTTATGGCAATCTGGTTAAAACCTGCCTTAATGTCGATTTGGACAAAGCCCATTCACGGACCGACTGGACCCAGCGGCCACTCAGTGATGAGCAGCTCGATTATGCCGCCGATGATGTTCGTTATTTGCGTTCGCTGTATCATCAAATGACTGCCCAGCTGGATGAGTTAAATCGTCGTAGCTGGCTGGATGATGACTTCGCCGCACTATCTGATCCCCAAACCTACACCGCCGATCCCGAAGCCATCTGGCGCAAAATCCGCGGCGCCGGCAAACTCAAAGCTTCACAATTGGTCATTTTGCAACAACTCGCTGTCTGGCGTGAACAACGTGCTATTGAGCGTAACCGCCCTCGCCGCTGGATTTTAAAAGACGAAGTCATGCTGGATTTGGCAAGGTTTGCCCCAGATTCTAAAAACAAACTCAGTCAAATTCGTGGTCTGGAACCGCGAGATATTGAACGTAGTGGTAATGCCATTCTCGATGCTATCGCCACTGCTAAAACCATTCCTGAAGCTGACTGGCCCATTTTGATAAAACCAGTACCACTAACCAATCAGCAAGAAGCGCTAATGGATGCTTTGATGGCATTATTACGTAAATACTGTGATGAACAATCCATCACACCGGTTGCTGTTGCCACACGTAAAGATATTGAACAACTGGTGCGTGGTGAGCGTGACAGTGCACTTTTGCAAGGCTGGCGTAAACGCATTGTCGGCCAGAAATTACTGGATTTTTTACATGGTGAACTGGCGATCACCGCCAATAGCCAACAACTTTCGACACAAGAGGTTTAAGCATGTCCGTTTTGATTTGTGGTTCATTTGCCTACGACAACATTATGGTGTTTCCGGATCAATTCAAAAATCATATTCTGCCGGACAAAGTGCATATGATGAATGTTGCGTTCCTGGTACCGGAACTGCGTCGTGAATTTGGTGGCTGTGCAGGCAATATTGCTTACAACCTGAATTTACTTGGCGATGAAGCTGTGCCGATGGGCACCGTTGGCACTGACTTTGAACCCTATGCCGAGTGGATGGATAAACACGGTATCAGCCGCCAGCATGTGCATGTGAAAGAGGGTCACTACACCGCGCAGGCCTATATCACCACGGATATTGATGATAACCAAATCACCGCATTTCATCCCGGTGCGATGAATCTGGCTCATGAAACGCCGATCAGTGAAGCCAAAGATATCAAACTGGCAATTGTCGCCCCAGATGGTCGTGATGGCATGATTCAACACGCACAACAACTGGCCGATGCCAAAATTCCGTTTATTTTTGACCCAGGTCAGGGGTTGCCGATGTTTAATGGTAAAGAGCTAATGCAATTTGCTGAGCAGGCCACTTATATCGCCTTAAACGATTATGAAGCCCAGTTGTTTATGGATCGCACCGGCCTGACCGAAACGCAGATTGCAGAATATGTGGAAGCTTTAGTTATCACCCGTGGCGCACAAGGCTCGCATATTTACACTGAAGGCAAACGTATTGATATTGCCTGCCAGAAAGCCGAACGCGTTGTCGACCCTACTGGCTGTGGCGATGCATACCGTGCCGGCCTGCTGCACGGCATTTTGAATGGTAAAGATTGGGTAGAAACCGGTCGAATTGCCGCCATGATGGGCGCGATTAAAATCGCCCATCACGGGACACAAAATCACAAAATCAATCTCTAACAACTAATGTTGCAGTATCCGTCGTGGCTGGTTCAGCACTATTTACTACTGCATCAACAATGCCATTGTTGCCATTAAAAATCCGTGCACTGATATCAATTTGTGCAGCATTTAAGATAGGTGTAACAAAAGGATAGTTCTGTGGTGCTGAACTACTGTTAGTGATGGGGTAAAACAAGCCTCTTGAGGCGTTATTGCACTCTGTAAAGCTGTTTCCATAAGTTAACTGTTGATTGGTCACAAAATTCCGAGTAGTTGGATATGATCTGCCACTCATTATCCTGGCAATACCATTGTATGGGGCGGGATCTGAAACGCAGTCTCTAATTTCATCATGGCGCGTTGGGTAGTTTGCGGGACTGGTAAAATTAATATCCCCTGTATTTATACCATTCGTACCAACTAAAACATCGGGGATCCAACCAACTAATTGAGTAAAGTTATTTTCGTAAAACGGCACACGATCAAGCGGAATATTATTTGCACTAAAATCGGCACCTTCATTATTGCTATAGGCGCCTGCCGGCGGTATATCCATATAAAGTGCGCGAGCTTGTAATTGGCGATTATTGGCTGCGCCTTGCCTGAACCGGAGATGATTAAGCGTACCGGTTAATATAAGTGGATCGTTATTAAAATTATTAACACCAGAAAAAGCAGCGAAATTTGTATCGACTGCTGGCAAAGGATTACCACCATTGATTTGCGCCAAAACATTTCTAACCACCGAAATTGTATAATTTGAATAGCGTTCGATATTCGCGGTTTGTCTCGCGTTATCCATCGCAGCGAGACTATTCCGTGAGTTTGCGGTTGGTGTCATACCTGTACCAGTGTTGAAATAACTTGCGGGGACAACATTAAATGCAACTAATTGCCAGTCGTTATATAGACGCAAAACACCATTAATACGTTTTAAACGAGCTACTTTAAATGAGCCTGTCGATGGATCTTTTGCTTGGCGACAGACAATTGAACATTCAGCAGCTTGCAACTCACCGCCACTATTGTCGACGTCTGTTTTTAGAATTGGACTGGCAAGGGAAATTAACTCAGTGGTGTCTTCCAACTGCATCAAAGTATCATTCCAAATGGTTATACCTTTGATTTGGATGCTATTATCAGAACTGGCGCCATTACTGCAAAGGCATTTAGCCGTCAAGAATTCTTCACGAGTAACCGTATCCGCGATATTGTTTATTAAATTATCATAAGTCACTGTTTCGAAACGAACAGATGTGCTGTCACCTTTTTTACTAACTTCGGGTACCGGTTTGCTGGACTCGCGCTTTTTATCACCAATATCCAAAGTTACTGGCACAACCTCAGGCGCCAACTCTGGTGTATAGGGAACGATTGGAGCTACAGAACCATAATTTGCTGTACCAAATTGAGCGGTGAATAATGGCGAATAACCATCAATTATCGTTCTCAAACGATGTTCTTGGGGACCATTCACATCGTTCCAATTAACGCTGACTTCAACGATTTTAAAGTCCGGCACTGCGGCGCCAGAGGCGTTGGTTGTAGTAGCTGGCGTTAAATCAGCGTTATAGTAATAGTTTCCAACTAATGTCCAGCCGAGGGTGAACTGAGTGTTAGTCGGCAAATTGAGTGCAGCAGCATCCACCACGCCAGCTGGAAGTCGTCTTACGGTCGTTGAATTAGCAGCAAACTCACCACCAACATTGGTTGTGATTTCCTGGTAAGAGTGGCGGTTCAAATTGTTAAGCGTTGGGTCACCTGCAATTGGTGTTGTCAAACGTGCATAAGAGCGTAAATCGTCAATTTTATTTTGCGCTATTACCGCCGCCACACTTCGATTATTAGCGTCGACGCCACTTCTGACAACGTTTAACTGTAACTTTGAAATACCTAAAATTCCGACTGCCACAATTACAATTGCAATCATGACCTCTACAAGGCCAATACCTTTTTGATAAGAATATGCTTTATTCATATTTTCACCCTAGTCATGTATTCGGCAGATTGCTAATCAGATCTGTCCAACTATATGGCACTTTGCTTAGAGATGTATTCAATTCGTCTTCAGCTAAACGTTCCAACACATCTGGGTCGTAAATTTGTGTGTAACCACCATTCGTGATATCGGCAATATTTCTGGCAATCATTGCGCCATGAACGACGGCGGCACCATTAGTTTTAAGCTCGGTATTTGAGAACAACAGGCCCCAAACATCAGTACTAGCATTTATCGTCATTTTGCCATTCACAACCAAAACAACTGGTAACGCTTTGGTGCCGATAGCGGGCACCGTACAGTCCCCCTCAACAAATATCCAAGGTCTGTTCAAAGAAGCTAAATTTAACGTTTCAAGACCGCTGCAACCAGCAGGGTAATACTTACCTTCAGCGGCAATAGTAGCTCTCAACTGATCGATGGTTGAAAAACCAAAAACATACTGCAAAGGATCCGGAAATTGTCCTGCGGGCTCAACCAATATATCGTAGTTTACATTTCCGGCATTACTGAGACTTGTAGTGCAACTACATTGCTTCCAATTCGCTCTATCGGCAACTGAATCGGTGTAAGTATCAATGCATATATTGCCGTTATATTGCAGGTCGCCAAGATGGCACGTTTGCCATGAACCAGTACCGCTGGTGTTGTTTTGAGTCCATCCAGAGAGTGGAACACCAGTTGTTCCGATGCCATTATTCGGGTTACCAACAATAGTAAAGTTACCATTCAAGTTTAATTGTGGTGCCATAACGGGCGGAATTTCCCCTGGCGTCAACAAAGATACTTGAGCATAATCTATTTTAGCGCCTGCCCTCGCGGTGCCGTCATTACTGGCGCCAACGCCAACTACGGTCAAGATGTTACCGGTCACACCGCTATCAAACATGATAAATGGTGCAGAGGCAGCTCCAGTTGCCGTTACATCTTGATTAAGTGGGAAAGGAATAATTGTGTTCCCTATTAAGGTTCCATAAGCACTTTCAAAAACAAGATCATTTTGGCCTTCAATCGAAATAGTACATGGGAATGCATTTTGAACGGCTACAGATGTATTACAGGCCACCCAACCTGCGCCACTTCCCTGATACAAGTCAGGATTACGACGAATAAAGGATGCCGCTTGGTCTAGAGCTGCATCTGCATATTGCTGAGCTTCTTTATGACGCGCCTCATTTGCTGAAATTTTGATTTCGGACAAGCCAAATCGCGCTGAAAAAACTACAATAATTGTCGTAACAATAAGCAGCACTACCGCAGTAACTACCGCGACCAATCCTGACTGATACTTCAGTAAAACCATATTTTTTTTCATGATACCCACCTATTGAGGCCACTCATTTCTAACCCGGATCACCTCGGATAGCGTTCGCGTAATCGGAGGATTATCAATTGAACCTGTTAATGAGACTGTCATCCTAACCACTGATGTCCCGCCTAATGTGGGATGGGCAGTAGAAGCACTGATATTAGCCGGCGTTACCGTGAAATTTGTGATGCGGACTAATTCTGAGTCATTAATAGCAACGCCTTGACAAGCCACTCCCGAATCAGAGTCTTTGAAAAGCATATTACCGTTGTTGTCTAATCGAAATGTCATTGCCGCATTGGCAGTGGAGACTGCCCGCTGGTAACCAAACGTTAAACAACTATTGCCAGCATTCCAATTAAGCAAAGTCAACATGCCGTCATTTGTTGCATCAGTCGTAAAGCCACTACGCCGAACTTCATCATGGATGAAACCGAGTGTAGAACGTAATTCTTGGTTGAGCAGAATCGTGTTAATGTTCTCTGTGCTGGACTTGACGGAGGAAAATAAAAATCCCATCGACGCAGCAATGACTAATGTTGCCAATAATATTGCAATCATTAATTCAATTAGCGTCAAACCCAATTGCTTAGTTTGATTAATCAAACTTTTGTTTAACATGATGCCATACCACCCAGTCCTGAATCAGAACAAGCGCGAGCATTGCCCGATAAAGGCAAAACTACTCCTGTAGATTTACCGCCCAATGTAAATATATAGGTAGCTGTTGTACTTGCAAAGCCACGAAACTGATTGAATGACACATCGTCCACAGACGCGTTTTGTAATGTCACTGCAGACAGAATAGTATTATTTTTAATATTTTCTTGTGTTTCAACTTGGCAGTCACCCGGAACCGAACAGTCACAAGCAGTTAATTCATTAATCCCGTAACACCAATTTGCAGAACCCTCATTAACTACGGAAACAAATACTTCTCTATTTCGTTTAATGGCAGCAGAACGTGCAAAAACCAAATCTGCTTGCAAAGCGTTAGCTGCGGCAATTAACTTACGATTTTCAATGGTGGACTTGAAAGACGGCAGGGCGATCGCAGCAATAATACAGATGATAACAATCGTTATCATCAATTCGACTAATGTAAACCCATTGCGTAAATTGTGGGGCATACTCTTTCCCTAAAAACGCTGTAAATGCATTATAGGCCTTAATTTTTTTCATTTCATAGTGTTATGTAATGATTTCAACGAGATTTGTGATGGCAAACACAAATTACGACGTGACGAAGCGTATGATTTAAACTATCTTTAATCGACAATTCGGCAAATATAGGAACCACCTATGAAGAAATCTCATTTTCGCGGATTCACACTCATTGAATTGATGATAGTTGTCGTTCTTATCGCCATCATTGCAGCTATCGCAATTCCAGCATATCAAGGGTATACAGAACAGGCGCGTCGTGCTGATGCTAAAGCAGGTCTTCTGTCGCTTCAACTAGCGCAAGAAAAATTTAGAGCCAACTGTCGGTTTTATGCAGGAAACATTGGCAATACTACTGTATGCGGTGCCAGCCCGGGTGCGTCTACTCTTATCCACACAACAACATCCCCTGATAATCACTATATTTTATCGATTTCAGCTGCAAGCACTGCGAGTTACACTTTGACCGCTACTAGAAACCCCTCTGGTAAACAAGCAAATGATACAAAATGCGGTAATTTTGGTACTAACCAAAACAATTTGCAGACTGTTACAGGTAGCTTAACAGCTGCTGAGTGCTGGCAACGTTAGAATAAAACTAACAGTTCAGAATATCACCCGCACCATTTTCACCAGCCGGCGGAATTCTTACACGTGCGGTTTTGCTTACAACTACTGACCGTGCTAGTTTCTCGTCAGTATTTTCCGGGCAAACAGTAAAAGTGCCATTTTGTGCCAAAGTCATGCCACGCGGAGTAAAACGAATATAGTTATTTGATCCAAACGCGACCCAGCCAACGGCAATTTTTTCACTGATACGCCCTTGCGTAATCATTGTGTCGCCGGCGTCCATCGCGCCGTCCTTGTTCTGATCAGCAAACATCATCCAACCATCAGACCAGTTACCGCCACAGTTTTGACCATCACTGCTTTTGCAAATGGTGACGACGCTGCTGCGTTTGATTGCTTCGCTTCTAGCCAGATATAACATTGAGAACAAGGCATTAGCCTGACCATTTATTGCCTGACGGCGGAGTAAATCATTAAATGAAGGCATCGCAATAGCGGCCAAAATAGAGACGATAGCGATCACTATCAACAGCTCAATGAGCGTCAATCCTTTTCTGTGCACGATGAATATCCTTATTCAAATCAAGCACATTAACTTTGCCACAGAATCTTAATCGCGGCAAATATTGACAATATCAGATTAGTAAAGCAATGATTTGTAAAATGATCAGTGCGTAAATCCCGGCAATTACATCATCAAGCATGATGCCAAGCCCGCCATGTAGTTTTTGATCGGCGAGACTGACTGGCCAAGGTTTCCAGATGTCAAAAATCCGGAATAATACGAAACCCAAGAGCAGCCATTGCCAGCCGGTGGGTGCTGCAATCATGGTGATCAAAAAACCAACCAATTCATCCCAGACAACTTCTGAGGGATCATCACGTTGAAATATTTTGATGGCCCTTGATGATATCCAGATACCGATGACAAAAAACGCTGCTGTCAGTAATAGATAACATAGTAAAGACAATGGCTGCATCAAAAGAAGAACTGGAATTGCCGCCAGGGTGCCGAAAGTACCGGGAGCTTTAGGAATCAGCCCGGATCCGAGACCACAGGCCAAAAATACGGCTGGGTGTTTGATGAGGTCAGATAAAGTCGGTTTAACTGAAGTGGTCATAGCCGGGCTTTACATCGAGATTTTGTTGGGCTATTTCTGGCAATAATTTTAAGCCCGCGAAGTCGGTGATTTCACCAATACAGGTAACCTGGCCGTTCAGTGCAGCTTCCAGCACGGCAGCTTTATTCGGTGAAACTGTAAAACAGAGCTCATAATCATCACCAGCAGTCAGCGCCAATTTGTGTGCCTGTTCTACCGGCAGTTTTTGTAATGCTGATGACAACGGCAGTGCGGTGGTATCAATCGTCGCCCCGACCTGACTGGCCGTTAAAATATGCTGCAAATCTGCCAGCAGGCCGTCAGAAATATCAATTGCTGATTGAATCTCCCCCACCAGCTGACTGGCTAACCGATTTCTGGGTGTGGGTAATTCCAAACGATCGATTAAAAATTGCTGCTCTGCTTCAGTCAACTTATCCAATGGCAATTTGCCCTGTTTTAACTGCAAACCGCCACCAGCATCACCCAATGTCCCGCTGACATATATCTTATCGCCGGGTTTGGCGGCATCACGACGAAAAGCCTTATCAGCATCAACGAACCCCGTAACCTGTATAGTTATTGCTAACGATCCGCGGGTGGTATCGCCCCCCACCAGTTGTAAATCATGCTGTTTTGCCAAATCGGCGATGCCGGCCGAAAATGCTTTTAACCAATCGGTGTTGGCTCTTGGTATCGTTAAAGCCAGCGTAAACCAGGCGGGTTTTGCACCCATCGCCGCCAAATCACTTAAATTCACTGCCAGCGCTTTTTGGCCAAGTCGATAAGCATCCACATCCGCAAAAAAGTGCACATCAGACACCAGCGTATCGACCGAGGTCGCTAATAATTGCCCGGCGGGTGGTTTTAATAAGGCGCAATCATCACCGATTCCCAACACGACATCTTCACGGTCGGCTGTCAATGATGAGAAATAAGTCTTTATCAGCGAAAATTCAGATGGTTGATTCACAATCGCTGGCGTATCCGTCAGCTTCTTTTAGCGTCGCGTTTAGCTTTGGCGGCCTGATATTCAACATTACGCAGCCGGGCCCCCATTTTATCTAGCACACCATTAACGTATTTATGGCCTTGCTCACCACCAAATGATTTGGCCAGTTCAACGGCTTCATTCAGCACCACACGATAGGGAATATCCGGTCTGTGCATATACTCAAAAACCGCTAAACGAAGCACGGAGACTTCTACCGGATCGACGGCTTTTAAATCGCGGTCCACGGCATGGCCCAGTTCGCTGTCGATTTCATCGATATTTTTGATTACCCCATCGACCAGCAGCTGAAAGTAATTTTTGTCGATTTTATTAGCATATTCGGCGGTAACAAAATCCAGTTCAGCCTTATCCGGCGCTTGATCATTAACCAACGCTTGATAAAGCGCTTGAACTGCCGCCCGACGTGCCTGCGTTCTTGGTAAACCGGCTGCCACTATTTTGCAGCTCCGATTTGACGCAATACATTAACCATTTCGATAGTGCTCATGGCTGCCTCAGCACCTTTATTACCGGCTTTGGTACCAGCACGTTCAATGGCCTGCTCGATGGTATCAACGGTCAACACGCCAAAGGCAACCGGCAGATCCAATTCCAGATTCAGTTGGCCCAGGCCTTTAGAACATTCACCAGCAACGTACTCAAAATGGGGTGTTCCACCACGAATCACCGCGCCCAGCGCGATAATGGCATCGTATTTACCCGTTTTACCCATACGTTTGACCGCCAATGGAATTTCTACAGCACCCGGCACCCGGGCAATTTCAATATCTTTTTCTTTGGCGCCGTGACGTATTAAAGTATCTACGGCACCATTAATCAGATGATCGACGATAAAATCATTAAAGCGTCCGGCAACGATACCCACCCGAATGCCCTGCGCCGAAAAATCACCTGAAAAGGTTTTGATATTGCTCATGTTTTTAATATCCCGATAAAAGCGTATTGCTATTGTACTGTGTTTAAAAATGAAAGCCTAACAAGCGCTTATAACCAGCGTTGCTTATCGGCTTCGGTTTTATTGCGTGCTGCTGGCAAACCATCCGGATCAGCCTCAATCGTTGTCCAGATATAAGGTTGTGAATCAATGCGTACCGCCGTTAATTGCTCGCCCCAAACGGCACCGCTGTCGAGCGAAAAGACGTTGCCATACTGGCCGGTACCGAGTTGTGACCAATGACCAAAGACAATCCTGTCATCAACACTGGCTCTGCCCGGCATCTCAAACCATGGCTTTTGTTTTGCTGGCTTGTCTTTGGGCGCACCTTTGAATTTTAGCGCAAGCGAACCGTCTTCATGACAGTAACGTAGACGAGTAAAACAATTGGTAATAAAACGCAGCCGATCCCAGCCTTGCAAATCCGGTGACCAACTTTTGGGCTTATTGCCATACATATGCTGGAAAAAATCCCGCCAGTTTTCTCCCTGAAGTACAGCTTCCACTTCGGCGGCGCGATCCCGGGCTTCGGTGATTGTCCACTGCGGCGGTAAACCGGCATGCACCATCGAAAACTGAATATCAGCATCGTGATAAAACAATGGCTGATGACGCAGCCAGGTCAGTAATTCTTCCCGATCATCAGCTTGCAAAACACTGTCGATAGTATCCAGTCGATGGTGATATTCAGTAATACCGGATGCTTGTGCCAATAAATGCAGATCATGATTTCCCAGCACGACTTTGGCTTGATCGCCCAGATTTTTGACAAACCGTAAGGTATCAGCTGATTTTGGACCGCGATTAACTAAATCGCCAGCCAGCCAGACCTGATCCTGCAGAGGATCAAATTGCAGGGCGTCGAGTAGTTTCAGTAACTCATCAAAACAACCCTGCACATCGCCGATGGCATATACCGCCATGATTAAAAACGCTTAGCGACGACGGTAAAGCGGTTCGGGCCGCAGCACCGTCGCCTGATAGCTTTCAGTAAACTCGTCAAAGGCCTTCAAAGCATTGGTCAGACGATTCGGATTGGCCAGTTCAAAGCTGTTGATGCCACATTGCGACATGTAAAACAACTGATCGTAAAGCACATCACCCTGAGCGCGGATTTCCGCTTTAAAGCCGTAGCGCTCACGCAGCAACCGAGCGTAAGAATAACAACGGCCATCAGTAAATGCCGGAAAAAGCAGCACTACCAGCTGAAAGCGGGCTAAGTCCGGCACGATTTCTTCGAGGGGGTCATCACCAGACAACCGAATACCGAGACCACCTTCATGTTTACTCAGTGTTTCATGCTGTTCCTGCCAGCGATTTAATGAAATCGTGATATTACCGTTGGTCAGCGGTGCGTCATCATCCAGATGTTGCCAATTATCTTCGACAACTTCGCGATCTTTAATTATTTGCATCTGCATATACCCGGTCTTTAAATGGTTCGATGCCTAACCGACGTACAACCGCCAGAAAGCTTTCGTCTTCGTGGCGTAATTCGACATAGGCATCCAGTAGTTGTCCAACCGTATCAACCACATCGTCTTTAGGAATGGCCCGACCCAATCGTTCACCCAGAGAAGCATCGGCTTCTGAACTGCCGCCAAGTGTAAATTGGTACCACTCCTCGCCTTTTTTATCGACACCGAGAATACCGATATGCCCCACACTTTGATGGGCACAGCCATTCATGCAGCCCGAGAACTTGATCTTAATATCACCGAGATCATTGAGATAATCGAGGTCATCAAAGCGCTGCATGATTTGCTTCGATAACGGAATCGACTTAGCGTTGGCCAAACCACAATAATCCAGACCTGGGCAGCAGATAATATCGCCTAAGGTATTGATATTCGGCGTAGCAAGTTCTTCCGTATTTAAACGTAACCACAAAGCATACAAATCAGCTTGTTTCACATCGGTCAAAATCAGATTCTGGGTATGTGTTGACCGAACTTCACCAAAGCTGAATTCATCAGCCAGATCCGCAACCACATCCAATTGTTCAGAGGTAATATCGCCCGGAGGAACACCAGGTTTTTTCAACGAAATATAGGCGGCGCGGTAACCCGGCACTTTATGATCGACAGTGTTTTGCTTAACCCAGCGGGCAAAGTCTTTATCTTCAGCCTGCATTTCAGCAAAGCTGGTGTCATTGGCCGCATCGGTTTCGTAATCCGGTTCCGTGAAGTGCGCTTTAACCCGATCGATTTCTTTTTGATCCAGCTTCAACTGTTCACGTATTTGCACCCATTCCGCTTCAACCAATTCGCGAATATGATTAATGCCATGTTCACGGACTGTGATTTTAATACGAGCCTTATATTTGTTATCACGACGACCGAGACGGTTATAAACCCGCAAAATCGCTTCCAGATAAGACAATAAGTCTTCTTTTTCAAGGAACGGCCGGATTTGAACACCTATCACCGGCGTACGGCCTAAACCACCACCCACCAGCACTTCAAAACCAACTTCGCCTTCATGGTTTTTGACCATACGCAGGCCAATATCGTGCAATTGTGTCGCAGCACGATCTTCTTTGGTCGCAATTATGGCAATTTTAAATTTACGCGGCAGATAGGCAAACTCCGGATGAAAGGTTGACCATTGACGAATGATTTCCGCCCATGGCCGTGGATCTTCAATCTCATCGGCATTGATACCAGCCAATTGATCGGTGGTGGTATTGCGAATATCGTTACCGCTGGTTTGGATGGCGTGCATTTGCACGGTGGCCAGTTCCGCCAGAATATCGGGCACATCTTCAAGTTTCGGCCAGTTCAGCTGAAAGTTGGTACGTGTGGTGAAATGCACAAAGCCACGATCGTAACGACGGGCAATATCGGCAACTTTACGCACCTGTGTGGCAGACATCATGCCATATGGCACCGCAACCCGGAGCATTGGTGCATGTATTTGAATATACAGGCCGTTGGCCAGGCGAAGCGGCCGGAATTGATCTTCAGTTAACTCACCCGCTAAATAGCGTCGAGTTTGATCGCGATATTGCGCGACTCGCTGATCGACCATTGCCTGATCATACTTATCGTATTGATACATCTAAGATCTCTAAACGGTTTCAATGGACGCAATATTATAACGGTGACCGCTTATAACAGGAAATTATAAATAGCTATATCGATATAGTATTGGCTACTGAGAGGCCCTCAGGTAACTGCGATACCACTGGGCCGGCAGCCATCGCGCCTGAAGGTATCCGCAGTCAACTCAATTCTCACTAAACCTAATCATTGCAGGCAAAAGTGAAGAAAATGACGATTTGCGCAAACCGCAGAGGAGCTGTCTGATTAAAAATCGGCAACACTTCGCAAATTTTGCCGGCAGACCCTGCCCGATTATATAAAATATGGCATATTAGCCGGCATCTTTGTGGAGCTTGGTTATGTCTAAACAAAAACGCATGATGCAGCGCGTTTGGTTGATCTTCGGCTTTGCCGTGATTCTGTTTATCGGCAGTTTTTATCAGGCAGAAGTTGATCGCCAGGCGCTTAATTCGGTTACTGCCGAAAGCTTATATGAGAACCGCCAATCGGATGTTCAGTTAGAAGTGAGCGGCGAAGTGACCAGGCTATTACCAGATGACAATGATGGTAGTCGTCATCAGCGTTTTATTGTTGAGTTACCCAGCGGACTGACATTAATGGTGGCGCACAATATTGATTTGGCACCGCGAGTCGCTAATTTACAGGTCGGTGATGAAATCGATTTATATGGCGAATATGTCTGGAATGACAAAGGCGGCATCTTGCATTGGACGCATCATGATCCTGCGAATCGCCATCCCCATGGCTGGATCCGCCACGACGATAACCTTTACCAATAATGTCAGAAACGCTGGCGGAAAGTTTTGACTGGCTGGCAGCGCCCAAAGCACAGATTATGATTATTGGCTCAATGCCGGGAATCGCCTCTCTGAAACAGCAACAATATTATGCTCATCCGCGTAATGCTTTTTGGCCCATTATGCAGAAGATTTTTAACTGGCCCGAACTTGATTATGCCAGCCGCTGCCAGGCGCTGGTAAACGAAAATATCGCTTTATGGGATGTGTTGCGGCGTTGCCAGCGACGTGGCAGCCTTGACAGTGGTATTGATGCAAGCAGTTTAGAGATTAACGATTTTGAGGCTTTTTTCCAACAGCATCCAGCGATTACCAAAGTTTTGTTTAATGGCGGCAAAGCCGCACAATTATTTCGTCGTCACGTGAAAGCGCCCGCCAGAATCTCTATGCAGCAATTACCTTCTACCAGTCCGGCGCATGCCGCGATGTCGTTTCAGAAAAAGCTGGATAAGTGGCGGATGGCTATCCGCCCGAACTAGACTGCAAATAAAGACGGATCGATATCCGCTGCTGACTCAAAGGATGGACGGGCGAAATAAAATCCCTGGAATAATTCAATACCCATTGCTTTAAGCGCGATCAACTCCTCACGGCTTTCAATTCCTTCAGCAATGACTCGGATATTCAAATCAGCACATACCTGCAAAATGCCACGGATAATGGTTTGGCGAATTTTATCGGTATCGATATTACGTACCAGTGCCATATCCAGTTTAACGATATCGGTTTGCATATCCGCCAGCATATTTAAACCGGAATAACCGGCGCCAAAATCATCAATTGCAGTGGTAAAACCTGACTGCTGGTAATACTGCACAATGGCTTTCAGATGATCATAATCTTCGATTTTTTCACTCTCGGTGATCTCAAAAATAATCTTCTCAACCGGAAAGTTGTACTGCTCAGCTGCCATCAGCGTGGTTCGAATGCATAGTTCAGGTTTGTAAACGGCATTGGGCATAAAATTGATGCTAAGCATCGAGTCAATGCCCAGCTCTGAGGCTAATTTTATAGCTTTGACCCGACACGCCTGATCAAAACGATATCGATTCGTGTCATTCACAAAACTGAATACATGGCCAGCAGGTTCGTTATTTAGACCGCGAACCAACGCTTCATGCGCCCAAATGCTGTTTGTCGATATATCTACAATGGGTTGCAAAGCCATGGTGAAATCAAAACCCAATAAACTTCCATTCAGACATTCACCGCAGCCTACATCTCGAAAGTCTGGTTGGTGCTTCATAGTTCCTCCGGCAGATATATTTTTAATCAATCAAAAATAGCCAAACTTTACTAATAAGGGAATCAGAGAATTCCTGATTTTTAAATCAGAACAATAAATTTTCAATAAATTCATAGAACTTAAAAGAAAAAAACATGCATATAAAAGATGGCTTTCAAATTGATTGTAATTTCTACCGACAAGACCGCGCATCAGCCATCAGGCAATAATGTGAACCCTGTCACATTACTGCCCGACAACCTACCGTTTAATCCAGCAGTTTACCCAGATCCTTGCAATCCCAATGGGGGAAATGTTTGCGGATCAGGGCATTAAGCTCAAGCTCAAATTCCGAGAAATTGCCCCTCCCAACGTTTTCACCTTGATGGTTGACCGCTTCGGTAATCATGCCAGCACCAATTGTTACATTGCTCAAACGATCGATGACAATAAATGAACCGGTATGGCGATTGCGTTTATAAGCATCAAACACCACCGGTTTATTCAGTGCAAATTCACATAGCCCAATTTCATTCAGCCCCAATACGCTGGCATCTTTATGCTGCAATGTGTTGATGTCGATCTGATGGTCAACACCGGTCATAACACCGGTGCTGTCAGCAACGCCCACTTTGATGCTGTATTGTTTATTGGCAACCAATGGTTGTTCAGTCATCCATACCACCATTGCTTTAAAGTGGTTGGAAACGTGTGGTTGATGGCTACGGTGAACAATCATATCACCGCGACTGACATCTATTTCATCGCGCAAAGTCACAGTGACCGCCTCACCGGGGACGGCAAAATCCAGGTCGCCCTCGTAAGTGACCAAAGATTTTATCGTGCTTTCTTTGCCAGACGGCAAGACGGTAACAGCATCGCCCGGTCTCAATACCCCAGCAGACAGGGTGCCACAGTAACCACGGAAATTCAGATGCGGACGGTTAACAAATTGCACCGGGAATCTCAGATCTTCAGTATTGGCATCATGGCTGATTTCTATGTTTTCCAGCAGTTCCATCATGGTCTGGTCATCGTACCAGGGCATATTTTCACTGCGATTAACAACGTTATCACCATCCAGCGCCGACATTGGCACAAAATGAATATCTTCAATTTCCAGTTCACGGGCAAATTCGCTGTACGTTTTACGAATATCGTTAAATACCTGCTCGCTGTAATCCATCAAATCCATTTTATTGATCGCAACAATAACGTGCTTAATACCTAAAAGTGAGACAATAAAACTGTGCCGACGAGTCTGGGTTTGTACGCCATGACGGGCATCAATCAAAATTACCGCCAGCTGACAATTGGATGCGCCGGTTGCCATATTACGAGTGTACTGCTCATGACCGGGCGTATCGGCAATAATAAATTTACGTTTGGTGGTCGAAAAATAACGATAAGCCACATCGATGGTGATGCCCTGCTCACGTT
Source organism: Methylophaga sp. (assembly GCA_033721795.1). Taxonomy (GTDB): domain Bacteria; phylum Pseudomonadota; class Gammaproteobacteria; order Nitrosococcales; family Methylophagaceae; genus Methylophaga. The sequence goes on along the minus strand of JAWWAG010000020.1, from coordinate 3,883 downwards.
CGGCTTGCAAGCCATCGACTAACAACGCCAGATCAACCTGATCGCCGGTCGTACCGGATTTGGCGCTGTCACGGGTAACGGCTTCAAGCTGATCTTCATAGATCATCTTGGAATCATGCAGTAATCGGCCAATCAGCGTGCTTTTACCATCATCGACATTGCCGCAAGTCAAAAAACGCAATAGTTCTTTGTTTTCATGCTGCTTCAGGTAGGCTTCAATATCCGTCGCGATCAAGCTGTCGGTTTGATATGAACTGTCAGTAGTCATGCTAGAAATAGCCCTCTTGTTTTTTCTTCTCCATAGAGCCCGCTTGATCGTGATCAATGGCACGGCCCTGGCGTTCCGAAGTGGTGGTCAGCAACATTTCCTGAATAATATCCGGCAAGGTGTCGGCATCTGACTTCACGGCACCGGTCAGCGGGTAACAGCCCAACGTCCGGAACCGTACTTTTTCCATACGTATTTTCTCACCTTCAGGAATACGCATCCGGTCATCGTCAACCATAATCGTCAAACCGTTGTAATTGACGACCGGCCGCTCGGCAGCGTAATACAAGGGTACGATCGGAATTTGCTCTAAGTAGATGTATTGCCATATATCCAACTCGGTCCAATTAGATAGCGGGAACACCCGAATGCTTTCGCCTTTGTTGACCTTACTGTTATAAATATTCCACAGTTCCGGGCGCTGTGCTTTCGGATCCCAGCGATGGTTTTTGTCACGGAAAGAATAAACCCTTTCTTTGGCGCGGGATTTTTCTTCATCACGCCGTGCTCCACCAAAAGCGGCATCAAACCCATGCTTACTGAGCGCCTGTTTAAGAGCGTCAGTTTTCATGATGTCGGTATAGCGTGGATGATCAAATGGATTTATACCCGCCTCTTTGCCTTCCTGATTAGTATGCACAATCAGATCAAGACCTAAATCTTTGGCACGCTGATCGCGAAACTTGATCATTTCCTGAAATTTCCAGGTGGTATCAATATGCATCAGCGGAAACGGTGGCTTACCTGGCGCAAAAGCTTTCATGGCAAGATGCAGCATGACCGCTGAATCCTTACCAATCGAGTACAGCATTACCGGGTTTTCAAATTCAGCGGCAACTTCCCGCATGATATGTATGCTTTCGGCTTCGAGTTGCTTTAAATGGGTTAATTTCTTTTCAATCATCATTGCTCTCAAGTTATTTGGCTTTGACGTGCAGGCCACATTCTTTGTTTTCTGGATTTTCCCACCACCAGCGCCCCGCCCGGATATCTTCACCCGGGGTAATCGCCCTGGTGCATGGTGCGCAGCCAATGCTGGCATAGCCTTTATCGTGCAGTTTGTTATACGGCACATCAAAGGCTCGAATATATTTCCAGACCTCCCCATTGGACCAATCGGTGAGCGGACTGAATTTTTGCAGTTTGTGTGCGTCGTCCCACTCTGAAACAGGTAATTCATTCCGGGTGACAGATTGAGAACGGCGCATGCCAGTAAGCCAGGCCTTTTTATTGGCCAGAGCGCGCTGCAGCGGTTCAACTTTGCGAATACCGCAACAGGTTTTTCGAAATTCAACGCTGTCATAAAAGGCATTCGGACCGTTATGCGTAACAAAATTTTCGATACTCGCCGTATCCGGATAAAAAACCTTTATCTCACGCTGATACTGATTTTTTACAATCTGCATCAATTCATAAGTTTCTTCGGGTAAACGGCCGGTATCAAGTGTAAAAATTTCAATTTCCGGAGCGTATTTGCAAATCAGATCGGTGAGCACCATATCCTCTGCGCCATAACTTGTGGCCAAAATTGCTGGCGAATAATCGGCAGCAATCTCCTGCAGCAACGCAATTGCCGCATCGACTTTTATCTTTAATGTTTCGCTGATCTCAGTCATTTTTAGTTACTTTAATCTTGGTAGTAATAATGTCTGGCGCATCAACATCACAATGATAGCCGTTTTCCTGAAGATGCTTTACCACTGTGTTAACTGCATCATTATTCAGTTTAATGCATATTGTTTCACCATCCGCCAAAGGCTCCGCGGCTTGTAAAGCTCTGGTCTTGTGCACCGGGCAGCCGAACATCGACAAATCTACTGTTTTACTTAAATCAGACATTTAACACCTACTGCAATCAATATCACCGCCAAAACCGTCCGCATTATCTTGTCAGGGATCCGAATTCCTAAATGGCTGCCAATGTAGATACCCGGCAAAGACCCCACCAACAACCAGCCTAATAACTCCCAATTAACGGTACCCACTGCTGAATGGCCCAATCCGGCAACCAATGTTAATGGCACGGCATGCGCAATATCGGTAGCAACAATTTCCACACCTTTCATGCGTGGGTATAAAAACAATAATGCAACCGCGCCTAGTGCACCGGCCCCTACTGAAGATAAGGTCACCATTGTCCCAATCACGACACCAGTAATTACAGTGGCGATAGTTTTGTGTTGCTGATCCTCACGCAATTTATACAAAACATTGACCAAAGGATGTCCAGCCTGTGCCTGCATAATTCCGCCCAGCCAGCCTTTCAACAATAAAGCGCTGGAAGTCAAAATCAGGGCGATACCCAACGCATTGGTAATCAGCGCATCATGGTTGCCTTCACTGATGCCGCTACTCAAAAACCATAAGGTCAATAATGTTGCCGGCAAGCTACCAGCAGCTAACTTTGCTACAACGGGCCAGTTGACCACACCATGTCGCCAATAGGCCCAAATACCGCCTGCTTTTGTGATGGCCGCAAACAATAAGTCTGTGCCTACGGCAATTACAGGCTGAATGCCAAAACCAAAAATAAGAATGGGCGTCATCAGCGAGCCGCCGCCAATGCCAGTCATGCCGACCATAATGCCGACAAACAAACCGGCCAATAAAAAACCCCACTCCATTTTTTTGACCTTATCCCTTCGAAATGGCAGCAGTTTACCAGCTACTAATATTCTAACAATCAATAATAGCTTCTATATATATTCAAAAAAATTATATGGAAATTGTTTTTACCCGGTCATAACCATCAAGTCTGCAAGACTGACTTTTTTATCAGAAGATATTGTTTCACCGACAAAAAATCATTCACGTTTCTTTCACGGATGATCACTGAGAGTCGTACTTAATGAAGCGAAATAGCAGAGGCAAAGCATATGTCGACCTATCATCATTTATTACTGATAACAGCTTTAAGCTCAGCGTTACTGACCTTTTTTTTACTGCAGGCTGGTGGGAGCGATTTTTCTTCAAATCAGCAAAATCCCTCTCAACAATTACAGTCAACGCCACTTCCCCAAGCCACTGAATATTTCGCATTGGGGCAACCGAGGTTGATGACACTTGCCTGGCAGCCCTGTATTGAGAATGCCTGCCAACCCGAGTTTGCGACATATTCTGGAATCACCACGCGTCAACTATCTGAAATAGGCATTTAGCCACCTTCAGCTAATTATTGCCTTATATTTGTAAAATAAATAACATTGGCTTATCTAATTCAAAAATATCGATAAGCCATGAAGCTCCAACAACTCAAATATGTCCGAGAAATTGTCCGCCGGGGATTAAGTATCTCAGCTGCTGCGGAGGCCATGTATGCTTCACAGCCAGGCGTCAGTAACCAAGTTCAGGCTTTGGAAACCGAACTTGGTTTGCAAATTTTTGAACGCCACGGAAAACGCTTGACCGGCATCACCGCCGTCGGTGAGTCGGTTCTGGCAACGGCAGAACGGGTAATGCAAGAAGTTGAAAACTTGAAAGCACTGGCAGCGGACAGTCGTCACGAACAAAAAGGTACGCTTTCTATCGGCACTACGCATACCCAAGCGCGTTATGCCTTACCTAAAGCGATTAAACAATTTGCTGCTGATTATCCCGATGTGCATTTAAATATGG